>DASZQH010000341.1:0-3939 GCA_035549805.1 Burkholderiales bacterium
GCTTACCGCGCGCGCAGAAAGCAACCCCGGTCGCAAGCCGGAAGCGGTGAAGGCTCGGCTTGCCGAACAGGTGGCGGTGTTGCTGTCGGCGTCGGCGCGCTTCGATTCCGATCGGCTGCACCAGGAGGCGATCCTGATGGCGGCCAAGGCCGACATCCGCGAGGAACTCGACCGGCTCGCCGCGCACGTCCAGCAGGCGCGCGCGCTGATGGGGCAGGGTGGAGCGGTCGGACGACGGCTCGATTTCCTGGCGCAGGAACTCAACCGCGAATCCAATACGCTGTGCGCCAAGTCGAACGACGTGGAGCTCACCCGAATCGGGCTTGAGCTCAAGAGCGTGGTCGAGCAGTTCCGCGAGCAGGTGCAGAACCTGGAGTGACTGTGGCCAAGCCCACCGAGATGATCCGGAGAGAAGAAGGCATGGCCGCGGTGAAGCGCCGCGCCGATGATCGGCAGCATGTCGGGCGTGCAGGGGCGCGCGCCCATCCAGGCCTCGGTGTCGAGGCGCTCGGCGAGCGGGAAGAGGTCGCGGGCGATCGGCTCGGCGCGCCCGAGCTGCACCGGCGTGCGGATCGCGTCGCGGTGCGCGAACTCCGCGCCGGTGGTGAGCCGGATGCCGCGGCGCATCGGCGCGAGGAAGTAGCCGCGCTCCGTATCGAGCATGGGATGGTTCAGCTTCGCCTCGCCCGCGGCGCGGTAGTGCATGTGGTAGCCGCGCTTCACCGCGAGCGGAAGGTCGTAGCCCAGCGCGCGGGTCAGGACGTCGGCCCACGGCCCGAGCGCGATCACGGCGGCGGAAGCCTGCACCGGACCCTGCGCCGTCTTCACCTTCCAGCCGGCGCCGTCCGCTTCGAGGCTGGCGGCGTTTCCCTGCGCGAAGGTGCCGCCGAGCTTCTGGAAGTGCTGCAGGTACGCGAGGCAGAGCCCCTGGGGATCGAAGACCGCGACGGGATCGGTCCAGTGCAGCGCCCCCACCAGCACGGGCGCGACGTGCGGCTCGAGCTCCTGGAGCTCGGCCCTCGAATGGACGCGGAAGGCGATGCCGAACTCGCGCTTCCAGCGCTCGGCTTCCTCGCGGCGGCGCGCGAACTCCCGCTCGGTGCGGAAGATCTTCATCCAGCCGGTGCGGCGCAGGAGCCCGGTGGCGCCGGCCTCCACCGCGAGCGCCTCGTGCTCGGTCACGCAGTGCTCGATCAGCTTCGAGTACACCTTCGCGACCTCGGCGTGGCGCGCGGGGCGCGAGTAGTGCCAGTACTTCCACAGGAACGGCGCGAGCCGCGGCAGCGCAGACGGGTGGTAGTACGCATCGATCGTGCGGTTGAAGCCGTAGCGCAGGAGGGCGCCGAAATCGTGCGGGAACCCGTATGGGTACACGCCCTCGCGCTGGATCAGGCCGGCGTTGCCGAACGAGGTCTCCTCGGCCGCGCCGCGCCGGTCGACGAGGACGACGGACCGGCCCCTTTTCTGCAGGTGCAGCGCGATGCAGATGCCGACGATCCCCGCCCCCAGGACAACCGCATCCGTTTTCATATCGTGCAATTCTGCACTGCAACGTGAAACCCGGGAGCGATCGGAGTACCCTCGCGGCACTCCGCTTTCCCGAAGCTACCGAAGGACATCCCCATGGCGACTTCCCGAAGAATCCTCATCCTCGGCGCATCTTACGGCTCCCTCCTCGCTACCAAGCTGCTGCTCGCCGGGCATACGGTGAAACTGGTCTGCCTCCAGTCCGAGGCCGACGTCATCAACTCCCTCGGCACCCGCGTGCGCCTGCCGGTGAAAGGCCGCGAAGGCCTCGTCGAGGTGGACTCGCGCCGGCTGCCCGGCAAGCTCTCGGCCGATGCGCCGGGGGCGATCGACCCGGCCGCGTACGAGCTCGTCGCGCTCGCCATGCAGGAGCCGCAGTACCGCTCGCCCGGCGTGCGCGAGCTGATGGACGGGATCGCGAAAGCCCGCGTGCCCTGCATGTCGATCATGAACATGCCGCCCCTTCCGTACATCGCGCGCATCCCTTCGGTCTCGGCCGACTGGGTTCGCGACGCGTACACCGATCCCACGGTGTGGGACCGCTTCGATCCCGCGCTCATGACCCTCTGCAGCCCGGATCCCCAGGCGTTCCGGCCGCCGGAGGAGAAGGTGAACGTCCTGCAGGTGCGCCTGCCCACAAATTTCAAGTCGGCGCGCTTCCCTTCCGACGCGCATACCGCGCTGCTGCGCGAGCTCGAAGCCGGCATCGAGGCCTCGCGCTTCGACACGGGGTCCGGCCTGATCGAGCTGCCGGTGAAGCTGAAGGTGCACGAGTCGGTGTTCGTGCCGCTCGCGAAATGGGCCATGCTGCTCGCCGGCAACTACCGCTGCATTACCCGGGACGGGATGCGCCCCATCAAGGACGCGGTGCATGGCGACCTGGAAGCCTCGCGCGCCATGTACCAGTGGGTCGTGAAGCTCTGCGTCTCCCTCGGCGCGGACGAGCGGGACATGGTGCCGTTCGAAAAATATGCCGCGGCCGCCCAGGGCCTTGCGAGCCCCTCCTCGGCCGCGCGTGCCCTCTTCGGCGGCGCCCTCAACATCGAGCGCGTCGACCGCCTGGTGCAGGCCATCGCCGCCAAGAAGGGCATGCGCTCCGAGGCCCTGGACGAGACCGTGCGGCTGGTCGACGCAAAACTGGAGTCCAACCGCAAGGCGGCCCCCGCCAAAGCCGCCTAAAGGCCAGGTAAGTGAAGTAATTGCACCCTAAACCCCCGACTTCGCTTTAGGATAGAGGCGCTTGTCCGGGGGAGAGGGGCATGCGGCCGAATACCACGCTGGTCATCAACACCAAGGGCGGGTCTGGAAAGACCACCGTCACGACCAATCTCGCCTCGTACTTCGCGGCGAAGCGGGTCCCGACGGCCGTCATGGACTTCGACCCCCAGGGCTCGACCCTCGCCTGGCTCGGCGTGCGCGGCCCTCAGGCGTTCCGCATCCACGGCGCCAACGCCGCCCCGCAGCGCACCGGCCTGCGCAGCTTCGCCATGCAGGTTCCCGCGGATACGCGCCAGCTCATCATCGACGCGCCGGCCGGCGCCTCCGGCATGCTGCTGCAGGACATGCTCGCCCGGGCCGACTCGATCCTCATCCCGGTCGCCTCCTCGGCGATCGACATCCGGGCCACCGCCAATTTCATCCGCGACCTGATGCTTTCCGGCCGCCTGCGCACGCGCAACATCCGCCTCGGCGTGGTAGCGAACAAGGTCCGCAAGTCCATGCCGGTCTACGAGCCGCTGGAGCGCTTCCTCGGCTCGCTCAAGCTGCCGCTGCTCACGCGGCTCTCCGATTCCGACGCGTTCCTCAAGGCCGCGGAGACCGGCACCGGGATCTTCGAGATGGAGTTCTCGCAGTCCTTCGCCGAGCGCGAGCAGTTCCTTCCGATCGCGGAATGGGTCGAAGGCGGCCGCACCTTCCCGCAGCCGGAAGAGAAAGTCGTCGCCCTGCGCGTGCAGCCGAGATTTCCGTCGGTGCGCGGCGACATCGCCGCACCGCGGTAAAACGGGGCTTTTGCGGTAAGCGGCTCTTCGCGAGTCGGGCAATCACTACGCAAGCTGTCGCGGTTTCCCCCACCCCTCGTCATTAAGTCTTTGAATTGCCTCGAAGCGTGTCGCTGGCACGCATCGTGCGCTTGTCCCCCTACCAACTACAAACCCTACAAGGGGGACTTGGGATGCAATTCAGAAAATCTTCTATTGCAGTCGCGGCGCTGGCGGTTTGCGGCACCCTCCCGGAGCTCGCGCTGGCGCAGTCGCTGCCCGCGCCGACCTCCGGCACGCTCGAGGCCTGGTTCAAGGCCCCGCTGGGCGGTCAGACGGTGAGCGGCACCCTCCAGGGCGCCAATTGCTACGTGAACGGCCGCAGCGTCGCCCGCGTGGCGTTCTTCCTCGGCAACACCGCGCTCAATACGGA
>DASZQH010000342.1:0-5809 GCA_035549805.1 Burkholderiales bacterium
TTTTGCGCCGGCCATGACGCTCTTCACGATGTTGTGGTAGCCGGTGCAGCGGCACAGGTTGCCCTCGAGGCTCTCGCGCACCTGCTGCTCGGTCGGGTTCGGATGGCTCTTCGCGAAGTCGAGCGCGTTCATCACCATCCCCGGCGTGCAGAAGCCGCACTGCAGGCCGTGGTTCTCCTTGAACGCCGCCTGCATCGGGTGCAGCGTGCCGTCGGGCTTCGCCACGCCCTCGATCGTGACCACGTCGGCGCCTTCGGCCTGCATCGCGACCATGGAGCAGCTCTTCACCGCCTTGCCGTTCATGAGCACGGTGCACGCGCCGCACTGCGCGGTGTCGCAGCCGACGTGCGTGCCGGTGAGGCGCAGGTGCTCGCGGATGTAGGTCACCAGCAGGGTGCGGGGCTCGAGGTCGGCCGACACCGGCTTGCCGTTGACCTTCATGGAAACTTTGACGGACATGGGTTCTCCCTGGAAGTTTTTGGGAACGGGATGGGGCAGGGGCGATTCGCGGGGGAGCTAATCCTAGTCCTACCGCGACCGGCGCGGCAATGTTGCGTCGCAGCGAAGGGGTTCGGCACTATCATCGGTGCTGCCATGCGCATCCTCATCGTGGAAGACGACGCTTCGCTCGCCTCCGGCCTGGGCCGCATCCTGCAGGCCGAAGGCTACGCTACCGACGTCGCCGCGCGCGGCGAGGCGGCGGTCGAGGCCGCCCGGCACGAGCGCTTCGACCTGGTGATCCTGGACGTGGGGCTGCCGGGGATCGACGGCTTCGAGGTGCTGCGGCGCCTGCGCAACGAGGCGCAGCGCGTGCCCGTCCTGGTCCTCACCGCGCGCGACGCCGTCGGCGACCGGGTGCACGGCCTCGACCTGGGCGCCGACGACTACATGGCCAAGCCGTTCGCGATGCCGGAGCTCACGGCGCGCGTGCGCGCCCTCATCCGCCGCTCCCAGGCGCAGACCGGCCCGCGGATCACGCACGGCCCCCTTCTGCTCGACACCGTGGCGCGGCGCGCCTACCTGAACGGAGAGCCGCTCGAGCTCGCCGCCCGGGAGTGGGCGGTGCTCGAGGTCCTGCTCGGCAGGGTGGAGAAGATCGTCTCCAAGGAGAGCATCATCCAGGCGGTGGCCGGCTGGGACGAGGAGCTCTCGCCCAACGCGATCGAGGTCTACATCTCCCGGCTGCGCTCCAAGCTCGAGCGCGCCGGGGTGCGCATCCGCACCGTGCGCGGCTTCGGCTACATGCTGGAGGAGTACAAGAGCGTTTCCTAGGATGGCCGAGCGAAGCCTTCGCGGGCACCTCCTGCGGCTCCTCCTCGCGCCGCTCGCCGCCGTGCTGGCCGCGAGCGCGGTCGCGTCGTACTACATGGCGCACGAGCCGGCGACCCTGGCCTACGACACCTCGCTCGTCAACGCCGGCCTCGCGCTGGGCGAGACGATCCGGGTGCGCGGCGGCGTGACCACCGTCGAGCTGCCGCTGATCGCCGAGCAGATCCTGCGCACCGACCCGGTGGACAAGGTGTACTACGTCGTGCGCGACCCCTCCGGCCGTCCGGTGTCGGGCGACGCGGACATCCCGCTGCCGCCGGCGGAGAAGCGCGGCGACAACCCCGCGTTCTACGACGCCGCGTACCGCGGCGCGACGGTGCGCGCCGCGACGCAGTGGGCGGCCTGCGGCAGCGAGCTGTGCACGATCACGGTCGCCGAGACCACGCGCAAGCGCGATCGCCTGGTGCGCGACATCCTGCTCGGCAGCGTGGTGCCGCTCGCCGCCCTGGGGCTGCTCACTTTGGCGATCGCGTGGTTCGCGGTGTCGCGCGGCCTGCAGCCGCTGCGGCGCGTCTCCGAGGAGATGCGCCAGCGCTCCGCGCGCGACCTGCGCCCCGTCGAGCCGGCGCACGCGGTCGAGGAGACGCGCCCCATCATCGAGGCCCTGAACCAGCTCCTGCTGCAGGTGGAGGAGCTGCACCGCAACCAGCAGCGCTTCCTCGCCAACGCCGCCCACCAGCTGCGCACGCCGCTCGCCGGGCTGCGCACGCACGCCGAGCTCGCGCTCGCGCAGCCGCTGCCCGGCGCGGCGCGCGCGGAGCTGGAGCACGTGCACGGCGCGACGGTGCGCACCGCGCGCCTCGCGAACCAGCTCCTCGCCCTCGCGCGCGCCGAGCCGGGCGGGCGGGTGGAGCCGCACGCGACCGTCGACCTGCGCGCGCTCGTCGAGGAAGCCGCGGACGAGTGGGTGCACCGCGCGCTCGAGCGCGACCTCGACCTCGGCTTCGAGCTCGAGCCCGCGCCGGTGCACGGCGACGCCTTCCTCCTGCGCGAGGCGCTCGGTAACCTCCTGCACAACGCGATCGAGTACGTGCCGCGCGGCGGGCACGTCACTGTGCGCACCGGCAGCGAACCCCTGCCCTTCCTCGAGGTCGAAGACGACGGGCCGGGCATTCCCGAGTCCGAGCGCGAGCGCGTCGTGGAGCGGTTCTACCGCGTCCCGGGCACCGCGGGCACCGGAAGCGGCCTCGGGCTCGCGATCGTGCGCGAAATTGCTGCGGCGCACGGGGCGCGGCTCGCGATCGCGACCGGGGCGGGCGGCAAGGGGTGCCGCGTTAGAATCGACTTTGACCATGGATAGCGTAGACATCGAAGTGCTGCGCACCGCCCAGAAATGGCGGGGCGAGGGCCATCGCGCCGCGCTCGGCACGATCGTCAAGACCTGGGGCTCGGCGCCGCGCCCGGTGGGCGCGATGGTCGCGGTGCGCGACGACGGCCAGATCGTCGGCTCCGTCTCCGGCGGCTGCGTCGAAGACGATTTGGTGGAAAAAGTAAGAGATAAAATTTTCGAGAAGCCGCACCCGCAGCTCATTACGTACGGGGTGACGAACGAGGAGGCCACGCGCTGGGGCCTGCCGTGCGGCGGCACGCTGCAGCTCGTCGTGGAGCCGCTGGGCGAGCAGAGCGGCATCCCCGATCTCCTCCAGCGCATCGAGGGCCGCCAGCTCGTGCGGCGCCGCCTCGACATGAAGACCGGCCGCGCCACGCTCGATTCCGGACGCTGGCAGGACGCGCTCGAGTTCGACGGCGCGACGCTCACCAGCGTGCACGGGCCGCGCTGGCGCCTCGTCCTGATCGGCGGCGGGCAGCTCACGCGCTACCTCGCCGAGATGGCGCACATGCTCGACTACCACGTCACCGTCGTCGACCCGCGCGAGGAATACGCGAACGGCTGGGACCTCGCGAGCGTCCCGCTCGACCGCGGCATGCCCGACGACGTGGTGCGCGAGCTCAACCTCGACGGCCACAGCGCCGTCGTCGCGCTCACGCACGACCCGAAGCTCGACGACCTCGCGCTCATGGAGGCGCTCAAGTCCCCCGCCTTCTACGTCGGCGCGATCGGCTCGAAGAAGAACAACGATGCGCGCCGCGAGCGGCTGAAGGAGTTCGACGTCTCCGCCGAGGAGATCGCGCGCCTGCGCGGCCCCGTGGGCCTCTACATCGGCTCGAAGACGCCGCCGGAGATCGCGGTGGCGATCCTCGCGGAGATGACCGCGGTGCGCCATGGCGTGAGCGAGCCCTCCTGGGCCGCCAAGCCCGCGCAGCGCTTCGATCCCTCCGCCTGCGAAGTTCCGGCAGCCAAGACCACTTGAAGGACATCGTCGGGCTGCTCCTTGCCGCAGGCTCGGCGACGCGCTTCGGCTCCGACAAGCTTCAACATGCGCTTCCCCACGGCGTTTCCATCGCCGTCCAGGCGGCCCGACACCTGAAGTCCGAGATCGACGTCGTCTTCGCCGTGGTGCGTCCCGGTCAGGCCAACCTGATCGATCAATTGGAAGGCGAGGGCTGCGCGGTCGTGGTGTGCGACAACGCGGCCGAGGGCATGGGTGCTAGCCTCGCGTGTGCAGCGCGCGCCGCGGGCGAGCGCACGGGCTACCTGATTGCGCTCGGCGACATGCCGTTCATCCGCCGCTCGAGCATCGCCGCCGTGCGCGATGCGCTCGCCGCCGGCGCGCCGCTCGCCGCGCCGTACTTCCGCGCCCGCCGCGGGCACCCGGTCGGCATTTCGGGTCGCTTTCACCAGGACCTGGTCTCCTGCAAAGGGGACGAAGGCGCGAAGACGCTCCTGAAAGCCCACGAAGAGCACCTGGTGAAGATTCCCATCGGCGATCCCGGCGTGCTGCGCGACATCGACCGTCCGGAGGATCTTGCTCCTCCGACCGCGGTCTAGCGGCTATCGCGCCGGCGCGCCGAAGGCGCGCCGCATCTTCTCCTTGTCGACGTACAGCTCGACCTCCGAGAAGCCGCGGGCGACGCTCTGATCGGTCATCAGCTCGCGCATCGCCACCTGGCCGAGAATCGCGAAGCCGGTCTCGATCGTGCCCGGTCCTTCGTAGCGGATCGCCGTCTGCAACTGCGGCTTGCAGACATCGGTGAGCAGTCGCTCCATGAGGCGTCCGGTCTGCGTGTTCACGTCGGTACGCTGCGCCACGCTGAGGCTCGCCAGCTCGCGGACCTGAGGGTGGAGCACCGCGTTGGCGAAGATCCAACGGATGAGCGCGTGCTTGTCTTCGGCGGTCGTGGAGCTGACGAGGCACTTGGCCAGGTCGTCCGCATAGGGGCCGGCCTGCGCTGCGCCTGCCCAGCAAAGGAGCGTCGCAGCGCACATCCGCGCGAAGCGGAACCTGGGTGTCATCGGAACTTCCCCTCCTCGAAAACGGTACTGTACTACTGGGCGAATCGGCGAGCGCCCGGTACCTATAGGGCCCGGCGGAGCGTTAGGCCCTATATATGGGGCCGCTGGTAGAATGCCGGCCATGCTCGCTCCCGACCTCCTTGCCCAGTCCGACCCCGAAGTCTGGGATGCCATCCGCCAGGAAAACCAGCGTCAGGAAGACCACGTCGAGCTGATCGCGTCGGAGAACTACGTCAGCCGGGCGGTGCTGATGGCGCAGGGGAGCCAGCTCACGAACAAGTATGCCGAGGGCTATCCCGGCAAGCGGTACTACGGCGGCTGCGAGTACGTGGACATCGCGGAGACGCTCGCGATCGAGCGCGCGAAGAAGCTGTTCGGGACGCCGTGGGCGAACGTGCAGCCGCACTCGGGCTCGCAGGCGAACCAGGCCGTGTACACGGCGGTGCTGAAGCCGGGCGACACGATCCTTGGAATGTCGCTCGCGCACGGCGGACACCTTACGCATGGCTCGCCCGTGAATCTGTCCGGGAAGCTGTACAGAGTGATTTCATATTCTTTGAATCAAAAAGAAGAAATCGACTACGACGCGGCCGAGAAGCTGGCGATGGCGGAGAAGCCGAAGCTCATCGTCACCGGCGCGTCGGCGTACTCGCGCGTGATCGACTGGAAGCGCTTCCGCGCCATCGCCGACAAGTGCGGCGCGCTGCTGATGGCGGACATCGCGCATTACGCCGGCCTGATCGCGGCGGGCCTCTACCCCTCGCCGGTCGGCATCGCGCACTTCGTGACCACGACGAACCACAAGACACTGCGCGGGCCGCGCGGCGGGATGATCTTCGGGCTGGAGGAGTTCGAGAAGCCGATCAACAGCGCGATCTTCCCGGGACTGCAGGGCGGGCCGCTCATGCACGTGATCGCGGCGAAGGCGGTGGCGCTCGGGGAAGCGCTCAGGCCCGACTTCCGCAGCTACCAGCAGAGCGTTCTCGAGAATTCGAGAACCATGGCGGCGGCGCTGCAGGCGCGCGGCGTGCGCATCGTGTCCGGCGGCACCGACTCGCACATGTTCCTGGTCGACCTCACGTCGAAGAACCTGACCGGGAAGGACGCCGAGGCGGCGCTCGGGCG
>DASZQH010000343.1:0-1532 GCA_035549805.1 Burkholderiales bacterium
GCGTGGCCGCGAACCTGGCGGTCGGCCCGGCCACGCTGAAGAAGCCGCCGTACGATCCCTCCAGCGCCTTCACGCCGATCGGCGAGATGGCCCGCGGCGCGTACGTCTTCATGGTGCGCGCGGATCTGCCGGCGACGGACATGAAGCAGTTCGTGGCGTGGACGCGGGCAAACGCGGGCAAGGTGCATTACGCGACGCCCGGGCAGGGCAGCGTGCATCACCTGGCGACGGAAATGCTGAAGCAGAAGACGGGCGCGGACATGATCCACGTGCCGTACAAAGGCGGCCCTGCGCTGGTCGCGGCGCTCCTGGGCGGCGAGGTGCAGGCCATGTTCGAGTCGCCCGGCGGTTACCTCGGCAACATCCGCGCCGGAAAGCTGCGCGCCCTGGGGGTCACCGGGGCCCGGCGGCTGGCGGTGCTGCCCGAAGTGGCGACGCTGGACGAGCAGGGCATTTCGGGACTGCAGGTGAACTCCTGGTGGGGCCTCGTCGGTCCCGCGGGACTCGCTCCCGAGCTCGTCCAGCGGCTCAACGCGGAGCTCGGCCGGGTGCTCGCCGACCCTGACCTCAAGGCCTCGCTCGAGAAGCTGAGCATCGAGCCGAGCCCGGGCACGCCGGAAGCGTTCGGCGCCTACATCCGCGAGGAATGGCAGCGCTGGCGCCAGTTCGTCGCCAGCTCGGGGCTCGCGCTCGAGTAGTCGGGCGAGCCTCAACCGTGGCGCTGGCGCCTGGCCTCCTCGCGCAGGATCTCCGCGCAGTGGCTCGCGATCGGCGTCAGCGGCACGTCGGCCCGCCGGACGAGGCTGATCGGCCGCGGCGGGTAGCGGTCGAGGAGCCGGAGGCGGGCGAGGCGTCCCGCGCTTGCCTCGCGCGCTGCGATCTGCCAGGGGACGACCGCAAGGAGCTCGGTCCGGGCGACGAGCTCGGGAACCATCAGGAAGGAAGGGCAATCGACGCGGTAGCGGGGAGGCGGCAAGCCGGCCTTCTTCAGGAGGTCGGGCAACGCGGACGAGTCGCCCGGATAGCCGCTGCGGATCCATTCGGCACCGGCCAGGGCGGCGAGGCGCCGGGCGCGCGCGAGGGGATGGCCGGTGCGCGCGACGATCGCCGAATCGTTCAGATACAGGGGCTCGATCGCCCACTCCTTGCCGGCGCTGGTGAGCGGCGCGACGCTCGCCGACAAGGCGAAGTCGATCGCGCCTTCGCGCAGGGCGGGCAGGACGCCGGAGGGCGAGATGTCCACGACGCGCAGCGCGGCTTCGGGCCACCGGATGCGGACTCGCGCCAGCGCCGCGGGCAGCAACCCGAGCGCCGGGCCCGGCGCGGTGCCCACGGACAGGCTGCCTTCCCTCGATCCCCGGAGCTGGTCGAGCTCTTCGCGCGCGCGCCGGAGGTCCTCGCTCACCGCCCGGGCGCGCGCGAGGAAGGCGCGCCCGAGGTCGGTGGGGCGCGCGCCGCGGACGCCGCGCGCGAGCAGCACGGCGCCGAGCTCGGTCTCGAGCTGGCGCAGGCTCTTCGTCAGCGCGGGCTGG
>DASZQH010000344.1:0-17288 GCA_035549805.1 Burkholderiales bacterium
GCCGCCGGAGCGGATCGCCGAGACGTTCTCCGCGGAGACGATCTCGAAGTTGATGCACGACAGCGCGCCCGCGATGCCGGCGAAGAACGCCGACAGCACGAGCTGCAGGAAGCGCACCTTCTGCGTGTCGTAGCCGACGAACGCCGCGCGCTCCGGGTTGTCGCGCACCGCGTTCGCCATGCGGCCGAGCGGCGTCTGCGTCAGCGCGTACATCGCGATCATGCAGAGGAAGCACCAGGCTGCGACCAGGTAGTAGACCTGGATCGCCGGCCCGAACGTCAGGCCGAAGAGCGGCTGGCCGACCGTGCGGTTGGTGGAGATGCCGGCCTCGCCGCCGAAGAACCCGGGGAACATGAGCACGCAGGCGTAGACCATCTCGCCGATGCCGAGCGAGATCATGGCGAAGATGGTCCCGGCGCGCTTGGTGGTGACGTAGCCGAAAAGGATGCCGAACACGAGGCCGGCGAAGCCGCCGACGAGCGGCAGCAGCGGGATCGGCGTCACCCAGCCCCAGCTCTTGCCGATGGCGTTCAGGGCGTGCACCGTGATGTAGGCGCCCAGGCCGGAGTACACCGCGTGGCCGAAGGACAGCATGCCGCCCTGCCCCAGCAGCATGTTGTAGGAGAGCGAGAAGATGATGAGCGTGCCCATCTGCGTGAGCAGCGTGAGCGCGAAGCCGCTCGGAAAGAGCCACGGCGCGACGAGCATGATGAGCGCCGTCACCGCCCAGACCATCCACCCGCCCATGCGCAGCGAGAGGTTCACGTGTCGCGTGTTCCCAGCAAGCCGCGCGGCCGCAGGATCAGCATCAGCACCATCACGACATACGGCAGCACCGGCGCGATCTGCGAGATCTTGTAGCCGAACAGGCCCCAGTCGAGCGACACCGCGAAGGTCTGGATGAAGCCGATGAGGAGCGAGGCGTAGAACGCGCCGGCGAGGGAGCCGATGCCGCCCACCACCCCGATCACGAACACGATCGGCCCGACCGCCGCGGCCATCGCCGGGTCGGTGACGAAGGCATTGCCGCCGATCACCCCGGCGAGACCGGCGAGCGCGGCCCCGCCGCCGAACACCAGCATGAACACGCGCGGCACGTTGTGGCCGAGCGCCTCCACCGTTTCCGGGTGCGAAAGCGCCGCCTGGATCACCAGGCCGATGCGCGTGCGCGTCAGCGCGAGCCAGATCGACACCAGCATGAACACCGCGACGAGCATCATGAAGGCGCGGTAGGCCGGATACGGCGAGCCCATGATCGAGAAGAGCGGCCCGTCGAGCTCGGCCGGCACCTTGTAGTCCACCGCCACCCGGCCCCAGATGAGGTGCACCGCCTCCTCCATGAGGTAGGCGAGGCCGAACGTGAACAGCAGCTCGGCGACGTGGCCGAACTTGTGCGCGCGCCGCAGGGCGAAGCGCTCCACCGCCATGCCGATCAGGCCCACCAGGAGCGGCGCCACGACCAGCGCGGTCCAGAAGCCGAAGTACTTCGTCGTCTGGTAGGCGAAGTACGCGCCGAACATGTAGAAGCTCGCGTGGGCGAAGTTCAGCACGCCCATCAGCGAGAACACGATGGTCAGGCCCGAGGACAGCATGAACAGCAGCAGCCCGTAGCTGATGCCGTTCAGCGCCTGGATGAGGAAGAATTCCATGCAAAAAAAAGGGGGCTCGCGCCCCCTTTCTCAGGTTCCCTCGGTTACGGCCGCTTCATGTTGCAGGAGGTGAATCCCGCCGAGGTGAACGCGTCCAGCTTGGCGTCGGTCTTGAAGCCCAGGCCGGTGCCCTCCACGTCGTACTTGACGTCCTTCGGGCCGCCCTTGGCGGCGACCTTCTGCACCGTCGACAGGTAGAGCGGCTGGATGAGCTGGTGGTCCTGCTTGCGCATCTCCACCTCGCCGGTGTCGCTGTCGTAGCGCATGCCCTCGAGCGCGTAGGCGATGGCCTTCGGCTCGACCGACTTCGCCTTCTTCGACGCCTCGGCGAGCATGAGCATCATCGTGCGCACGCGCAGGTAGTAGAAGTCGACCTTGTACTTCTTCTCGAAGTCCTGGCTCCACTTCTCGATCCGGGTCGGGACGTTCTCGTGCCACTCGGTGATCTGCTTCAGGTTGCCCACGCCCGACTCGCCGATGGTGGAGAGCGCGCCCAGGCCGCCGCCGTAGTAGGTGTAGAACGACGCGTTGAGGCCGCCGTCCTTCGCCGCCTTGATGAGCAGCGCCATGTCCTGGCCCCAGTTCCCGGTGATGACGGTATCGGTGCCGGCCTGCTTCATCTTCGCGATGTAGGGCGAGAAGTCGGTCACCTTGCCGAGCGGGTGCAGGTCGTCGCCGACGATCTCGACGTCGGGCCGCTTGCGCCCGAGCATCTCGCGCGCCGCCTTCTTCACCGCGTGGCCGAACGAGTAGTCCTGGTTGATCAGGTACACCTTCTTGATGCCCTTGTTCTGCGCCATCCAGGTGGTGAGCGACTCCATCTTCATGTCGCTGTTGGCGTCGAAGCGGAAGTGCCAGAACGAGCACTTCTCGTTGGTGAACGCCGGGTCCACCGCGGCGTAGTTCAGGTACAGGATCTCCTTGCCCGGGTTGCGCTCGTTGTGACGGTTGACCGCCTCGATGAGCGCCCCGGCGACGGCGGAGCCGTTGCCCTGGGTGATGTACTGGATGCCGTCGTCGATGACGCGCTTCAGCTGGTTGAGCGCTTCCTGCGGGCTCACCTTGTTGTCGTAGCCGACGACCTCGATCGGCCGGCCGTTCAGGCCGCCCTTCGCGTTCACCTCCTCCGCCATGGCGCGGAAATGGTGCAGCCCGGCCTCGCCGACGTTGGCGAACGCCCCGGACAGCGGGTCGATGTAGGCGATCTTGATCGGATTGCCCTTCGCCTTGGACTGCGCGAAGGTCGGCGCGCTGAGCGCGACGGAAACGGCCGCCAGGACGGCGGCGCCAGCCACTCGGATGGTCGTCATGGGTGCTCCTCCTCGAGGCGCAATATAACCGAGTTGCCCGAAAAGCAAAATGGCTGGACACTTGTCCAGTGAACCGGACCGACCGGCCGCTCGCGATCCTGCGCGCGGCGGAAAAGCTATTCGCGCAGCACGGCTACGACGCGGTCTCGCTGCGCCAGATCGCCGCCGAGGCGGGGGTGCCGCTCGCCCTGCTCGACTACCACTTCGGGCGCAAGCAGGCCCTGATCGAGGCGATCTTCGACCGCTGGCGAGGCACCGTCGCCGAGCGCCTGGCGCAGCTCCAGGCCATCGACCTGGAGGCGCCGGACCGCACGCGCACGCTGCGCGCCATCGTCGAGGCGTTCGTCACCCCGGTGCTGCGCCTGCGCCGCAGCCCGGAGGGCGAGTTCTACGGCGCGCTGGTGGCGCGCGAGCTGAACCGCGGCACGCCGGCGATGCGCCGCATCGTGCGCCGGCACTTCGACCCGATGGCGCACGCGTTCATCGACGCCATGGCGCGCGTCCTTCCGCACGCCACCCGGGGGCAGGTCGCCTGGTGCTACCAGTTCGCGCTGGGCGCGCTCATCCACCACAGCATCGACGCGCGCGTCGAGCGGCTCTCGCGGCGCCAGAACCGGCGCCTCGACCCCGCGGCAACGAAGATGCTGGTGAACTTCATCGTCGGCGGCATCGAGACCGCGACTAGAGCTGCGAGCTGAGGGTGTCCATGACCGTGTCCCAGGCCTTCTGGGTCCACGGCCGTTCCTGCCACTGCTCCAGCGTGACGCGCCGCGAGCGCTTGAGGTCCGCCTCGAAAATGCGCCGCTGCTCGGCGGCGAAGGCGGCGTCGAGGATATTGAGGTTCGCCTCGTCGTTGGTGCTGAACGAGCGCGTGTCGAAATTGGTCGAGCCGACCGTGACCCACAGGTCGTCGACCACCATCGACTTGACGTGGAACATCGTCGGCTGGTACTCGTGGATCTCGACGCCCGCGCGCAGCAGGTCGCCCCAGCTCGCGCGCGAGGCGCGGCGCACGAACTTGTTGTCGATGATCGGCCCGGGCACGATGACCTGCACCTTGACGCCGCGCCGCGCCGCCGCGGCGAGCGTGTCGATCTCGACGTTGTCGGGCACGAAGTAGGCGTTGGCGAGCAGGATCGACTTCTTCGCCGAGGCGATCGAGAGCAGGTAGAGGAGCTGCATGCTCTCCCCGCCCCCGCCGGGCGAGCTGACGACGACCTGGGCGAGCTGCTTTCCCGCCGGCTCGATGCGCGGGAAGTAGTCCTCGCCGTGCAGCACCCGGCCCGTGGTCTCGATCCAGTTCTCCATGAACGCCGCCTGCATCTGCGCCGCCGCGGGACCTTCGACGCGGAAATGCGTGTCCCGCCAGTGCTCCGGGTCCTCGGCGTCGCCGCTCCACTGGTCCTGGATTCCGGCGCCGCCGGTGAAGCCGACCCGGCCGTCGATCACCATCAGCTTGCGGTGGGTGCGATTGTTCATGCTCGCGAGCGTGTACCAGCGGAACGGGTTGTACGCGGCGATCTCCACGCCGGCGGCCTTGAGCCGCTCGAGGTACTTCTCGTCGATCTTCTCGCTGCCGACCGCGTCGTAGAGGAAATGGACTTTCACGCCGGCGCGCGCGCGCTCCTCGAACGCGCGCGTGAAGGCCTCGCCGACCTCGCCCTCGGCGAAGATGTACATCTCGAACGTGATCGAGCGCTTCGCCGCGGCGATCGCCTCCAGCATTGCCGGAAAGATCTCCCGGCCGTTGACCAGCGCCCGCGCCCGGTTGCCGCCCACGATCGCCGGGCCGAGCAGCGCGCCCATCGCCTGCGAGAACTGCGGCGACTCGACCGGATACAGGTGCTCGACGTGCGTGTCGATGCGCTTGTCGCCGAGCGCGAGGTTGGCGACGACGAGGACCGCGAGGCCCATCACGGCCGCGACCAGGCCGTACTTCAGGAAGCTGCGCGCCTTCACCCCCTCATCGTTTCAGCGCATTGTTAAACAGCGACGGGAACGCGGATTGCTGTTCGGGGCATCAGGATGCCCATCTCGCCATGACCATTTCACTGCGGCCCGAATACCTCGCCCGGTACAAGGACGTCGCGCTGCTCTTCTTCAAGTACGGCCGCGGCGACCTGGTGAAGCGGGCGGGGCTCGCGGACCTCCTGCCCGAAGATTCGCCGGTGGCCGCGCAGGCGGCGCCCGAGGCGGCCGAGCTCGCCGCCGACCTCGAGCGGCTCGGCCCCACGTTCATCAAGCTCGGCCAGCTCCTGTCGACGCGGCCCGACATCGTTCCTACGGCCTATGCCGACGCGCTCAAGCGCCTGCAGGACCATGTCGCGCCCGTCCCGTTCGAGCAGATCCGCGCGATCCTGGAGGAGGAGCTGGGCGAGCGGCTCGCTGCCCTGCGGGGCCTGGAGCCGGTGCCGCTCGCGGCGGCATCCATGGCGCAGGTGCACTACGCCGAGCTCCGCGACGGACGGCGTCTGGCGGTGAAGGTCCAGCGACCCGGCATCCGCGACCAGGTCCTCGCGGACCTAGAGGCAATGGCGCAGATCGTCGCCTTCGTCGACGGCCACACGGAATTCGGGCGGCGCTTCGAGCCCGGCCTGGTGTTCGACGAGTTCCGGAAGTCGCTGCTGCGCGAGCTGGACTTCCGCCAGGAGGCCCTGCATCTGGCGGCGATCGGCGGCAACCTGCGGGAGATCGAGGAAATCTGCGTCCCGCAGCCGATTCCCGCGCTCAGCACCTCGCGCGTCCTCACGATGGAATTCGTGTCGGGGAAGAAGGTCACTGCGCTCGGCCGGCTCGCGCGGATGGAGATCGACGGAGACCGGCTCGCCGATGCGCTCTTCCGCGCCTACCTCCAGCAGATGCTGCGCGACGGGCTGTTCCACGCCGATCCGCATCCCGGCAACGTGTTCCTGGTGGACGGCAGGAAGATCGCGCTCATCGATTTCGGCATGGTCGCGCAGGTCCCACCCGGCCTGCAGGACCGCCTGCTGCAGCTACTGCTCGCCGTGAGCGAGAACCGCGCCGACGAAGCCGCGAAGATGCTGCTCCTGATCGGCACGTGCAGCGACGACGCGGACGCCGCCGGCTTCCAGCGTGCCGTGACCGACATCGTGACGCAGCATCGCCAGCTGACGGCGCAGCGCCCGCAGGTCGGGCGCGCGGTCCTCTTGCTCCTCAAGGCCGCCGCTGACCACGGCGTGCGCCTGCCCCCGGAGCTGGCGATGATCGGCAAGACGCTGCTCAACCTGGACGAGATCGGGCTGACGCTTTCGCCCGGCTTCGACCCGAACGAGGCGATCCGCCGCCACGCCGCCGAGATCACCGAGAAGCAGATGACGCGCGACCTGTCGCTCGGGGCGCTTTTCAGCGCCGCGGTCGACGCCAAGAACTTCGTTCAGCACCTGCCGGGACGCGTCAACCGGATACTCGACCAGCTCGCAGACAACCGGTTTCGCATCCGCGTCGACTCGATCGACGAGGCGCGCCTGCTCGAGGGCCTGCAGAAGGTCGCGAACCGGATCACGCTCGGCCTCGTGCTCGCCGCGCTCATCGTCGGCGCGGCGCTCCTCATGCCGGTCGACACCGACTTTCGCCTCTTCGGCTACCCGGGCCTGGCGATCATGCTCTTCCTCTTCGCCGCCGCCGGCGGGGTCGGTCTCGTCGTCACCATACTTGCCAGCGACATCAAGCCCAGGCGCAAAATAGGATCCTGAAAGGGATCCCATGCTCGAAGCCCTCATCACCCCGCGCAGCCGCGACCTCGGCGACGGCTTCCTGGTGCGCCGGGCCCTGCCCGCCGCCGAGCGGCGCATGGTCGGCCCGTTCGTCTTCTTCGACCAGATGGGCCCCGCCGCCTTCCATCCGAACCAGGGCCTCGCCGTGCGCCCCCACCCGCACATCGGCCTCGCCACGGTGACCTACCTCTTCGAGGGCGCGATCATGCACCGCGACAGCCTCGGCAGCGTGCAGGCGATCCGGCCCGGCGAGGTGAACTGGATGACGGCCGGCCGCGGCATCGTCCACTCGGAGCGCACGCCCGCCGAGCTGCGCGCGACCGGCTCGCGCTGCTTCGGCATCCAGGTCTGGGTGGCCCTGCCGCGGGAGCACGAGGAGACGGACCCGGCGTTCGTCCACTTCGGGGCGCGCGACCTGCCGGTGCTCGACGAGCCCGGCGCGCGCGCCCGGGTGATCGTCGGCGAGCTGAACGGCGCCCAGTCGCCCGTGCCCGTGTATTCCGAGATGTTCTATGCCGAGCTCGACCTGAAGGCGGGCGGCGACTTCGTCCTGAAGCCGGAGTATGCCGAGCGCGCCGCCTACGTCGCGGAAGGGGAAGTGATCCACGGCGAGCGGCGATTCGGCGCCGGACAGATGCTCGTCTTTTCCGCCGGCACCGAGGAGAAGCTGGCCTGCGAGGCGCCGAGCCGGGTGATGCTGCTCGGCGGCGAGCCCGTCGGCCCCCGCTTCCTGTGGTGGAACTTCGTTTCCAGCAGCAAGGCGCGCATCGACCAGGCGGCCGACGACTGGCAGCACGGCCGCTTTCCGCTCGTGCCCGGCGAATCGGAATCCATTCCGCTCCCCGAGCGGCCGCAGAAGCCGGTCGACTACCCTTGAAGATCCGCCGCGCAGCGCGCAGCGACGTTCCGGCGCTGGTGGCGCTGCTCGCGGACGACGTGCTGGGCGCGCAGCGCGAGCGCAACGAGGACCCGGTGCCGCGCTGCTACTACGAAGCTTTCGACGCGATCGCGGCCGACGCGAACCACGAGCTCCTCGTCGCCGAAGTCGAGGGCCGCATCGTCGCCACCCTCCAGCTCACGTTCCTCCCGGGCCTGAGCCGCCAGGGCCTGTGGCGCGCGCAGATCGAAGGCGTGCGCGTGTCGTCGCGCGAGCGCGGCCGGCGCATCGGCGAGCTGCTCGTGAGGCACGCGATCGAACGCGCGCGCGAGGAAGGGTGCGGCCTCGTCCAGCTCACGAGCGACAAGCGACGGAAGGACGCGGTGCGCTTCTACGAGCGCCTCGGCTTCGTCGCGAGCCACGAAGGAATGAAGCTCGCGCTGGACTGACCGGCCGCCGGGCGCAGCACCGGAGCAAGGGCCTTGCGCCAGATCTCGTATCCCGCGGCGTTCATGTGCAGGCCATCTTCCGCAAAGAGCTCCGCGCGGACACTCCCGTCCGGATTCGTCATCGGCGTGTAGATGTCCACGAAAGCGAGCCGCGGGTCGGTGGCGGCGAACGACCGCAGCGCCCGGTTGAACGCCATGATGGCGGGGGCGAAGCGCGCCCGCTTCGGGCTCGGCTTGACGGCGAGCAGGATGATCCGCGCGCCAGGCAGCTCGCGATGGACGAGGCGCACGAGCTTCTCCAGGTCCGCCAGGATCCGGTCCGCGCCGATGCCCGCGGATATTTCGTTCTCCCCGGCATAGAGGACGAGCGTACCGGGCCGGTAGGGCAGGACGATGCGCGGGGCGAAGTGCAGGACGTCGGCGAGCTCCGCGCCCCCGAAGCCGCGCTGCAGGATCGCCGTCCCGGGAAACGCCGCCGACAAGTCCGGCCACAACCGGATGGACGAGCTGCCGACGAAGAGCACCCCGCCCGTCGCCGGCGCCTGCAGGCGATCCTGCTGCTCGAAGGCGCGGATCTCGTCGGCCAGGCGATGCTCGCCGCTCCCGGCAAGAAGCCATGCGCCGGCGGCGACGGCCGCGCACGCGGCGAGCGCGATCAGGACGAGGCTTCGTTTCAAGTCAGGGCATCTGCGGGCGGCCGGCGACCTCCGTGCGGATGCGATAGAGGGAGGTCGATGCGGTGATGTAGAGGCTGCGGAAGTCGGCGTCGCCCCAGCAGAAGTTGGCCGTGTACTCCGGAACCCGGATCACGCCCAGGCAGGTGGCATCCGGCGCGAATACGTGGATGCCTCCCGGCCCGCAGCAGTAGAGGTTGCCCTGGACATCGAGCTTCATGCCGTCGGGCGCGCCGGCGCCCTCCCCGGTCGTCTGCGCCCAGACGCGCGAGCCCGAGAGCGTCCCGTCGGGCTTCACGTCGAACACGCGGATGTGCTGCCGGTCGGTGTCGTTGACGAAGAGGCGTTTCTCGTCCGCGGAGAAGCACAGCCCGTTCGGCTGCGCGAAATCGTCCGCGAGCAGCGTCAGGCGCTTCGATTCGGGCTCGACCCGGTATACGCCACGGAAGCCGAGCTCCACCGGCCGCGGCCGCCCGTAGTACTCGTTGCGGCCGTAGGTGGGATCGCTGAAATAGATCGAGCCGTCGGCGCGCACCGCGAGATCGTTGGGGCTGTTCAGCTCCTTGCCGTCGTGGTGGCTGGCGAGGACGGTGATCGAGCCGTCGGCCTCCGTGCGCGTGAGCCGGCTGGACGAATGCTCGCAGGCGAGCAGCCTGCCCCGCGCGTCCCAGGCAAGGCCGTTGCTCTGGTGGCAGGGCTTGCGGAAAGTGCTCACGCCGCCTTTCGCGCTCCATTTGCGCAGGTGATCTCCCGGCATGTCGCTGAAGAGCAGGTAGTGCTCGCGCGCATGCCACAGGGGGCCTTCGGTGAACAGGAACCCCGTGGCGAGCTTCTCGAACGCCACCTCGCTTCCCACCACCGCGCGAAAGCGGGGATCGCGAACCTCGACGCTCATACCCTACCCCTTCTTCATCTGGCTCACGCGGGTCGGCCCGACGTACCAGTCGTCGGCCTTCACGTCCTCGAACACCACCCAGATCACTTCCTTGGGGAGGCTGGCCTCCTCGGAGATGGCGTCGACGACGCGGCGCGCGATCCTGTCCTTGCGGTCCTTCGGATGGCCTTCGAGGATGCGGATGTTCACGAACGGCATGGCGTTTCCTCCTTCGGGTTGGACTCAGAGTGCGAGAAGCTCGTTGCGCAAGGCCTCGTCCTCGCGCAGGCGGGCGGCGGGGCCGGAGAACCTTACCTCGCCCTTCTCGAGCACGTAGACGCGGTCCGCGAGCGCCAGGGAGAACTCCACCCCCTGCTCGGCGAGCATGATCGTAAGGCCGTTCCTCTTGAGCTGCATGACCTGCTGCAGCAGGTGCTCGACGACGAGGGGCGCCAGGCCTTCCGAAGGCTCGTCGAGGAGGAGAAGCTCCGGATTGCCCATCAGGGTGCGCGCGATCGTCAGCATCTGCTGCTCGCCGCCGGACAGGTTTCCGCCGGCGCGATCGGCGAGCTCGCGCAGCTTCGGGAACAGGCCGTAGACCGCCTCGACCGTCCACGGCCCGGGCCGGTTGGCCGCGCGCCGCGCGACGTCGAGGTTCTCCCAGACCGAGAGCTCGGCGAAGATGCGGCGATCCTCGGGCACGAACCCCACGCCCGAGCGGGCCGCGCGGTTGGGCGGCCAGCCCGTGACCTCGCGCCCCTGCCAGCGCACGCTCCCGGAAGAGGGCGGCGTCAGGCCCATGATCGCGCGCATCGTCGTGGTCTTACCCACGCCGTTCCTGCCGAGCAGGCAGACGCACTCGCCCGCGCGGACCTCCAGCGAGACCCCGAACAGGACGCGCGACAGGCCGTAGGCGGCATGCAGGTCCTTCACTTCGAGCAGCGGGGCGCTCAAGCCTTCTCCCCCAGATAGATGCGCCGTACCTCGGGGTCGCGGCGCACCTCGGCCGGCGTGCCTTCGGCGATCAGGCGCCCCTGGTGCAGCACGCCGATGCGCTGCGCGATCTGGAACACCACCTCCATGTCGTGCTCGGTGAACAGCAGCGACAGGCCGCGCTCGGACACGATGCGCTCGATGAGCGCGATGGCGTCGCGCGTCTCGGCGGCGGACATGCCGGCGGTGGGCTCGTCGAGCAGGAGCAGCCTCGGCTCGCTCGCGAGCGCGATGCCGAGCTCGATCTGCTTCTGCGCGCCGTAGGAGAGCTGCGCGCTCGTCTCGCCCGCGATGCGCGCGAGGCCGATCGACTCGAGCAGCGCCATCGTCTCGTCGCGGAACAGGTCCTCGGAGCGTCCCCAGAGGCGCGGGCCGAAGCGCTTGTGCGCGATGATCGCCGCCTGCACGTTCTGGAACACGGTGAGCTGCGGAAAGATGTTGATGCGCTGGAACGAGCGCCCGATGCCCAGGCGCACGATGTCGTGCGGGGCCGCCCCCGCGATCGAGCGCCCGCCGAACACCACCTCGCCCTGGTCCGGGCGCAGGTGGCCGGTGACCAGGTTGAAGAAGGTGGACTTGCCGGCGCCGTTCGGGCCGATCACCGCGACGATCTGCCGCTCGGCCACCCGGATGCTCACGCCGTCCACGGCGGTGAAGCCGCCGAAGGACCTGCGCAGGTCGCGGACCTCAAGCACGGGCGCCCTTCCCGCGCAGCCGGGCCCACATCGCATGGACCGCGCCGACGATGCCGCCGGGGAAAGCGAACAACAGCACGATGAGGATCGTGCCGAGGATGAACGGCCAGTACTGCGTGTAGGCCGTGATCTGCTGGTGCAGCCAGAGCAGCGCGGCGGCGCCCACCGCCGGCCCCCAGAAGTGGCCCATCCCCCCGAGCAGGGTCATGATCAGCACCTCCGCCGACTTAGACCAGTAGGCGAAGTCGGGGAACACGCCGCGGTTGAAGATGCCGAACAGCGCCCCGGCGACACCCGCGAAGGCGCCGGCGAGGACGAAGGCGGCGAGCTCGTAGCGGCGCACGTTGATGCCGATGAACTGCGCGCGCTCCCGGTTCTCGCGGATCACGGTGAGCATGCGCCCGAAGGGCGAGTGCACGATCATGCGCAGGAGCGCGAGGCACAGCGCCACGACCACCAGCGCGACGAGGTAGTACTTCTCCCCCACGCGCAGGCCCGCGAGCAGCGGCAGCGCGTCCATCCAGCCCATGTCGGGATACGGGACGCTCGGCATCCCCTGCTCGCCCCCCGTGACGCTGTTCCATTTCAGGCAGACCGCCCAGACGATCTGCGCGAACGCCAGCGTGAGCATGGCGAAGTAGATCCGTGTCAGGCGCACGCAGAAGAAGCCGAAGAAGGCCGCGAACGCGGCCGCGGCCAGCGGCGCCGCCGCCAGGCCGGCGAGGAACGGGAAGCCGTGCGTCTTGGTGAGGATCGCGCAGGCGTACGCGCCGATGCCGAAGTAGGCGGCATGCCCGAAGGAGACCAGCCCGGTGGAGCCGAGCAGCAGGTTCAGGCTGGTCGCGAACAGCGCGAGGATCACGATGTCCGTGGCGAGGAACGTGTAGTAGCGCGAGCCGAGCCACGGGATCCAGACGATGGCGAGGAAGACGATCAGTACCCAGGGGAGGCGGCGCGCGTTCACTTGAGCGGCTTTCCGAGCAGGCCCCAGGGGCGCAGGATGAGCACCGCCGCCATGAGCGCGAACGCGGCGAAGATCGAGAAGCCGGGGAAGACGAGGATGCCGAAGGCGAGCACCTGGCCGAAGATCAGCGCGCCGAGGAACGTGCCCCACAGCGACCCGAGCCCGCCGATCACCACCACGATGAAGGCCTCGACGATGATCTCGACGTCCATGCCGGGAACGATCGCGCGCACCGGGGTGACGAGGGCGCCGCCCAGGCCGGCGAAGAAGGAGCCGACGGCGAACATGCCCGCGTAGAGCCAGCTCGTGTTCGCCCCCAGCGCCGAGAGCATCTCGCGGTCGAGCGCCGCGGCGCGCACCATGCGCCCCGCCCAGGTGCGGCTCAGGACGAGCCAGAAGCCCAGCGCGATCAGCGGCCCGAGGGCCATGATGAACAGGCTGTAGTACGGGATCTGCACGCCGAAGAGGTGCACGGCGCCCTCGAGGCTCGGCGGGCGCGGCACCGAGAGCTGCTGCGTTCCCCACGTGTAGCGGACGAAGTCGCCGAGCACCAGGACCACCGCGTAGGTGAAGAGGAGCTGGTACAGCTCCTCGCGGCCGTACAGGTGCCGCAGCAGGAGCCGCTCGATGGCGACGCCGAGCAGCGCGACGGCGCAGGCGGCGACGAGCACGGCGAGCCAGAAGCTTTCGGTGCGCGGGCCGAGCCACTGCACCATCTGCCAGGCGGCGTAGGCGCCCACCATGTAGAACGAGCCGTGCGCGAAGTTGAGCACGCGCAGCACGCCGAAGATGAGCGACAGGCCCGAGGCGATGAGGAACAGGAACATGGCGGTCGTGAGCCCGCTCACGAACTGGCCGAAGAGGAAGGACGGATCGGTCACCGGTGCTAGACCCGGTCCGCGCGCAGCCGTCCGCCGATGCGGTCCGCGGCCGCGGCGAGCGCCTTGACCCACGTCCCCACGCGATCGCTGCGGTAGCGGCTCTTGGGCATGGCGATGCTGAGCGCGGCGACGACGCGCTGCGCCGGGTCGCGCACCGGCACGGCCACGCAGCACATGTCTGGCGCGAGCTCCTCCTCGTCGGTCCCGTAGCCGCGGCTGCGCGTCGCCTCGATCGCCTTCAGCAGCTCGGGTTTGCGCGTCAGGCTTCGTCGCGTGCGCCGCTCGAGCGGCCGGCGGAGAAATGCGGCGAGCCGTTCCGGGTCGAGGCCGGCCAGCAAGACCTTGCCGAGCGCCGTGCAATGCGCCGGGTCGCGGCGCCCGGCGCCGAGGGACACGCTCACCGGCTGCAGGCCGCTCGCCGAGGCGACCTCGAGGACCTCGCCGTTACGGAAGACGCCGAGGTGGATCGTCTCGCCCAAGGCGTCCCGCAGCGCCTCGAGCTCGGGGCGGGCGACCTGCACCAGCCCGCCGCCCGCGGCGTAGGCGTTGCCGAGCGCGTGGAGCTGCGGGCCGAGCACGAAGCTGCGCCGTGCCGCGTGCTGGTCGACGTAGCCGCGCGCCGCCAGCGTGCGCAGCAGGCGATGGGTCGTGCTGACGTGGAATCCGACGGCGCGCGCGACCTCGGAGGCGCCCACCGGGCGCCCGGCGTCGGCGAGGTACTCGAGGATGTCGAGCACCTTCGCGACGCTCTTGATGCCGCCCGCGCCCGCCGGCGATCTCGCCCTGCGGGTCACGCGGCGTCCTTCAGTCCATGAACGGCAGGGGATCCACGTACTGGATCTGGGTCATGGTCGCGAAGGGGTGCTTCGCGTCCTTCTGCATCTTGCCCCAGAACTGGCCGCGGTTGGCGTTGTGGTCCTTGGCGCGCAGCGTCTGCTTGCCGAGCGGCGAGTCCCAGGACACGCCTTTCAGCGCCGCCGCGACCTTCTCGCTGTCGGTACTGTTGGCCTTCTGGATCCCCGCCACCAGGGCCTGCATCGCCATGTAGCCGACGAGCGGCCAGGAGGAAGGCACCTCCTCCTTCGTGTAGGCCTTGATGCGCGCGATGTAGTCCTTGTGCGCCTTCGGCCCCGCTTCCCAGTTGAACACGTCGTACGAGTTGCCCCAGATGCCGAAGGGATAGTCCTGTCCCATGGCCTTCGCCGACTCCACCGAGCCCGCTTCGCCGGCGGCGACGAAGTTGTACTTGACCGCGTCGAACAGGCCGACCGGCTTGGCCTGCTTCGCGTAGGTGACGAACCCGCCGCCCCACAGCGAGGAGAAGATCGCGTCGGGCTTCTTGCCCATCTGCGCGTTGATGAACGGCGTGTACTCCTGCTCGCCGAGCTTCGGCCACTGCTGGTCGACGATCTTGATGTCGGGCCGCAGCTTCCTCAGGTGCTCGACGAAGGACTTGGTCACGTCCTGGCCGTACGCGTAGTCGTAGCTGATGGTGCCGACCGTCTTCACGTTCTTCCACTTCGCCATCACCTCGGCCGCGCTGCGGCCCTCGGTGGTGGTGGTGGCCGCGGTGCGGAACACGTAGGGATGCAGGTTGGCCGGCGCCGTGAGCTGGTCGGTCTTGGTGATCGGCGCGATGAAGACGATCTTGTTCTCCTTCGCGATCGGCGACACGGCCGGGCCCTCGGCCGAGGTGAGCGTGCCGACGACGAAGTCGACGTTCTCCTTGAGGATCAGCTCGCGGGTCACGCGGACGGCTTCGTCCGCGTTTCCTTTGGTGTCCCGCACCACGAGCTGCAGCTTCTTGCCCGTCACGCCGCCCTTGGCGTTCACCTCGTCCACCAGCATCTGGGCGCCTTTCACGGTCGGCTCGCCGAACAGCGCGCCCGGGCCGGACAGGATCATGGGGAAGCCGATCTTGATGGTGCCCTGCGCAGCGGCACCGAGCGGCAGCGCCAGCGCGAACAGCGCTGCGGCCGTGGCAATGCGTCGATTCATGGTTGCTCTCCTCTGTGATGGATGCGCCGCGCGTGTCCCCCACGCTTTGCACGATGCGCAAAAGCTTCTTACATGCTGCGAAAAATTCTCGATGGGGAGCAGGCCCACTGTCAAGGCGGCCGTCAGAAAACGGGCCCCATTGGCCGGTCTTGTCGTCCAGACGATGACTTGCGTGTAGTCGGGGTTGTCGCCGGTCACCGACGCGGGGTTCTCTTTTTTAACAAGTGCTTAGGGCTTGTACCCGTTTCGACGTCCCGCATCGGAGCTTCGGCTATGCGAGAGCGCTACTACAAAGCGTGGTGAGAGCCG
Source organism: Burkholderiales bacterium (assembly GCA_035549805.1). Lineage (GTDB taxonomy): Bacteria > Pseudomonadota > Gammaproteobacteria > Burkholderiales > SG8-39 > SCGC-AG-212-J23. The sequence goes on from DASZQH010000344.1 coordinate 15,408, forward strand.
TTACTTTCGATGCCTGAGACGCCTCTCGCAACAAAAGTCGCGCAGGCGCGTTTCTTCAGGCATCGGGGAATCGACTACTTACCTGTCGCCGCCTGGGGGTGCAGGTGACTGGCGGAGAGTGAGTCCGCCTGAAAGTTCTCTAAGCTATTGATCGTTGGTAGATCGTGCCATGAATCATTCGGCTACCCCCCTCTCTACCCCCATCGAATCGCAGGACGGCCTCGGACTTCCGCGGAAACTATTCAGGATGGGATCCAAGCATGATGACAGCCATTCCGACCAGGGAAATAGCTACGCCGACGAGATCCGTAGTCGTCGGGCGCACCGCGTCCACCACCCATAGCCAAAAAATCGCCACACCAATGTAGACCCCGCCGTACGCCGCGTAGACCCGGCCCGCCGCATGGGGGTGCAGCGTGAGTAACCATGCGAACAACGCCAGGCTGAGAATCGCCGGAACCAGCAGCCAGGCAGTGGCGCCCTTCCTGAGCCACAGGTACGGGAGGTAGCAGCCGACGATCTCGGCGACGGCGGTGAGAACAAAAAGGCCGAAAGCCTTCGCCAGGTACATGTTCATTTCCTCTTCTCCGATGCGTCTGATTACGCAGTCTTCGACTTGAACGCAGGAGCTTCTCGAAGCACGCCCCGGAGGCGTCGCGAAACTTGGCTTGGTGCTCGCCTCGATTAACAACCCCGCCTCTTCTTCCGACCGCACTCGGATAGGAGCGCGGTCTCCATCTCGATGCGCTCTGCCTCCCCGATGCGGGCATCCCGCAGTGTGGCCGAGAGATGTTCGAGGACGACGGAGAATCTCTCATCTTCGATCCCGCGCTCCTGGAAGAAGAACTCCAGATTGCGCCCGATGCTGTAGCAAGGACCCCGGCTGACGCTGCAGAAATGCCTTTCCATGGCGCGCTTGAACGACTCGATATCCAGGTCTTTCAGGTCGCCGATTCGTTTGTCGCTCGCAACGCGATCGGCGAAGGCTCCGGCCAACGCGGCTATGGCCGCCATTCCGCCAAGCCGGTTGTACAGTGCGTCAGGAGGCGGCGCGCTTGACGCGCATCCTGCCAACAAGACCGCTGCTATTGCACACCAGAATGAAGTCATGGGCGCCCTTTAGTAATGACCGTGCCGGTGATGCAGATCTGGATAGTGCGGATGGCCATGAACCAGGCGCCGGTGCCGGTGCGAATGCGTATGCGGCTCCTGCCCTTCAAATCCAGCTTCATGCTCGTGCTGATGATGCTCGTCGTGAACGTGCGAATGGCTGTGCTCCGTCGGCTCGTGGACATGCTCATGCTCGTGCCGTTCGCTGACGTGCAGCCATACGCCCAATCCCATTAGTGCGGCGGCGATCCAGAACAGGGCCGTCGTCTGCTCGCCGAGAAGCACCAGGGCGAGCGCGGCGCCAAAGAACGGCGCTACCGAGAAATAGGCTCCGGTGCGGGCGGTGCCGAGATGGCGCAGAGCCACAACGAACAGCACCAGGCTCACGCCGTAGCCGAAGAATCCGACGAGGCCCGCAGCGGCCAGCGCCCCGGGCGCCGGCAGCAGCGTGCCGAGCCCCACCGCGAGAGCTATGTTGATCGAACCGGCGACCAGCCCTTTGAGACAGGCGATGGTCACAGCATCGCCGCCAGAGACGCGCCGTGTCAGGTTATTGTCGACCGCCCACGCGAGGCATGCGCCACCAATGAGCGCTGGTCCCATCAAGTTCCCAGCGCGCGGCGCTTCCTGCCAGGCGAGCAGCACGCCGCCCGCCACGATCGCCATCATCCCGAGGAACACGCGCCTGTCGACGTTCTCGCGAAACACGACCCACGCGATCGCCGCGGTCAGGACGGCCTCGATATTGAGGAGCAGCGACGCGGTAGCGCC
>DASZQH010000345.1:0-11934 GCA_035549805.1 Burkholderiales bacterium
GTCTGGTGGCTCTGGTTCTTCCTCGTCCCCGTCACGCTGCGCCTGTTCGGCTACTTCCCGGGAAAGTCCCTGCGCAAGGTCGGCGACCTGCCGCGCGGCGTCATGGCGCAATGGCGCCGCTGGTGCCTGAACCGCGACTACGCCGTGGGCGCCGAAGGCGAGCGCGTGCGCGCCGCGTACGCGGCTGTGCGCACGCCGATCGTCTCGCTCTCGTTCTCGGACGACGAGATGATGTCGCTGCGCAACACCGAGTCGATCCACGGCTTCTACAGCGGCGCGCCGCGCACCATGCGCCGCATCTCGCCCGCGGACGTCGGCGTGCCGCGCATCGGCCACTTCGGCTTCTTCCGCGCGCGCTTCGAGGAGGCGCTCTGGCGGCGCTTCCTGCTCCCCGAGCTCAGCTAGCGACGAGCGCGCCGTCGCGCCACGCGAGGCGGCGCTGGTGGAAGGCCGCGAGGCTTTCGCGGTGGCCGATCGAGACCACGGTCGTCTGCGGCAGCCGCTCCTCGAGGAGCCGGTAGAGCCCGGCCTGCGCGTCCTCCGGCAACGCCGCGGTCGCCTCGTCGAGGAACAGCCAGTCGGGCTTGTTGAGCAGCGCACGCGCGAACGCAAGTCGCTGCTGCTCGCCCCCGGAGAGCACCTGCGCCCAGTTTTCCGTGCGTGAGAGCTCCGGCGCCTTGTGCGCGAGGCCGACCGCATCGAGGACCTGCCGGACCTCGTCCTCGGTGAAGCGCGATTCCGGCTCCGGATAGCTGACCGCGTGCTTCAGCGTGCCCAGCGGCAGATAGGGCTTCTGCGGCAGGAACAGCACGCGCGCGCCCTTCGGCATGCGAATGCGTCCCTTCCAGTACGGCCAGATGCCGGCCAGCGTACGGAACAACGTGGACTTGCCCGCGCCCGACGGTCCCGTGACGAGGATGTTCTCGCCGGGCCGCAACTCCAGGTCGGCGCCGGCGAGGAGCGGCTCGCCTTGCGGCAGCGAGATTCCCAGCCCCTCCACCTGCAGCCCCGCGTCGGGGCTCTCGGCCATTTCGCCGTCCAGACGCGCGGCCTCCTCCTTCACGCGCTCGATGGATTCCCGGAATCCGATCAGGCGGTCCACCGTCGCCTTCCATATGGCGAACGACGTATAGGCGTTGATGAACCAGGAAAGCGATCCCTGCACCTGGTTGAAGGCGGAGGCGGTCTGGAAGATCTCTCCGAGCGGAATCTTGCCGGCGAAGAAGCGCGGCGACACCACGATGTACGGGAAGATGATGGCAAGCTGGCCGTAGAAGGAGCTGTACCAGTTGAGCTGCTTGCGCTTGCGCATCAGCGCCCACCAGTTGCCGACGACGGCGCCGAAGCGCCCGCGCAGGGTGTGCAGCTCGTCGCCTTCGCCCCGATAGAGGGCCACGCCTTCGCCGTTCTCGCGCAGCCGCACGAGCGAGAAACGGAAGTCGGCTTCGACGCGCTGCTTGCCGAACTCCAGGCCGATCAGCTTCCTGCCGATGTAGTGCGCCAGCACCGATCCGATCGCGGCATAGACCAGCGCGACCCAGACGAGGTAGCCGTGGACCGTGATTCCCCACACCTCGATCGGTCCCGACAGGCCCCACAGGATCACCACGAAGGAGACCAGCGTCACCACCGCCGAGAGCAGGCCGAGGAACAGCTCGCTCGTGTAGTCGACGAAGAGGCGAAGGTCCTCCGCGATGCGCTGGTCGGGGTTGTCCGTGCCTTGGTCGAGCAGCTGCATGCGGTAGTACGCCCGGTCCTTGAGCCAGTCGGCGATCAGGTGGTCCGTCAGCCACGTCCGCCACTCGATCTGCAGCATCTGCAGGAACCACGCCCGGTACACCACCATGATGATCCACGTCACGGCGAGCAGCGTGAACATCCCGAGCTGGCGGAAGAACTCGTCCTGGTCCCGGTTCTCGAACGTGTTGTAGAACTCGCGGTTCCAGAAGTTGAACTGCACCTCCATCCAGACGATGGCGAGGGCGAGCCCGACGACCGTGGCGAGCAGGGTGAGCGCCTTGCCGCGCTGATCCGACATCCAGTAGGGCTTCGCCAGCTCCCAGAAGCCCTTCAGGAATCGAGTGGTCCGCCTTGTGTCGGTGCGCGTATCGGCCATGGGAGTCATCCGGATGGAACGCAAACCAGTTTACAGACCGCCCGCGAAGCGGTAACAATCGCCGCATGTCGTCCGGCCGCGTTTTCCGCTTCGGGCCCTCCGATCACCGGACCAATCGACTGTTCGTCTTCCTGCACGGCTGCGGCGCCACCGCGCAGTCGATGATCCCGATCGCGTTCAAGTTCCAGGCCCGCTTTCCGAGCGCCGCGCTGGTGGTGCCGAGCGGCTTCGACCCCGACGCGCGCGGCGGCGCGGCGCAGGACTGGTACCCGACGCGCGGCCTGAACGCCGACAACCACCGCGAGCGCGTCGCGGCGGTGCTCCCCGACGTCGAGGATCTGGTGCGCCGGGAGCAGACGAACTTCGGCGTGCCGTCGAGCCGCACCGTGCTGATCGGCTTCTCGCAGGGCGGCACGGTGGCGCTGGAAGCGGTGAAGACGCCGGGCATCGCGGGCGCCGTCGTGGCGTTCTCCTCGCGCTTCGCGCGCCTGCCGGCCAAGGGGGCAAAGATCGCCTCGCGCATCCACCTCGTCCACGGCGAGTTCGACTCCGTGGTCTCGCGCGTATACGCCGAGCGCGCCGCGCGCGTGCTCGCCGGGCTGCACGTCCCGGTGACGCTCGACATCGTCGAGCACCTCGGGCATTCCCTCACCCACCACGCCATCAGCCTCGGCTCGCTGCGCCTGCTCCAGGGCATCTTCGAGCGGCGCCACGCGACGCTGCACTGAGCTGACTTGAAGCAAGGCATCGTCCTGTTCGCGCACGGCTCCCGCGATCCGGAGTGGTCGCGCCCGTTCGAGCAGATCGCCACGACGCTGGCGAAGAAGTCGCCCGCGACGCCGGTCATGCTCGCCTTCCTCGAGCACGGGCCGTCGCTCAACGAGGCGCTCGCCGCCCTGGCCGCCAAGGGCGCGGCGGCGGTGCGCATCGTGCCGGTGTTCCTCGGCCAGGGCGGCCACATCAAGTCCGACCTGCCGCGCCTCGTCGGCCAGGCGCGCGCCGCGCACCCGGCGATGGACCTCTCCCTCGATCGCACCATCGGCGAGCAGCCCGAGGTGATCGAGGCGATCGCCGCCGTTATTGCTGAAACGCGCTAGCGCGTTGGCGAGCTCGCGCTGAGCCTCTCCACCATCGCGAGCACCGCGCGGACCTGCGGCGCCTGCTTCGTCGCGTACTGCGGTCCGGTATAGCCCCACCAGTCCCAGCAGCCGCGCGGGTTGAACGGCCAGAACGATGAGCGCGCCTGCGGATAGAGGACGACCAGGCGGTTCGACGCGGCCCAGCGGTTGTAGCCCGCGCCTTCCGCGAACTCGCGCGCACTCTGGCGGCAGCCGTGGAACGCGACATGCACCCGGCAGCGTTCCATCTCGCACGCCTTCGGCACATACGCGAAGGCCTCGTCCGCCATGCCGCTCGCGGCGTAGGGCTTCTGGTCGAAGGAGATCAGGCGCCCCGCCGCGCCCGGCGGCGCCAGCTCTCCGACGAGATGCCGCAGCAGCGCGCCCGCCGCGTCATAGTCGCAGTCGTTGATATAAGGAGCTGCCGTGCTCGAACAGGGGTTGCCGATTTCCTCCGTGACCATCGCGTGTCCTGCCGGCTTGTCAGCAACCAGGACCGGGTCCGCCTTGAACGAGACGTAGTAGTCCTTCAGAGCAGCCACGACGGCCGGCACCACGGTCTTGTCGTTGGTGCCGCTGAAAAGCCACACCTTCGCAGAGGCGAGGTGAGCGGTCGGATCGATCTGTCCGGTCCCCTCCAGGAGCCGCGTTTGCTGATGCAGCAGCTGGATGGGCGGCACCGGGGACGACTGGCAGTTGCTCCGCGCGGTCCACAGGCTGCCTTGCGCGCAGTTGTACGGGCCCGCGGCGAGCGCGGCGACGCCTTTGACGCGCGTCGAATGCGCCACGTGCACCTGGACCGCCATGTAGCCGCCGGAGGAAAGGCCCGAAACGGTGAACGTCCCGGCGTCCGCATGCAGCGCGGGCAGGGGTTCCGCGGCGTGCGCCGCGGCGACGAGGAGCAACCCTGGAAGGAGCCGGATCAGGCGGCGAGCTCTGGGACGTCCTTGAACAGCTCGAGGGCTTCCGGATTGGCGAGCGCGTCGGTGTTCGCCACCGGCATGCCGTGCACCACCGCCTTCACGGCGAGCTCGACCACCTTGCCGTTCTTGGTCCGCGGGATGTCGGCGACCTGCACGATGCGCGCCGGCACGTGGCGCGGCGAGGCCTTGCGCCGGATCTCGTGGCGGATGCGCTGCTCGAGCGCGTCATCCAGGGTGTGGTTCTGTCTCAGCTTCAAGAACAACACCACCCGGGTATCGGTGGGATTGTCGGGCGGCCACATCTGGCCGATCGCGATCGACTCCTCCACCTCGTCGATGCTCTCGACGACGCGGTAGATCTCGGCGGTGCCGATGCGCACGCCGCCCGGGTTGAGCGTGGCGTCGGAGCGCCCGTAGACGATCATGCCGCCGCGCTCGGTGAGCTCGGACCAGTCGCCGTGGCACCAGACGTTCGGATAGCGCGCGAAGTAGGCGGCGTGGTAGCGCTCGTCGCCCTTGTCGTTCCAGAAGCCGAGCGGCATGGAGGGAAACGGCCTGGTGCACACCAGCTCCCCCTTCTCCCCGATCACGGGCTCGCCTTTCTCGTTGAACACGTGGACGGCCATGCCGAGGGAGCGGCATTGCATCTCGCCTCGGTAGACCGGCAGCACGGGGCTCGCATCGGCGAACGCGCCCATGATGTCGGTGCCGCCCGAGATGGACGAGAGCCGCACGTCGGGCTTGATCGCTTCGTAGACGTAGTCGTAGCCCTCGGGGGCGAGCGGCGACCCGGTGGAGAGGAGCACGCGCAGGCTCGACAGGTCGTGCGTCTCGCGCGGCTTCAGGCCGCGCTTCGCCAGCGCGTCGAGGAACTTCGGCGAGGTGCCGAAGTGCGTGATCTTCTCCTTCTCCGCGTAGTCGAAGAGGATGCGCGCGTTCTTCGCGAACGGCGAGCCGTCGTAGAGCATCACGGTCGCCTCCGCAGCGAGGGCAAGGAAGAGCACGTTCCACACCACCCAGTTCGTGGTGCAGAAGTAGAAGTAGCGGTCGCCGGGCCGGATGTCGGCGTGCAGCTTGTAGAGCTTGAGCACCTGGAGCAGCGACCCGCCGGCGCCGTGCACGATGCACTTCGGCTTGCCGGTCGTGCCCGAGGTAAACAGGATGAACAGCGGGTGGTTGAAGGGCAGCTGCGCATAGGCGATGTCGCCGGGGGTGTAGCGGCGCAGCCATTCGTCGTAGCGGATCGCCTTCGGCACCTCGCCGACGTCGACCTGCGGATCGAGGTGCGGCACCACCACGACCTTGCGCACGCTCGGCAGCTTCTCGACCATCTGCGCGACGCGCCCGAGCGAGTCGTGCTCCTGGCCGTTGTAGCGGTAGCCGTCGGCGCAGAAGAGCACCTTGGGCTCGATCTGCCCGAAGCGCTCGAGCACGCCCTCGACGCCGAAGTCCGGCGAGCACGACGACCAGACGATGCCCTGCGAGATCGCCGCGAGCGCCAGCACGGCGGCCTCGGGAATGTTGGGGATGAAGGCGGCCGCGCGGTCGCCCGCCCGCAGCCCGAGCGCCTGCAGCGCCTGCGCCGCGCGCGACACCTCGCTCGTCAGGTCGGAGTAGCTGAGGCGGCGCGACGCGCCGCGCTCGTCCCACAGCACGAGCGCATCGCCGCGGTCCCCGCGGCGCAGGAGGTTCTCGGCGACGTTGAGCCGCGCCTCCGGGAACCAGCGCGCGCCGGGCATCTTATCGCCGTCGACGAGCACCGTCGCGCCCTTGCGCGAAGCGACCACGCCGCAGAAGTCCCACACTTCCGACCAGAACGTCTCCGGGTTGTCGACCGACCACTGGTGGAAGGCGGCATAGGTGTTCAGGTCGAGCTTGTGCTTGCGCACCACCTGGCGCCCGAATTGCGTCACGAGGGCCTGCTCGACCTGCTCGGCCGTCGGCTGCCAGAGGAGCGTGGGTTGCGTCATGTTCCGATGATCCCCCCGTCCTTGCGCCGGATCGCGACCGTGGCCGAGCGCGGCCGTCCGCCGGGCGCATAGTCGGGCCAGTTCGAGAACGCATTCGGCTTGTCGGGATTGGAGCGGTCGCCGGGCGTCTCGCCGGGATGCTGCACGTTCACGAAGGCGGTCCGGTTGTCCGGCGTGGTGTGGAACGCGGTGATCTCGCAGCCGCGCGGCCCGGTCAGGAAGCGGCGGAACACGCCCGTCGCCGGATCCACGGCGAGCGCCTGGTTGTTGCCGAGCGAGGCGAACTCCCCCTTGCCCAGGTTGCTGGGCGACATGTCCGTCTGTACCCAGAGCGTGCCGCGCGAGTCGAACCAAAGCCCGTCGGGGCAGGCGAAGGCGTCGCCCTTGATGGTGCCCTTGCCCTCCGGCCCCGCGAGGACGAAGACCTCCCAGCGGAAGGTCGTGGCGGCAGGGTCGTCCCCCGCCTCTCGCCAGCGCACGATGTGGCCGAACCGGTTCGGCGCGCGCGGGTTGGCCGCGTCGACCTGCTTGCGCTCGGCGCTGTTGGTGAGCGCGGCGTACACCTCGCGCGTCACCGGATGCGGCACGATCCACTCCGCGCGGTCCATCTTGGTCGCGCCGGCGGCATCGGCGGCGAGGCGCGCGTAGATCGCCGCCTCGGCGCCGTCGAGCGAGAGCCAGTCGCCGGTGCCGTCGGCGTTGAAGCGCGCCACGTAGAGCGTGCCCTGGTCGAGCAGCTCGCCGTTGCGCCGCTTGCCGGCCTTCGGGTCGAAGCGCCCGTGCGGCACGAACTTGTAGATGTACTCGAACGCCTCGTCGTCGCCGGAATAGAACGCCATGCGACCGTCGGGCCCGAGCGCGCACGCCGCGCCCTCGTGCTTGATGCGGCCCATCGCGGTGCGCTTCACCGGCATGGACTCGGGATCATAGGGGTCGATCTCGACGATCCAGCCGAAGCGGTTCGCCTCGTTCGGGTGCTTCGACGCGTCGAAGCGCTCGTCGTGCTCGTGCCAGCGGTAGCCGCGACCCTTCGCCGAGATGCGGTAGCGCGCCTGTTCCTTCGTGATCGCGACCGGGCTCACGAACTGGTTGTGCCAGTTCTCCTCGCACGTGAGGTACGTGCCCCACGGCGTCCAGCCGTGCGCGCAGCCGTTGTAGGTGCCGAGCACCACCGTCCCGGAGGGATCGGCCTCGGTCTTCATCAGCGCATGGCCTTCCGCGGGCCCCGAGATGCGGCACGGCGTGCGCGCCGTGATGCGCCGCGCGTACTTCGACGGGCGCACGACCTGCCACTCGTTGCCCTCGAGTACGACCTCGATCACGGACACGCCGACGGCGGCCTGCGCCTTCAGCACCTTCTCCGCGCTCCAGGTCCTCATCCCGTCGGGGAAGAGCAGGCCCTCGTCGAGGTACTCGTGGTTCATCGCCAGCAGCCCGTGGTTCGGGTGCCGGAGCGGGAAGTAATGCATGCCGTCGTGGTGCATGCCGGCCTGCACCGCCTGGTCTTCCGCGCTGTTAGAGCCGTCCATGCGGAACCCGGGCATCGCCCCGGGCACGCCGGCCGGGTCGCCCCAGCGGTACAGCACTTTCGCCTCGTAGCCGGGCGGCACGCGGAAGAGGTCTTCGCTCGACGGCGCGATCGGCGCGAACGAGATCTCGGGCCTCGTTCCAGGCGTGGCGCACCCCGGCAGGGCCGCCGCGACCGCGACACTCGCGGCACCTTTCAGGAAGGCGCGGCGGGAAAGGATCTCGCCGAACGTCGGGTTGGTGCTCGGGTTGCAGTCCCCCGGGACGTGCAGGTTGCGGCTCATCTCCCCTCCTCGGTCTTGCCCTTGGACGGCGCCACCATCGCCCGGCTGGGCCGCGTCAGCATTTCGGGCTGAAGGACCTCGTCGAGATGCGCCCGGCTCATCCATCCCTTCGCGAGCACCAGATCGTAGATCCTCTGCCCGGTCGCCAGGGCCTCGCGCGCGATCTCGGCGGAGCGAGCGTAGCCGAGGACCGGCGTCAGCGCGGTGACGAGCGCCGTCGATTCGTCGAGCAGGCGCCGCGCGCGGGCGACGTCGGCCTCGATGCCCCGCACGCAGCGCTCGTCGAGCGTACGGCAGGCGGCAGCGAGGTGCGAAAGGCTCTTGAACAGGCTGTGCGCGATGACCGGCTCGAAGGCATTCAGCTGCAGTTGCCCCGCCTCGGCCGCCATCGTCACCGTCATGTCGTTGCCGATCACCTCGAACGCCACCTGGTTCACTACCTCGGGGATCACCGGGTTGACCTTGCCCGGCATGATCGAGGAGCCGGCCTGGACCGGCGGCAGGCGGATCTCGCCCAGGCCCGCGCGCGGCCCCGAGGAGAGCAGGCGCAGGTCGTTGCAGGTCTTCGAAAGCTTCACCGCGATGCGCTTCAGCACCCCGGAGAGCTGCACGAACGAGCCCGCGTCCTGCGTCGCCTCGACCAGGTTCGGGGAAACGAGGAACGGGACGTTGGCGATCTCCGACAGGCGCCGCGTGACGAGCGGCGCGTAGTCCGGGTGCGCGTTGATGCCGGTGCCGATCGCGGTCGCGCCGAGGTTGACCTCGCGGATGAGCGCCTGCGCTTCCGCGAGGCGCAGCTCGTCCTCGCCGAGCATCACCGCATAGGTCGAGAATTCCTGGCCGAGCGTCATCGGCACCGCGTCCTGGAGCTGGGTGCGGCCGACCTTGAGCACGGCCTCGAACTCGCGCGCCTTCGCCTGGAAGGATTTCCTGAGCGACTGCATCTCCGCCAGCAGTCGCTGGATGCCGAAATGCAGCGCGAGCTTCACTGCCGTCGGGTAGACGTCGTTGGTGCTCTGCGAGAGGTTGACGTGGTCGAGCGGGTGCAGGTGCTGGTACTCGCCCTTCGCGTGGCCGAGCAGCTCGAGCGCGCGGTTGCACGCCACCTCGTTCGCGTTCATGTTGGTCGACGTGCCCGCGCCGCCCTGGATCACGTCGACCACGAACTCCTCGTGCAGCCGGCCTTCGCGGATCTCCTCGCAGGCGCGGCGGATCGCGGTGCTGCGCTTCTCGTCCAGCAGGCCGAGCTCGGCGTTGGCGATGGCAGCGGCCTGCTTGACGCAGGCGAGCGCGCCCACCAGGTCCGGGTAGATGGAGATCGGCGTCCCGGTGATGGGGAAGTTCTCCAGCGCGCGCAGCGTGTGGATGCCGTAGTAGGCGCCGGCCGGAACCGCCCGGTCGCCCAGAAGATCGTGCTCGATGCGCACCGGTTGCGTCATGGCTGATCGGAATTCTGGCACTATCGCTCCCTCCGGAGGAGATCCGATGGACGAGCTGGATTTCAGCAAGCCGGCGAAGCCGCGCCCCGAGGCGCCGCCGGCGCCGGCGCCCAAGCCGGTGTACAACGCCGCGGTCGCGATGGAGTTCTTCCGCGCCGGCGGCAAGGCCGAAGCGGTGGCCGCGGGCACGCGGATCTTCGAGGAGAACGAGAAGGCCGGCTTCTTCGGCCGCGACAAGATGTACCTGCTGCTCGAGGGCGAGGTGGTGCTCAGCGTGCGCGGCAAGCCCGTCGGCGCGGTGAAGATCGGCGAGATCTTCGGCGAGATGGCGGCGATCAGCGACGCGCCGCGCGCCGCGACGGCCGTGGCGAAGAGCGCGAGCCGCGTCATCGCCCTCGACGACAAGGCGTTCAAGAAGGCGCTCGAGGTCAAGCCCGAGTTCGCGCTGATGCTGATGGGCATGATGATCGAGCGGCTGCGCGCGATGCTCGCGCGCCAGTCGCCGGACGCCACCGGCGGCGACGCGGTCGGCGAATCGCGCCTGCTCGACAAGGACATGATGCAGGCGCTCGCCAAGGGCCTCGGCCACGAGGCGCTCGCGCGCCATGGCGCGGGCACCACGCTGTTCCGCGAAGGCAGCGCCGGCGCGCTCGCCTACGCGGTCCTCGAAGGCCGCATCGGCGTGACCATCAAGGGCAAGCGCGTGCAGACGGTCGGCCCGGGCGGCCTGTTCGGCGAGATGGCGCTCATCGACCAGTCGGTGCGCGCGGCGACCGCCGTGGCGGAAACGGACTGCGCGCTGGTCGCCATCAACCGCAACGTCTTCCTCCACCTGGTGAAGAGCAACCCCGAGTTCGGCGCGAAGCTGCTCGGCGCGGTGGCGGAACGGGTGCGGTTCGTCTCCTCGCGCGCCAAGTAGCCCGCGCCGTGACCCACGTCTTCCATCGCGACCCGCGCCAGTCCTATCCGGTCGCCGTGCGCGGCGAGGGCGCGTACCTCTACGACGCCGACGGCAAGCGCTACCTCGATGCTTCCGGCGGCGCGGCGGTGTCGTGCCTCGGCCACTCCGACCGCAAGGTGATCGAGGCGGTGCAGCGCCAGCTCGACCGCCTGCCCTTCGCCCACACCTCCTTCTTCACCAACGAGCCGATGGAGCGGCTCGCCGACGCGCTGGTCCGGCGCGCGCCGGCGTCGTTCGAGAAGGTGTACTTCGTCTCGGGCGGCTCGGAGGCGATCGAGGCGGCGCTCAAGCTGGCGCGCCAGTATTTCGTCGAGAAGGGCGAGCCGCAGCGCGCGCACGTGATCGCGCGGCGACAGTCCTATCACGGCAACACGCTCGGCGCGCTGGCGGTGGGCGGCAACGCCTGGCGGCGGCGCCAGTTCGAGCCGCTGCTCATCGACGTCGCCCATGTCTCGCCCTGCTTCCCCTATCGTGGCAAGCAGAAGGGCGAGAGCGACGATGCCTATGCGGAACGGCTCGCGAAGGAACTGGAGAACGAGATTCAGAGGCTCGGGCCCGGGAGCGTCATCGCCTTCGTCGCCGAGACGGTGGTCGGCGCGACCCTCGGCGCGGTACCCGCCGTGCCGGGCTACTTCAAGCGCGTGCGCGAGGTCTGCGACCGCCACGGCGTGCTCCTCATCCTCGACGAGGTGATGTGCGGCATGGGCCGCTGCGGGACGCTGTGGGCGTTCGAGCAGGAAGGCGTCGTCCCCGACATCGTCACGATCGCGAAGGGCCTCGGCGCCGGCTACCAGCCGATCGGCGCGCTCCTCATGGACGCGAAGATCTCGCGCGCCATCCAGGGCGGCAGCGGCTTCTTCCAGCACGGCCACACCTACATCGGCCACGCCGCGGCGTGCGCCGGCGCGCTCGCGGTACAGGAAAGATTGCATGAAGAAGGCGTTCTGTCGAAGGTTTCCCCACTGGGAAAACGCCTCGAAGAGAAGCTCCGGCAGGTCTTCGGCGACCACCCGCACGTCGGCGATATCCGGGGCCGCGGCCTCTTCTGGGGGCTCGAGCTGGTCGAGGACCGTGCGTCGAAGAAACCCTACGACCCGAAACTGCGCATGCATGCCCGGTTGAAGCGCGCGGCGCTGCAGGAAGGCCTGCTCTGCTACCCGATGGGTGGCACGGTCGACGGCGCGCTCGGGGACCACGTGCTCGTCGCGCCGCCCTTCATCCTCGAGGAGCGCCAGCTGGACGAACTTGTGGATAAACTTAGGGCCGCGATCACATCGATCACCACTCGCGAGGAGGCGAGAACATGAAAACCAGTTTCACGCTCAAGCTCACCGCCGCCGCGCTCGGCGCCGCCGGCCTGCTGGCCGCGCTGCCCGCCGCACACGCGCAGCAGAAGTTCATCACCATCGGCACCGGCGGCGTCACCGGCGTGTACTACGCCGCGGGCGGCGCGATCTGCCGCCTGGTGAACAAGGACCGCGCGAAGCACGGCATCCGCTGCTCGGTCGAGTCGACCGGCGGCTCGGTGTTCAACATCAACACCATCAAGGCGGGCGAGCTCGACATGGGCGTCGCCCAGTCCGACGTCCACTTCAA
>DASZQH010000346.1:0-11857 GCA_035549805.1 Burkholderiales bacterium
ATCCCCCGCTAGGCCTCAGTCGTTGGTGAAGATGGGACCGAAGTGCTCCATCTTTTCCAGCGCCTTGCCCGAGCCGCGCACGACGCAGGTGAGCGGGTCGTCGGCGACGATCACCGGCAGCCCGGTTTCTTCCATGAGGAGACGGTCGAGGTCGCGCAGCAGCGCGCCGCCGCCGGTGAGGACCATGCCCTTCTCCGCGATGTCCGCGCCGAGCTCCGGCGGCGTCTGCTCGAGCGCCGACTTCACCGCCGAGACGATCTGGTTCAACGGCTCGGTGAGCGCCTCGAGGATCTCGTTGGAGGAGATGGTGAAGCTGCGCGGAATGCCTTCGGCGAGGTTGCGGCCCTTCACTTCCATCTCGCGCACCTCGCTGCCGGGGAACGCCGAGCCGATTTCCTTCTTGATCATCTCCGCCGTGGTCTCGCCGATCAGCATGCCGTAGTTGCGGCGGATGTAGTTGATGATCGCCTCGTCGAACTTGTCGCCGCCGACGCGCACCGAGCCCGAGTACACCATGCCGCCGAGGGAGATCACGCCGACTTCGGTGGTGCCGCCGCCGATGTCGACGACCATGGAGCCCGTCGCATCGGCGACGGGCAGGTCTGCGCCGATCGCTGCGGCCATGGGCTCCTCGATGAGATAGACCTGACCTGCGCCGGCGCCCACGGCGCTTTCGCGGATGGCGCGGCGCTCCACCTGCGTCGAGCCGCACGGCACGCAGATGATGATGCGCGGGCTGGGCGAGAAGAGCTTGTTGTCGTGGACCTTCTTGATGAACTGCTTGAGCATCTGCTCGGTGACGGTGAAGTCGGCGATCACGCCGTCCTTCATTGGCCGGATGGCGATGATGTTGCCCGGCGTCTTGCCGAGCATCAGCTTCGCGTCCTTGCCCACCGCCTGGATCGTCTTCTTGCCGTTCGGCCCGGCTTCCTGCCGGATCGCCACCACGGAAGGCTCGTCGAGGACGATGCCCTTGCCGCGCACGTAGATCAGCGTGTTGGCGGTGCCGAGGTCGATCGCCAGGTCGTTCGAGAAGTAGCTGCGGAGGAATCCGAACATGGGCACTTGTCTTTTTCTCTTTTCGACTAAGGCCTTAACTATCAGGGGCTAAGGCGGTGATTTGGTGGGCGATATGATACGCTAACGCTGCCTCGGAGAAGCAAGGGAAATCCCTCCGGGTGCGCCCTAACCAGCGGTCGAACCCTCCGCATTTTCATGTCGCTTTCCGACGACCAGGTCCGCCGCATCGCGCGCCTTGCCCGCATCGCGGTGAGCGGCGAGGAGTCGGCCGCGGTGATCGATCGGCTGAACAAGGTCCTCGGCCTCGTCGACCAGCTGCTCGAGGTGGACACCACGGGCATCGAGCCGATGGCGCATCCCCTCGACGCCCATCTTCCCGGGGGCCAGCTGCTGCGCGCCGACGAAGTGACGGAGATCGACCGGCGGGACGCCCACCAGGCCGTGGCGCCGGCGGTCCAGGACGGCCTGTACCTCGTGCCGAAAGTGATCGAGTAGGTGCTCGACGCCACCGTCACCGAGCTCTCCGCGGCGCTGCGGGCGAAGAAGATCTCGGCGGTCGAGCTCACCCGCGCGCACCTGGCGCGGATCGCTGCGCTCAACGCGAGGCTGAACGCCTTCGTCACGGTCGATGAGGCGGGCGCCCTCGAAAGCGCGCGCAGCGCCGATGAAAGCCTCGCGAAGGGGGAGGGCGGCCCGCTCACGGGCATCCCGATCGCGCACAAGGACCTCTTCGTCACGCGGCGCCTGCGCACCACCTGCGGCTCGCGCATGCTCGAGAGCTATGTCAGCCCCTTCGACGCGAGGGTGGTGGAATTGCTGCAGGCGGCCGGCACCGTGATGCTCGGCAAGTGCAACATGGACGAGTTCGCGATGGGCTCGTCGAGCGAATCCTCCTGCTTCGGCCCGGTGCGCAATCCCTGGGACACCGATCGCGTGCCCGGCGGCTCCTCGGGCGGGTCCGCCGCCGCGGTCGCCGCGCGCCTCGCCCCGGCCGCGACCGCCACCGACACCGGCGGCTCGATCCGGCAACCCGCCGCCTTCTCGGGGGTCTGCGGCCTGAAGCCGACCTACGGCGTGGTGTCCCGCTACGGGATGGTCGCGTTCGCCTCCTCGCTCGACCAGGGCGGTCCGCTCGCGCGCTCGGCGGCGGACCTGGCGCTCCTCATGAACGCGATGGCGGGGTTCGATGCGCGAGACTCCACCAGCCTCGACCGCGCGCCCGAGGATTACGGCAGATTCCTGAACGAAGGGCTGACGGGCCTGCGCGTCGGCCTGCCGAAGGAGTACTTCGGCGACGGGATCGAGCCGGACGTGCGCAAGGCCGTCGACGAGGCCGTGCGTGCGCTCGTGGCGCAGGGCGCGATAACCGTGCCGGTGGAGCTGCCGCGCGTTGCGCTCGGGGTGCCGGTGTACTACGTGATCGCGCCGGCCGAGGCCTCGGCGAACCTGTCGCGCTTCGACGGCGTACGCTTCGGGCACCGCGCAAAGGACTACACGGATCTCGTCGACATGTATTGCCGCACGCGCGCCGAAGGCTTCGGCACCGAGGTGAAGCAGCGCATCCTTGTCGGCACCTATGTGCTCTCGCACGGCTACTACGACGCCTACTACCTGCAGGCGCAGAAGCTGCGCCGCCTGATCGCGCAGGACTTCGCCGCCGCCTTCGAGCGCTGCGACGTGCTGGCCGGCCCCGTCGCCCCGACCACCGCGTACCCGGTGGGCGAGAAATCCGGCGACCCGGTGCAGATGTACCTCGGCGACATCTTCACGGTGCCGGCGTCGCTCGCCGGGCTGCCGGCGATGTCGCTGCCCTGCGGCTTCGACGCGCGGGGATTGCCGGTCGGCTTGCAGCTCATGGGCAACCACTTCTCGGAAGCCCGCCTGCTCAACGTCGCGCATCGCTACCAGCAGGCGACCGACTGGCACCGGCGCGTGCCGACGGGCACCCCGCTGTGAAGCGCGTGGCGCTCGCCGTCCTGCTCGCGCTCCCGGCGGCGGGTTTCGCCCAGGGCAAGGCCGAGACGCGCGAGATGGTGGGCCAGATCGGAAGCCGCACCGCGCTCCTCGTCCTGCACGCCACCGAGCGCCCCGACGGCGGCTGGCACATGACGGGGGAATACCTGCTGCTGCCTACGTTCACGCGGCGTTTCCTGGAGGGGGAGCGCAGCCCGCAGCTCGGCGTCACCACGCTGAAGGAAGGCACGAGCGCTATCCTCTTCGGGCGGCCGGCCACCGGCGAGCTGCGCGGGCGGCTGCACGAGGGCAGCTTTCGCGGCACGCGCTATGGGCCCGGCGGCCAGGAGCGCGAGCGCTTCGAGTTCAGCGAGGAGTTTCCGGCCATGGATGCCTACAGCGCGACCGTGCGCTGCGAGGCCGGTGACGGCCGGTACGCGTCCACGCTGCAGTTCGCCGTCGAGGGCGGCCGGCTGAAAGCGCCCCTCGAGTGGAGCTCGCGCACCGGGAGCGAGGGGCACTCGTGCCGGGTGCGCGGCGAGCAGGCCGAAGTCTTCAAGGGGGGCTTGCGCGTCACGAGCGGGCGCTGCGCGGTGACGCTGCGCGACCTGGGCGACTTCGTGAAGGTGGCGGCGGAAGACTGCGCCGAGCTGTGCGGCTCGGGCGCCTACCTCGAGCCGCTGCTCGTCGACCGGCGCGGCAGCTGCCGCCTGCTGCGTCCCGAGGCGAGGTAGCGATGGCCTGGGAGATCGTGGTCGGGCTGGAGACGCACGCGCAGCTGCTGACCCGCAGCAAGATCTTCTCCGGCGCGGCCACCGCGTTCGGCGCCGCGCCCAACACGCAGGCCTCGGCGGTCGACCTCGCCCTACCCGGCACGCTGCCGGTGCTCAACCGCGCCGCGGTCGAGCACGCGATCCGCTTCGGCCTCGCGGTCGGCGCGACGATCGCGCCGCGCTCGATCTTCGCGCGCAAGAACTACTTCTACCCCGACCTTCCCAAGGGCTACCAGATCAGCCAGTTCGAAATCCCCGTGGTGCAGGGCGGGCGCGTCGCGTTCTTCGTCGGCGGCGAAGAAAGGAAGATCGACCTCGTCAGGGCACACCTCGAAGAGGACGCCGGCAAGTCCCTGCATGAGGACTTTGCGGGGATGAGCGGCATCGACCTCAACCGCGCCGGGACGCCCCTGCTCGAAATCGTCACCGAGCCCGAGCTGCGCGGCGCGAAGGAGGCGGTCGGGTACGCGCGCGCGCTCCACGCGCTCGTCACCTGGATCGGCATCTGCGACGGCAACATGCAGGAGGGCTCGTTCCGCTGCGATGCCAACGTTTCCGTGCGCCGCCCCGGCGAGCCGCTCGGCACGCGCTGCGAGATCAAGAACCTCAACTCCTTCCGCTTCATGGAGCAGGCGATCGAGTTCGAGGCGCGGCGCCAGATCGAGCTCCTCGAGGACGGCGGAAAGGTCGTGCAGGAGACGCGCCTCTACGACCCGGACCGCGACGAGACGCGCTCGATGCGCTCCAAGGAAGACGCCCAGGACTACCGCTACTTCCCCGACCCCGACCTCCTGCCGCTCGTCATCACGGAGAAGATGGTCGACGAGGTACGCAAGTCGATGCCTGAACTGCCGCAAGCTCGACGCGACCGCCTGGTGCGCGACTACGGCGTTCCCGCGCAGCAGGCGGCGGCGCTCACGACCTCACGGTCCGCGGCGGACTATTACGAGGCGCTCGTAAAGGCATCCGGTGCCGATCCGAAGATCTGCGCCAACTGGCAAACGGGCGAGCTCGCCGCGGCGTTGAACAACGCGGACAAGGACATTGCGACCAGCCCTGTTCCCGCGCGGGTTCTCGGCGACATCCTGAAGCGCCTTTCGGACGGAACCCTTTCCAGCAAGACCGCCAAGAAGGTCTTCGAGGTGGCCTGGGCCCTCGGACCCGCCGCCGGGGTGGACGACATCATCGCGAAGGAAGGCCTGCGCCAGATCAGCGACGCGGGCGCGATCGAGAAGGCGGTGGACGAGGTGCTGGCGAAGAATCCGAAGCTCGTCGAGGATTTCCGCGGCGGGAAGGAGAAGGCCTTCAACGCCCTGGTCGGGCAGGTGATGAAGGCGACCCAGGGCAAGGCGAACCCGGCGCAGGTCAACGAGGTCCTGCGCCGCAAGCTGGGCTAGCCCGCCGCGCGGGTCCGCCGGCTACTTGCGCTGGGTAAGCGCGATGTAGCGGTTCTTGTCCTCGTCGTACTTCGCGTTGATGACCTCGACCTGCTTCTTGCGCTGCTCCAGCGCCTCCTGCTGCAGCTTGAGGTCGACCTCCGCCATGCGGATGTCCTCGACCAGCTTGGGCGGCGGCTTGGTGCCGCGCGCGGCGCTTTCGGCCGCGGGCTTCGCCTTCGCGCCCTTGTCCGCCGGCTTGCCGTCGGAGTAGAACTCCATCTCCTTCGAGTACCCGGCCTGGCGCTTCCGGATGGCGGCGATGCGGCCCTCGACCTCGCGGACGAGCTTCGCGTTGTCGGCGAGCGCGCGGGCGCGCGCGTCCTCGATGTCCTTGACGCTGGTGTAGGTGGCGAGCAGGGCGCGGTTGCGGCGCGACTCCTCCTTGTTCGCTGCGTCCTCGGCGCGCTTCCTGGCGAGCTCGGCTTCCTTCGCCTCCTTCGCCTTCGCGTCGCCTTCCGGGTCGATGCGCAGGATGACGGTGCCGCTCGCGCTGAGGCCCTCGACGGGTTGGCCGAGGCATGCCTGCGGGATGGTCTGGCCGTAGTACTTCTTGCCGTCCTTGCCGACGCAGCGATACGACGCCGGCCCGCCCTTGGCGGCACCTTTCGCCTGCGCGAGCGCGTCGAGCGGCACGGCGGCCGCGAGCGCGGCGGCGGCGAGGCCGAGTACTGCAGTCCTGGCGATCATGAATCCCCCTCGCGTTTTGACGCGATTCTACCCTGTAGAATTCGCTCGCCGATGCACTCCTCCGACCCGACGTTCGTCGCCGAGACCACCGCCCGCATGCTGCTCGAAGTGAAGGCGGTCCTCTTCAGCGAGGACAAGCCCTTCATCTTCACCTCGGGCTGGGCGAGCCCGGTGTACATCGACTGCCGCAAGCTCATCTTCTATCCACGCGTGAGGGAGCAACTGGTTGACTTCGCGGAGTCGACGCTGGTGCGCGAAGTGGGCTTCGAGCAGTTCGACGTCATCGCCGGCGGCGAGACCGCGGGCATCCCGTACGCGGCCTGGATCGCGCAGCGCTTCCACCTGCCGATGCAGTACGTGCGCAAGAAGGCCAAGGGCTTCGGCCGCAACGCGCAGATCGAGGGCGACATCCGCGAGGGCGCGCGCACCCTGCTGGTCGAGGACCTGACCACCGACGGGCGCTCGAAGATCAATTTCTGCAAGGCCCTGCGCGACGCCGGCGCGGTGGTCGACCACGTCTTCGTCAACTTCTACTACAGCATCTTCCCGGAGTCGAAGAAGATCCTCGACGACATCGGCGTGCGCCTGCATCACCTCGCCACCTGGTGGGACGTGCTCAACGTGGTGAAGAAGGACGGCTACCTGAAGAGCGCGCAGATCGCCGAGGTGGAGAAGTTCCTCCACGAGCCGGCGAAATGGTCCGCGGCGCACGGCGGAGCGTCTTCCCCCGCTTCTTGAAAGTCATCACCCTCAACGTCAACGGCATCCGGTCGGCGGCGAAGAAGGGGCTGTTCCGCTGGCTCGCGGCGCAGAAGGCCGACGTGGTGTGCCTGCAGGAGCTGAAGTGCCACGAGGCCGACCTCGACGCGAAGCTGCACGGCCTCAAGGCGTTCGAGTCCTGCCACGCCTTCGCGCAGAAGAAGGGCTACAGCGGCGTCGCGCTCTACAGCCGCCGCACGCCCGACGAGGTGCGGCGCGGCTTCGCGGCGCGCGAGTTCGACGCCGAGGGCCGCTACGTCGAGGCGCGCTTCGGCAAGCTGTGGGTCATCTCCGTCTACCTGCCGTCGGGCTCGGCCGGCCCGCACCGCCAGGCTTCCAAGTTCCGCTTCCTGAAGAAGTTCCTGCCTCACCTGGAAAGCCTGAAGGCCCGCGGCCACGAGGTGATCCTGTGCGGCGACTGGAACATCGCGCACCGGGAGATCGACCTGAAGAACTGGCGCTCCAACCAGAAGAACTCCGGCTTCCTGCCCGAGGAGCGCGCCTGGCTGACGAAGGTGTTCGACGAGCTCGGCTTCGTCGACGTCTTCCGCCGCCTCAACCAGAAACCCGACCAGTACACCTGGTGGTCCAATCGCGGCCAGGCCTGGGCGAAGAACGTCGGCTGGCGCATCGACTACCAGATCGCGACGCCGGGCATCGCGGCCAAGGCGCGCCGCGAATCGATCTACAGGACGCGGCGGTTCTCCGACCACGCGCCCCTGACGATCGACTATGACCATACCCTCTAGCGTCCGGCCGTATCTCGAGCGCGCGCCGCTCGCGGCGCTCTTCCTCGGCGTCTCCTCGGGCTTCGCCTTCGCCATGATCGGCGCGACGCTCACCACGCGCCTCGCGCAGCACGGCATCAGCAAGAGCGCGGTGACCGCGTTCGCGCTGACCTTCCTCGCCTACAACTTCAAGTTCCTGTGGGCGCCGATGGTGGACAACGTGCGCCTGCCGCTGCTCGGCCGCTACGGGCAGCGGCGCAGCTGGCTGTGGCTCTCGGGGGCGCTGGTCATGGCCGCGGTGGCCTTCCTCGGCGCCGCCGACCCGAAGGAGAATCTGGCGCTCGTCGCGGCGGCGGCCATCGCCGTGGGCGTCGCCGGCGCGACCTTCGACATCATCATCGACGCGTACCGCATCGAGCTGCTCGAGCCGCGCCAGCTCGGCGCCGGGTCGGGCATGTCGCAATACGGCTGGCGCATCGGCGCCGCGGGCGCGGGCGCGCTCGCGCTCGTGCTCGCCCATCGCGTCGGCTGGTCCGCCGCCTACGCCGCCTGCGCCGCGTTCGCGCTCCCCGCGATGCTGGTCGGCGTCGTGATGGGCGAGCCGAAGCGCCACCGCGAGCCGGCGAAGCCCCACGGGGTCGCCGAGGCGGTCGTCGCCTATTTCAGCCCGCTGCTCGAGTTCCTGCGCCGTCAAGGCGCGCTCGTAGTGCTGCTTTTCGTCCTGGTTCACAAGATCGGCGACACGCTGGCGAACCTGACGCTGCGCCTGCTCTTCCAGGACTTGGGGTTCAGCAACGACGAGGTGGCGTTCTACGACGTCGGCATCGGCTTCGCCGCGCTGCTCGCCGGCGTCTTCGCCGGCGGCATCCTCTACGCGCGGCTCGGCATGAAGCGCTCGGTGCTGGCGAGCCTCGTCCTGATGGCGGTGTCCAACCTCAGCTTCGCGGCGCTCGCGGCGGCGGGGCACACCAACTGGGGCATGGCGGCGGCGATCGGCTTCGAGAACTTCGCGAGCGGCATCGGCGGCGTCACGGTCGTCGCCTACCTGTCGGCGCTCTGCAACCTGCGCTTCACCGCCACGCAGTACGCCCTGCTCTCGGCGCTCGCCAGCATCGCCGGGCGCTTCCTCACCGGCACGACCGCGGGCGGGATGATCAGCGCGATGGGCTACGTCAACTTCTACCTGCTCACCACCGCGATCGCCCTGCCGGGCGTCTTCCTCTACTGGTACATGATCCGCTCCGGCCTGGCCGACGTCTCCGTGGGA
Source organism: Burkholderiales bacterium (assembly GCA_035549805.1). Classification (GTDB taxonomy): domain Bacteria; phylum Pseudomonadota; class Gammaproteobacteria; order Burkholderiales; family SG8-39; genus SCGC-AG-212-J23. Next base: position 8,627 of record DASZQH010000346.1, read on the forward strand.
GACGCGGGGAAGAGTTGACTATCGGCCGTGGGCCCAGCGGCCCTTGCGGGCGAGATCGTCGGCGGTCCACTTGCGCAGGATGAGCTCGATGGCGCATTCGCCGATCGGCGTCTGCGTCTGGTCGAACCCCGCGCGGCCGCTGAAGCGGAAGGTCGCGTCGAGCAGCTCGATCTTGACCGTCTGCAGCCGGTCGGCGAACTCCTGCGCGAGCGCCGCCAGGCTCACCGAGCGCGGCGACCAGGTGGCCTTCTTCGCGACGGTGAAGGTCCACTTGTGGTCTTCGTTGTGGCGCGACGGGAAGGTTCCCTGCTCGTAGAGGTCCTCGTCCGGCACGAGGATCACGATGTGGCCGCCGGGCCGCAGCACGCGCGCCCAGTTGCGCAACGCCACGCGCGGGTCGTCGAGGTGCTCCAGGCTGTGGCTGGCGTGCACGAAGTCGAAGGACTCGTCCGCGACGCCGGGCAGCGTGGCGCCGTCGCCGTCGTTCCATTCCCACGCCCGGCACGAGCGCATGGCGGGGAAGAGCTCGGCGTAGAAGTGCAGCGGGTCCTCGCCCGCGCCCACGTCGATGCCGTCGCCGACGAAGTAGCGCGTGGCGAAGCGGATGTCGTGCACCCGGCGCAGCATGGACTTGCCGCACTCGTTCATCGCGCGGTGCAGCGATAGACCGCGACGCTGCCGAGCAGGTTGGGAAGCATCGTCACCGCCCGGCCGTCGTGCAGCACCAGGCGCTCGCGGATGCGGCAGCCGATGCGCCGGCACAGGTCCTCGAAGTCGTCGATGGTGCAGTGGTGCACGTTCGGCGTCTCGTACCACTCGTAGGGCAGCGTCTGGGACACCGGCATGCGGCCGAGCACGACCTGCAGCCGCGCGCTCCAGTGGCCGAAGTTGGGGAAGCTGACGATCACCTCGCGCCCGACGCGCAGCATCTCGCGCAGGATCGCCTCGGTGCGGTGCATCGCCTGCAGGGTCTGCGAGAGGATCACGCAGTCGAACGACTCGTCGGCGAAGAGCGACAGGCCGCTCTCCAGGTCGGTCTGGATCACGTTCACGTCGTTCGCCACGCAGGCGATGACGCTGTCGTCGACGATCTCGACGCCGTAGCCCGGCGCCTGGCGCGTCTCCCAGAGCTGGCGCAGGAGCGCGCCGTCGCCGCAGCCGAGGTCGAGGACGCGCGCGCCCTGCGGCACCCACCGGGTGATGGCTTCAAGATCGGCTCTCAAAGCTCGATGTTTCCGAAGTAGGCGCGCAGCGCGGCGTGGTAGCGCGCGTCCTCGAGCAGGAAGGCGTCGTGCCCGCCGGGGGCGTCGATCTCGAGGTACGAGACGATCTTGCGGCCGTCGAGCAGCGCGCGCACGATCTCGCGCGAGCGCTCCGGCGAGAAGCGCCAGTCCGACTTGAAGGACACGACGAGGAACGCCGCCCGGGCGCGGGCGAGAGCGGCGGAGAGGTTGCCGCCGAAGTCGGCCGCCGGGTCGAAGTAGTCGAGCGCCTTGGTGATGCGCAGGTAGGTGTTGGCGTCGAAGTAGGTCGAGAACTTGTCGCCCTGGTAGCGCAGGTAGGACTCGATCTCGAAGTCGATGTCGAAGTCGAAGCCGAGCGCCTCGCGCCGCAGCACGCGGCCGAACTTCTCCATCATCGCGTCGTTCGACAGGTAGGTGATGTGGCCGATCATGCGCGCGATGCGCAGCCCGCGCGCCGGCACGACGCCCTTCTCGTAGTAGTGCCCGCCGTGGAAGTCCGGGTCGGTCATGATCGCCTGGCGCGCCACCTCGTTGAACGCGATGTTCTGCGCCGAGAGCTTGGGCGCGGAGGCGACGACGATCGAATGGCGCACGCGCTCCGGGTGGGAAAGGGTCCACTGCATCGCTTGCATCGCGCCGAGGGAGCCGCCGATCACCGCCGCGAACTTCTCGATGCCGAGCCGGTCGGCGAGGCGCGCCTGCGCCTCCACCCAGTCCTCCACCGTGACCACCGGGAAGTCCGCGCCCCAGGGCCGGCCGGTCGCAGGGTTGGTCGACGCGGGGCCGGTCGATCCGAAGCAGCTGCCGAGGTAGTTCGAGCCGACGACGAAGAAGCGCCGCGTGTCGAGCGGCTTGCCCGGGCCGACGAGGTTGTCCCACCAGCCCACGTTGGCGCTGTCTTCCGCGTAGAAGCCGGCCACGTGGTGGGAAGCGTTCAGCGCGTGGCATACCAGCACCGCGTTCGACTTCGCGGCGTTCAGCGTGCCGTAGGTCTCGTAGGCAATCTCGTAGGCCGGCAGCACGCCGCCGCCGCGCAGCTTGAGCGGCTCGTCGAAGCGGGCTTTCTGCGCCTGGACGGCGCCGACGGAAGTGGGGTCCTGCGGTGCGTTCATCTCTTTAGCGGTATTTGTTAGGCGCCCGCAATCGGATACAAATCGGCGCGACGCGGATTATAGCCTGCGCGTGTCAGGCGCTGGAGCCAGCGGGCGGCGGCCAGGCGCTGCAGGACATCGAAGCACTCGCCGCAGAAAATTCTGCAGGACGAAAAGGTCGAAGTACGGAGCCTGGAACCAGCGCTCGCGCGCGTCCGTACGGTTCTGCTGGACCCCGCGGATCTCGCGGAACACCGGGGCGCTAGGGCGCGCGCGCCGCGCCCGCCGCGATCAGACCTTCGACCTGCTCGTCGGTGTAGCCGGCCTCGCGCAGAACCTCGCGCGTGTGCTCGCCGAGGCGCGGCGCGTGGCGCCGGTACTCCGGCTTGGACTCCGACCACTCGGAGGGGACGGCGAGGGTCTTGATGCGGCCCTCGGTGGGATGCTCGACGCTCTGCAGGTAGCCGATCGCCGCGAGGTGCGGGTCGGCGACGATGTCGTCGAGGCTGTTCATCTTCTGCACCGGGATGTCCGCCTTCTCGAACGCGGCGATCCATTCGCCGGTGGTGCGCTTCTTCAGCTCCGCGGCGACCATCTTGTAGGCCTGGTCGTAGTTCTGGCTGCGCGCCTCGTGGGTCGCGTACTCGGGCTGGCGCATCAGCTCCGGCCGGCCGATGACGTCGCAGAAGCCCTGCCACTGCTTCTGGTTGTAGATGAGCGCGCAGACGTAGCCGTCCTTCGTCTCGTAGGGCCGGCGGTCCGGCGAGAGGATGCGCACGTAGCCGGGCGGCCCGTGCGGCGGCTCGAAGGTGTAGCCGCCGAGGTGGTCGCCGAGGATCATCTGCAGCAGGTGCTCGTACATCGGCACGTCGATGCGCTGGCCGTGGCCGGACTTC
>DASZQH010000347.1:0-39334 GCA_035549805.1 Burkholderiales bacterium
CTCGAGCGCGAAGGCGAGGCGCATGCCGATGTTGCCGCCGCCGGCGATCATCACGTGGCGCACCGGCCGGTCCATGCGCCGCAGCTCGCGCATCACGTCGCGGATGTTCTTCGTCGCGGCGAGGCAGAACACCTCGTCGCCGGCCTCGATCACCGTGTCGCCGTCCGGGGTGACGGCGCGGTCGCCGCGGAAGATGGCGACGATGCGCGCGTCGACGTTCGGCATGTCGGTGCGCAGTTGCTTGAGCGGCCGGCCGACCAGCGGGCCGCCGGCGTAGGCGCGCACCGCGACCAGGCTCACCTTGCCGTTGGCGAAGTCGAGCACCTGCAGCGCCTCCGGGAATTCCACCAGCTTCACCAGGTAGTCGGTGAGGATCGCCTCGGGGCAGATCGCGAGGTCGATGTCGAAGCCCTGCTCGCCGATGACGCGGGGGTTGTCGAGGTAGTCGGTGGCGCGCAGGCGCGCGATGCGCCGCGGCACGTTGAAGAGGCACGCGGCGAGGCGGCAGGCGACGAGGTTCGTGTCGTCGGACTGGGTGACCGCGACCAGCAGGTCGGCGTCCTCGATCCCGGCCTGCTTCAGCACGCTCGGGTGCGCCGCGCTGCCCATCACGGTGCGCAGGTCGAGCCGCTCCTGGAGGTTGCGCAGGCGCTGCCCGTCCAGGTCGATGACCGTGATGTCGTTGTGCTCGGAGACGAGGCTCTCCGCCACCGTGCTGCCGACCTGCCCCGCGCCGAGGATGACGATCTTCATTGGTCTTCTGCGAAAAGAGGGCGCATCTTACTCCCTTCATATAAGTGACTGAAAAGGCTTGCAAAACAAAAACTGACAGGGGCTGATTTGCGTTTTGTGCAGTGCGGGAGCACGATGCGCATCCCGCCTCCCGGCTCCTCCGGACCCTTGATCTCCAAAGCCCGTTCGTCCCCCGCCGCGCTGACCCTGCTCGCCCTGGGCGTGGTCTACGGGGACATCGGCACGAGCCCGCTCTACGCGGTCAAGGAGACCTTCAACCCGGCGCACGGGATGCCGCTCAACAACGAGACCATCCTGGGCGGCCTGTCGGCGATCTTCTGGGTGCTCATCGTCGTCGTGACGCTGAAATACGTGGTCCTCGTGATGCGTGCGGACAACCGCGGCGAGGGCGGAACCATGGCGCTGATTGCGCTCGCCACGTCGGCGGTGAAGGACCGGCCGCGCCTGCAGCTCGGCGTGGCGACGCTCGGGCTCTTCGGCGCGTCGCTCTTCTTCGGCGAGGCGGTGCTCACGCCCGCGATCTCGGTGGTGTCGGCCGTGGAAGGGCTCGAGGTCGGCACCGCCGCGTTCAAGCCGTGGGTGCTGCCCATCGCCTGCGGCGTGATCGTCGGCCTGTTCCTGTTCCAGCGCCACGGCACGGCCGCGGTCGGCACGCTGTTCGGCCCGGTCTGCCTGCTCTGGTTCGCCGCGATCGGCGCGACCGGGATCTACAACATCGCCCAGAACCCCGCGGTGCTCCAGGCGATCGCGCCGGGGCACGCGTGGCGCTTCTTTACCGACCACGGCTTCGCCTCGTTCGTCGTGCTGGGCGCGGTGCTGCTCGCCTTTACCGGCGCCGAGGCGCTGTATGCCGACATGGGGCACTTCGGCAAATGGCCGATCCGCATCGCGTGGTTCGCCGTGGTGCTGCCCGGCCTCGTGCTCAACTACTTCGGCCAGGGGGCGCTGCTCATCGCGAACCCCGCGGCGATCGCGAATCCGTTCTTCCTCGCCGTGCCGAAATGGGCGCTCTACCCGATGGTGGCGCTCGCCACCGCGGCGACGGTGATCGCCTCCCAGGCGACCATCACCGGCGCGTTCTCGCTCGCGCGCCAGGCGATCCAGCTCGGCTTCCTGCCGCGCATGCACACGGTGCAGACCTCCGCGCGCCAGTACGGCCAGATCTACATCCCCGCGATCAACTGGCTGCTGCTCGCGCTGGTGCTCGCGGCGGTGCTCGGCTTCGGCTCCTCGACGAGCCTCGCCAACGCCTACGGCGTCGCGGTGACCGGCACCATGACGGTGACGACGATCCTCACGTTCTTCGTCATCCGCTACGCCTGGGGCTACCCGCTCGCGCTGTGCCTCGCGGCGACCGGGTTCTTCTTCGTGATCGACGTCGCGTTCTTCTCCTCCTCGCTGCTGAAGGTCCTCGACGGCGGCTGGTTCCCGCTCGTGCTCGGCATCGCGATGTTCACCGTGATGCTCACCTGGCGGCGCGGGCGCGACGTGCTGTTCGAGCGCCTGCGCGCCTCGTCCGTGCCGCTCGGCCCCTTCCTCGAAACGCTGTTCAAGGACGCCCCCGAGCGCGTGCCCGGCACCGCGGTGTTCCTTACCGCCACCCCCGACTCGACGCCGCACGCGCTGCTGCACAACCTCAACCACAACCGCGTGCTGCACGAGCGCGTGGTCTTTCTCACCGTCGAGACGCGCGACGTCCCCTGGGTGGCGATGGCCGACCGCGTGCGCGTCGAGCGCCTCGGCCACGGCTGCTGGCGGCTGCGCGTGCGCTACGGCTTCATGAACCGGCCCGACATCACGCGCGCACTCGAGGTCGCCGCCACCTTCGGCCTCGAATTCAACCTGATGGAGACCTCGTTCTTCGTCTCGCGCCAGAAGATCATCCCGACCGCGGGCGATCACGCGCCCATGGCGCTGTGGCGCGAGCGGATGTTCGCCACCATGGCGCGCAACTCGGGCGACATCACCGACTACTTCAACATCCCCGCCAACCGCGTCATCGAGCTCGGCACGCGCGTCGAGATCTGAGGACGCTGTCGCCGCGGGACGACAGTCGCGGGTGTCAACCTGCCGCAAGCCTGTCGCGTTGATTGGCGAGCCAGCCGTAAAACTGGCGCCCACTCAACAAGGAGATTCATCTTGAACAAGTTCATCGCTCTCATCGCTGCGCTCGCTTTTGCCGGCACGGCGTTCGCCCAGACGCCCGCCCCGAAAGGCGAGGCGAAAGGCGAGATGAAGTCGGAGCAGAAGGCGACGAAGAAGAAGGCGGAGAAGAAGCCCGCCAAGAAGTCCGCCAAGGCCGACGGCAAGAACACCGAGCCGGCGAAGGCGACCCCGGCCACCCCGGCGACGCCGGCGGCCCCGTCCAAGGACGGCGCAAAGAAGTAGTAGTGAGGAGGAGGTAGTGGAAGCAGGGGGCGGGGAGAAATCCCCGCCCTTTTACTTTCTGCGGAACGTCTCGCACGGATCCGGGCGCTGCGCCGCCGCCGTGACCCGGACGAAGTCGTAGGGGGCCGGCGTCTCCGGCTGCGACTCGAGGAATCCGACGCTGACGACGCCCACCGCGGGCAGGTGGAGCGGCACGCCGAAGTCCTTGCGGACGTGGCTGTTCCCGGCGATCAGCACCGCGCCGTCCCGCGACGGCTTCAGCAGCGCTTGCGCCATCGTCAAGTCGCGGGCGCGCTGCGCGAGCACCATTCCCGGCATCGCGCTCTCCGGCAGCGCCCGGCAGTGACCTTCGAAAATGTATTCGCGAAGCTGCGCCTCGAGCGACGCCGACCACCGGCCGTCCACCGGGCGCGATTCTCGGGCGATCTGCCTCGCTTCCGTACGCGAAAGGTTCGCGGCACGAAGCGGCATGCCGTGCTCCAGGGCAACTTCGACGATCGGCCGGTAGAACTCCCAGTTCCATCCTTTCCTGTCGAACCGCACGGCGCCCGCCACGGATTCCGGGGTTGCTTTTCCTGAAAGAAGCAAATCCCTGAGAGCGGGATCGTGCTCGCTGTCGAACTGCTCGAAGGCCACGGCGGGCTTGAGGCCGGCGCGGCCGAGCGCATCGAGCAGGCGCGCGCGGATCGCGTGATGCTCGGGGTTGTCGTGCACCTCACCGAGCAACCGGAACCTCGCTGCCTTCAGTGCCTCGAGCAGCGTCCCTTCGGTCCGGGAGGCGCAGCCGGCGAGCGGGAAGATGCTGACTGCGGCAAGAAAAGCCCTGCGATCCATGGACCGCAGGGTACCGCGCAGCGCGTCAGAACCGGTAGGTGGCGCTCGCGACGATGGTGCGGCGGTTGCCGAACCAGCAGTCGCCGCGGCCGAGGCAGGTGGCCACGTAGATCTTGTCGGTCAGGTTCTGCACGTTGAGCGCGTAACGCCACGGTCCCTGGTCGCGCGCGATCATCGCATCCAGCAGGTTGACCGCGGGAACTTCCGGCCCGGCGCCGCCCTGGTTGTCGCGGAACGCGCTCATATAGCGCCAGCCGAGGCCCGCCTTGAAGCCCTGCACCTGGCCGATTTCGAAGCGGACCGTTCCCCAGACGGCCGCCTGGTGCTCTGGGATGCCCTCCAGCGTCGGATCGATGTCGATGAAGTTGTAGTGCGCAGCCACGTCGATGCGCGGCGTGAGCGCGCCGACCGCCTCGGCCTCGAAGCCGCGCGTCGTCGTCTTTCCCGCCTGGGTCTGGGCCGTCGGGATGAGCGGATCGGGGATGCGGATGTTCTCTTCCCGGAGCTCGTAGAGCGCCGCGGTGTACGTCATGCGGCCGCGCTCGACCTTGACGCCGCCTTCGAGCTGCTTGCCGCGCTGGGGCTTGAAGCGGGTGTTGGTGACGGCGCTGGCGCCCGGGATCGGCGTGAACGACTCGGCATAGCTCACGTAAGGCGCGACCCCGCCCGGCAGGCGATACATCGCGCCCAAGCGCTTGCTCCAGGCGTCGTCCTCGTTATCCGGCGCGCCCGCCTGGCTGCTCACCGAAGCGTCACGACGCAGGCCGGCGACCAGGGTCCAGCGGTCCATCTTCATCTGGTCCTGCGCGTAGAGCCCGAAGTGCTTCGTCCGGACATCGGGGTTGTCGAAATAGGGCAGCGGCGTGAAGCCGGTGTAGACCGGGTTGTAGATGTCGATGGCCGGCGCGGCGCCGAACGCCGAGCGCGAGCTCTCCTTGAAGTCGAGCGCGTCGAGGCCGAGGAGGAGCTGGTGGCTCACTGCCCCGGTCGTGAAGCGGCCCTCCAGGTGCTGGTCGGAAGCCCACATGTTGTTTTTGCGCTGGTCCTGCCAGGCGATGCGGTTCATGACGCGCTGCGCCAGGTCGAGGAAGGGATTCGCGGGGCTCGTGAACGAGTCTGCGTAGATCGAGCGGTACTGGTTCTCGTTGTGCGAGAAGCGCACCGCCTGCTTGAGCTGCCACGCGTCGTTCAGCTTGTGCTCGAAAAGCCAGCCGAGCTCGGTGCGCTCGGTGTCGTAGCGGTCGAAGCCCGGCTCGCCGATGAAGGTCGAGCTCGACACGCGGCCGTTCGGGTTCGTGCCGAGCGACGCGCTCCACGGGAAGAACTGCGACGTCGAGCCCGTGCGGTCGTCCTGGAAGCTGCCGAGCAGGGTGAGCGAGGTCGCGCCGTTCGGCCGCCAGGTGAGCGCGGGCGCGAGGATGCGGCGATCATCCGGCACGTGGCTCACCTGCGTGTCGGCGTCGCGATAGAGCGCGACTACACGATAGGACCATTCGCCATCCTTCGTGATCGGCCCGGCGAGATCCGCCTGCACCTGCCTGCGGCTGAAGCTGCCGAGCTGCACACCGACCTCGTGGCGCGGCTCGGCCAGTGGCCGCTTGCTCACGGTGTTGACGATGCCGGCCGGCGTGCCCTGGCCGTAGAGCATCGAGGCGGGGCCGCGCAGGACCTCGATGCGCTCGAGCGTGTAGGGCTCGATGCGTGCGGTGCTCGTGTAGTAGCCGAAGAGGCGGCGCAGGCCGTCGCGGTACTCGTCGGGATAGGAGCCGCGCACGCGCGTGCTGTCGGTGCGGGAGTCGAGGCCGTAGGCGTCGGAGCGTACGCCCGCGGCGTAGTTCAGCGCGTCCTGCAGGGAAGTCGCGCCCTGATCCTCGATGCGCTCGCGCGTCACGATCGTGATCGACTGCGGCGCCTCCATGAGCGGCGTGTCGCTCTTCGTCGCGGTGTTCGAGCGCGTCGCGCGGTAGCCGTCGTCCGGCCCCACCGGGCTCTCCGCAGCGGGCTTCGCGCGCACCTTCACTTCCGGCAGGACCTGCTCGTTCTGTTGCGCCAGCGCCGCCCACGGCAGCGCCGCGATCGCCGCAGTGGTCCCTAAGGCGATCGCTCGTACTCGGATTTCAGCCATGCTTCTTCTCCCCCTGTTGGATGGGCATGGCTGGCTTGCGGCTGGCTCTGCGTTGCGGAACGAAGTGCGGCGGCGCGGCGCTTGCGCCACCAGATGACCACGCCGGTCACGCTGAGCGCGGCGACGACGAGGCCCATGATCGAGATCAGGATGCGGCCGGGCAGGCCGAGGATGCGTCCGGAGTGCACCGGAAACTGCGCCTGCACGAAGATGTCCGCGGCGGTGCCCTTCCAGGGCTGGAGGTCGCCGAGGTAGCGGCCGTCGATGCCGTCGTAGTACAGGCGCGCCGGTCCGACCCCCGCGGCGCCATGGTCGTCGCCCGGGTGGAAGAACTGCACGCCGTAGATGCCCCACTCGGGCGCGTAGAACGCGCTCCCCGCCGGCTCCTTCCAGCCGCGCCGTCCCGCTTCGTCCTTCGCCTTCTCCACCACCTGCGCGTAGGAGAGGCGCGGCTCGATGGGCGAATGCCTTTCCAACGGGGCGCGCTGGTGGAAGGGCGTCGGGGTGAGCTGCGAGATCTTCGACATCGCGGGATAGAACACCTCGAAGAAGAGGTTGAGCGAGAACGCGGTGAAGGCGATGACGACGAGCAGGCCCCAGGTCCACAGGCCGCCGGCACGGTGCAGGTCGAAGTTCAGCTTGTAGGACAAGAGGCGCGCGCCCGCCGCGGTGCGCACGCGCCACGCCGGCTTCCAGCGCTGCCACCAGCGCGTTCCGCCCCGCGGCAGCGTGAGGTAGAAGCCGATGAAGCAGTCGAGCGTCCAGGCGAGCGCGATCGCGCCGAGCAGCCACTGCCCCCAGCGGTCGATGCCCCACATCTCGGGCAGGTGCAGGCTGAAGTGCAGCTTGTAGAGGAAGGACACGACGTTCTCGCGCGTGATCGGCCACACGCCGCCCCATTCGCGCCGGCCGAGCTCGCGCCCCGAGACCGGGTCGATGAACACCTGGTTGTAGCCGAGCTCGTGCTGCCGCCCGGTCGCCGGGTCCACGCGCGGGGTGATGAAGAGCGCGAGCGAATCGCCCGGCTCCGGCGCGAGCGGCGCGAACGTCACGCGCGCCTTGGGGTTCTCGCGTTCGAAGCGTTCCAGGAGAGAAAGCGGGGAAAGATGCTCTCCCTTGCTCGCACTCTTCAGCAGATGCGGGTTGAGCAGGTCGTCGAGCTCGTGGTCCCACGAGATGATGGCGCCGGTGACTCCGGTGAGGACGAGGAACGCAGCCATCGCGAGGCCGATCCAGCGGTGCGCGACGACCCAGGCGGCGCGCACGTCAGGCCGCCTTCCGCGCCGGGCGCCGGCGCGCCAGGGAAACGCCAATCCACGCGAGGGGCGCGAGCACCAGCGCCGCGGTCAGGACCTCGCCGATCGTGCCTTCGGCCCAGTCTTCCGTCGCGACGTGCCAGAAGGCGTTGTCGATCCCCGGGATCGCGTTCGCCTCGGTGAACTCGTGGAAGGCGTAGAACACGAGCTGCGCGGCGAAGAGCGCGAGGTAGATCGACGTCGCCTGGAAGAAGAGCCCGAGGTTCACCCGCGGGCCGAAGCGCAGCCATGCCCAGGCGAGCACGACGGCGAGGGCGACGCCGCCGAGCGCGCCGGCCACCAGCGCCGCGGCGCCTTCGTTGCGCGACAGCGCTGCCGTGATGAACGCCATCTCCATGCCTTCGCGCGTGATCATGAGCAGCGTGAACCCGAAGACGCCGAGCCAGGCCCCGGCGCCCGGGCGCGCGGCGGCCGCCTCGACGCGCGCGCCGATCTCGGCGCGCAGGTGCTTCGCGGCGCGAAGCATGAAGACGACCATGGAAAGGACCAGCGCCGCGGCGACGAGGGCGAGGATGCCCTCGTGCAGCGGCACGAGCGCCCATTCGGCAAGGGCGATGCCGAGCACCAGCGAGGCGATCACCGCGGCCCCGGCGCCCCACCAGACCGCCGGGAGCAGCGCTGCGCGCCCCGTGCGGGTGAGGGTGGTCGCCGCGATGGCGACGATGAGGAAGGCCTCGATGCCCTCCCGAAGCGTGGCGACCAGCATCTGTCCCATCAGCGATTCTCCGGCTCGGTGACGAATCCAATGCGCGTGAGCCCGGCCTTGGCCGCGTCCGCCATGACCTCGGCGACGCGCCGGTACGCGACCGCGCCGTCGGCGCGGATGTGCACCTCGGGTTGCGGCCGGCCCGCGGCGGCCGCGTCCATGCGCGAGCGCCAGCCCTGGCGGTCGAGGATCTCGCCGTTCCAGTAGACGATGCCGCTGGCGTCGATGGCCACCTGCACGTTGTCGGGCTTGGTCCGGTTCGCCTGGCTCGACGCCTTCGGCAGGTCGACCTTGACCGCGTGCGTGAGCAGCGGCGCGGTGATGAGGAAGATGACGAGCAGCACGAGCATCACGTCGATGAGCGGGATCATGTTGATCTCCGCCATCGTGCCGGTGCCGCCGGCGCGGCCGAGCTTGCCGAACGCCATCAGAGGCCTTGCGCGAACGCATCGAGGCGCGCGAGCGCCACGCGGTTGGCGCGGACGAAGCCGTTGTAGGCGAGCACAGCGGGGATCGCGACCGCGAGCCCGAGGGCGGTCATGATCAGCGCCTCGCCGACCGGGCCGGCGATCCGGTCGAGCGTGCCCTGTCCGGAGACGCCGATCGCCACCAGCGCGTGGTACACGCCCCACACCGTGCCGAACAGGCCGACGAACGGCGCGGTGGAGCCCACCGACGCGAGCGCGGTGAGCCCCGATTCCCGCCGCACCGTCTCCTCCAGCAGCGCGACCTCGAGGGCGCGGCGCACCGCTTCGTCGCCTCGTTCGCGGGCCGCCAGGGCGCTTCGCTCGAGGCGCGAGAACGGCGCCCCGCGCCCGATCCAGCCCGCGAGCGCCTTGGTGACGATGAGGTACCAGCTCACCAGCGACATGAGCAGCAGTACGGCGAGGAGCGCCTTGCCGACCGCGTCGGTCTGCGCGAGGAAGTGCGTGAAGCCCATCAGCTGTCGAGTCCGAAGGAGATGGGAACGAGGACCCACGCCGCGATCGGCTCGGCGCCGCGCTTCGCGGGGATGAACTTCCAGCGGCGCACCGTCTCGCGCGCCGATTCGTCGAGGCGCGCATGGCCGCTCGAGGTGCGCACCTGCACTTCGTCGGCCGTGCCGCGCGGGGTGACGAGCACGCGCAGGACGACCCGGCCCTCCTCGCGCGTGCGGCGCGAGAGCTGCGGATAGGGCGGCGCGGGGTTCTCGAGGTAGTCGGCGTCGAACACCGGCTGGGTGACCGGCGCCGGCGGCGGGGGCGCGACCACGACGGGCTGCGGCGCGGGCGGCGGTGGAGGCGGGGGCGGCGCGATCACGACCGGCGAGGGCGCCTGGGCGGGAGCGGCGATCACCGGCCGCGGCTCGACCGGCTTGGGCCGTTTCGCGATCGGCCGGGGCCTGGGTTTCACCTCCGGCTCTGGTTCTGCCGCAGGGATCGGTGCGGGTGCGATCAGCTCGACCATGATCGGCGCCGCGGCGAGCAGCGCGGCGCGCGCCGGCTCGTAGTTGAGCAGCGCGACGCCGGCGGCGGCGTGGAGCGCGATGGCGATGGCGGCGCCCGCGTGCCTAGTGAACCGTGGCGTCATGCGTTGCCGTGGCGCCCTCGGCCGCGTGCGCCCACGGTCCGTGCAGGCTCGCGCAGATGTTGCGCACCACCGGCGCGGCATCGGGGTGCGCGGCCAGGCACTGCATGTGCCGAGAGATGCACACCGCGAGGCGCGGGCAGCCGGTGCGCGCGTAGTGCGTCATGAGGTAGAGCAGCGCCGCCGTCACCGTTTCGGCGCGGCTCGCTTCCGGATCGGGTCCCGTCTTCGACATGCCAGCTCCCGTCAAAAAAAGGGCTGGCTGGCTTGCGGGAAGGTCCCGCTCGCTGGCTCGCTCGAAATGACCGCCTGCCGGACGCCCTCGAAGGAGGCGAAAGGTGCCCGTGCTGCGTCAGGCGGTCAGGATCAGCTTTCCGTTCTGCGTCAGGCGCAGCCGGTATTCCCGGCCGTTGTGCACGATCACGATCTCCCGCGCCTTCCCCATCAGCTCGTCGGTCGTCACCCGCTTAAGGGGCGCGACGGAGAGCGGCGAGCGGGAAGGACCGGGTTGCATGGCTGCGAACGATAATGGTTCTCATTTGCCGTGTCAATGAGAATTGTTCGCGTTTGAATTCAGCGGTCTTTGCCGAAGAGGAGGTCGGGCACGAACAGCACGACCTCCGGGACGAAGATCAGCACCAGCGTCACCAGCGACACCGCGGCGAGGAAAGGCAGCGACTCGCGGGTGTAGTCCCCGATCGGGCACTTGAGGATCGAGCAGACCGCGAACATCGCCGCGCCGACCGGCGGGGTGAAGTTGCCGATGGTCGCCGCCACCACGAACACCAGGCCGAAGTGCACCGGGTCGACCCCCATCGCCTGCACGAGCGGCAGGAAAATCGGCGTGAGCATGATGATCAGCACCGTCCCGTCGATGAAGCATCCGGCGGCGATGATCAGCGCGACGATCAGGATCATCACCAGGTCGGCGCTGTCGGTCAGGCCTTGGATCGCGCCCGAGATCAGCTCGGGCGCGCGCTCGAACACGATGCCGTAGCCGAAGATCGCGGAAAGCGCGATCAGGAACATCACCGCGCCGACGTCGACCAGGGTGCCCTCGAGCGCCTGGCGCAGGCTCTCGCGCTTGAGCATCCGGTAGGCGAACGCGCCCACCAGCACGGCATAGATGACGGCGAAGGCGCCGATCTCCGAGGGCGTGAAGATGCCGAAGCGCAGGCCGACGAGCAGGAAGACCGGGAACAGGATCGCCCAGATGCCGCCCCACAGCGCGCGCCCCGCTTCCCGCGCGGTCGGGCGGACCTTGCGCTCGGGCTGGTAGCCCCTTTTCGTGGCGGTGACGTGGATCGTCGCGGCCATCGCCGCCCAGAGCAGGAACGCGGGAACGAAGCCGGCGGCGAACAGGCGCCCGATCGAGACCTGGCCGACGGTGCCGTAGAGGATGAAGCCGATGCCCGGCGGCACGATCGGCGTCATCAGCGCGCCGAAGGAAAGCACGCCCGCGGCGTAGCCCTTCGAGAAGCCGCGCTTGAGCATCTCGCCGCCGATCATGCGCGCCTGCATCGCGGCGTCGGCGATCGCCGAGCCCGAGACGCCGCCCATCAGGGTCGACAGCACGATCGAGACCTGCGCGAGCCCGCCGCGCATGCGCCCCGCGAGCACGGAGGCGAGGTTCAGCAGCTCGCGCGTGATGCCCGAGTGGTTGAGCAGGTTGCCCGCCATGATGAAGAGCGGGATCGCGAGCAGCGCGAAGTTCTGCGTCTGCGACACCGTAAGCTGGATCGGGATCGTCGAGGGCAGCTCCGGGTGCTGGAGGAAGAACACGCAGCCCGCGATGCCGATGGCGAAGGCGACCGGCATGCCCATGAGGAGCAGCACCGCGAACGCGACGAGGACCCAGGTCATGCCCCGAGCTCGTCGCGGATCTTCAGCGCCGTGGTCACGAGGAGCAGCAGGCCGCCGCCCACGGCGGCCGCGGTCACCCAGGAGTAGCTGATCTCCGGGATGCCCTGGAAGCTGCGCACCCGGCTCGTCCAGGAGAGCCAGGTTCCCATCACCACCAGATACACGAGGAAGCCGGCGATGATGAGGTAGTTCGCGAGGCGCAGCCACGACTGCGCGCGCGGCGGCAGGCGCGCGGGCAGGAAGTCGATCGTCATCAGGCTGTTCCTGCGCCACGCGATGTCGGCGCAGAGGAAGCACGCCCAGGCGAAGAATGCCGTGGCGAAGTCGGTGCTCCAGTTGATCGGATGGCCCGCCATCCGCATGACGCCGCCCAGGAAGATGAGCAGCACCATGAGGACGAGGAGCGTCGCGGCGATCGCGGCTTCCGCCGCGATCAACCGGTCATAGAACTTCCGCATTGCATCTACTTGCCGCTCGTTTTCCCTATTTCCTTGTGGACCTGGTTCTTCGCGTCCAGGATCTTGAGGGTCGCGTAAGCCTGGTCGCCGGCCTTGCGGAAGGCGGCCATGTCGACGTCCTTCACGATCGTCATGCCGCGCTTCTTCAGGTCCGCCTCGACCTCGGCCTCGAGCTTGAAGATGCGCTTCGAGGTCGCCTCGCCGGCCTTGTCGCATTCCTCGACGAGCGCCTGCTGGTACGCCTTCGGCAGCGCGTCGAACCACTTCGCGCTCACCACCTCGAAGTTGACCAGCATGATGTGGCGGGTCTCGTTGGCGAACTTCAGCACCTCGTAGAACTTGCCGCCGGGGATGTTGTTGTAGACGAGCTCCACGCCGTCGATCGCCTTCTGCTGCAGGCCGGGATACATGTCGCCGAAGTTCATCGCCACCGGCGTCGCGCCGAGGGCGCGGATCGACTCCTGCCAGATCGGCGCGGGCGGGGTGCGGATGCGCAGGCCCTTCAGGTCGCCCGGGTTCTTCACCGCCTTGTTGGTGAAGAAGTGGCGGTAGCCCTGCACCCAGCTGAACGACACCACCTTGAAGCCGTGCTTCTGCGCGAGCTCCTGCTGCCACTTGACCACGGTGGGCGCCTTGCGCAGCTTCGCCACTTCCTCCAGCGTCTCGACGAAGTAGGGGCCGTTCATCACGGCGATGCCGGGCACGTAGTTGCCCATGCGCGCCGAGTCGGTGTTCTGGCCGATGTTCGCGCCGGCGCGGATCTGCTCGAGGATGTCTTCCTCCTTGCCGAGCTGCGAGCTGTGGAACACCTCGATCTTCAGGCCGCCCTTGGTGCGCGCCTCGACGGCCTTCGCCCAGTTGAGGAAGCCCTCGTGGTAAGGCTCCTTCGGCCCGAGCACGTGGTTGAACTTCAGCGAGTAGGTCTTCGGTTGCGCCTGCGCCGCGGAGCACGCGAGCGCCAGCAGCAGGGCTGCAGCGAGTTTCATCTTTCCGCTCCTCCTAGAGTGGTGCGCTAGTATCTAAACTGTGAAACTGACTTGTCCACGTTGTTTGATGGTATGAAACAGGTGTCCACGCACCGGTCTCTCGAGCGCGGCCTCGCGCTGCTCGAAGCCGTGGCCGCCGCCGGCCGTCCGGCATCGCTCGCCGAAACGGCGCGCCGGCTAGGGCTGCATCGCAGCACCGCGCATCACCTCATGCAGACGCTGGTGAGCGCGGGATACCTGCGCCAGGAAAAGGCTTCGCGCGGCTACGAGCTCACGCCGAAGCTCTACCAGCTCACCGGCCGGCTCTGGAGCGCGGAGCAGCTGCGCGACCTCGCGCAGCCCTACCTCGAGGAGCTGATGCGCGCCACCGGCGAGGGCACGAGCTTCGCCGCCTGGCTGCGCGGCTCGGTCACGATCGTCGCGAAGCGCGAGGCCGACGCGCCGGTGCGCGTGGTGCAGGACGTCGGCGGCGAGCGCCCGATCTACTGCACCGCGGTGGGCAAGGCGATCGCCGGCTGGCTGCCGCCGGGCGAGCTGCGCGCCGCGCTCGGGCGCACGCGCATGCAGCGCCTCACGCCGAAGACGATCACCACCCAGTCGGCCTTCGACGCCGAGGTGCGCCGGATCCGCGCCGCCGGCTACGCCATCGACGACGAGGAGCAGTTCGAGGGCCTGCGCTGCATCGCCATGCCGGTGTTCTGCTACACCGGCGGGGTCCTGGGCGCGATGTGCGTCCTCGGCCCGAAGCACCGCATGACGCAGCAGAAGGTCATGGCCGTGCGCGTGCCGCTCGGCGAGCTGGCCCGAAAGCTCTCCGAACGGTTAGGCTACGCCCATGCCTGAAATCATCGACCTGCGTTCCGACACCGTCACCCGCCCCTCGCCGGGCATGAAGAAGGCCATGCTGGAGGCCGAGCTCGGCGACGACGTGTTCGGCGACGACCCGACGGTCAATCGCCTGCAGGCGCGCGCGGCGGAGATGCTCGGGATGGAGGCGGCGCTCTTCTTCCCCTCCGGCACGCAGTCCAACCTCGCGGCGCTGATGAGCCACTGCCAGCGCGGCGACGAGGCGATCGTCGGCTCGGAGGCGCACAGCTACCGCTACGAGGCCGGCGGGCTCGCCGTGCTCGGCTCGATCCAGCCGCAGGTGGTGAAGAACCAGCCCGACGGCACGCTCGACCTCGCGGAGGTCGAGGCCGCGATCAAGCCCGACGACCCCCACTTCGCGCGCACCCGGCTGCTCGCGCTCGAGAACACGATCTCAGGCAAGGTCCTTTCGCGCGGCTATCTGGAGAAAGCCGTCGCGCTCGCGAAGAAGAAGGGCCTTGCGACGCACCTGGACGGCGCGCGCATCTTCAACGCCTGCGTGCACGACAAGATGCCGGTGAAGCAGATGGTCGCGGGCTTCGACTCGGTCTCCGCGTGTCTTTCGAAGGGGCTGGGGGCGCCGGCGGGAACGGTTCTCGCCGGAAGAAAGGACGTGATCGAGAGAGCGAAGAGGGCGAGAAAGATGCTCGGCGGCGCGATGCGGCAGGCGGGCGTGCTCGCGGCGGCGGGCCTCTACGCGCTCGAGCACAACGTCGAGCGCCTGCGGGAAGACCACGACAACGCGGCGCGCCTGGCGAACGGCCTGCGCGAGATGGGGCTGCAGGTCGCGCAGCACACCAACATGGTGTTCGCGGAAGTCGGCGGCGCCGGCCTCGCCGAGCTGGTCGAGCACCTGCGCCGCAACGGCGTTCTGGTGCTCGCGCGGCCGAGCATGCGCCTGGTGACCCACCTCGACGTGGATGCGGCCGGGATCGTGCGCGCGTTGTCGGCGTTCGGCACCTTCTACTCCCGCGGCGCGCGCCGTTCGGGTGTACGCTAGGGCCGTTTTTTTCGGGGAGGGGACATGGACCTGGTCCAGCACTTCCGGGGGGCGCGGCGGCTCGTCACGGCGCGCGCCGGGGATACCATCTTCCGCGAGGGCGACGCGGGGCGCTTCACGTACGTCCTGCTCGACGGCGCGGCGGACGTCATCGTCGGCGACACGGTGGTGGAGGCGGCGAGGGCCGGCGCCCTGCTCGGCGAAATGGCGGTGGTGGACGCCTCCCCGCGCAGCGCGACGGTCGTCGCGGTGACCGACTGCCAGCTCGTTCCGATCGACGCCCGGCAGTTCGACCTGCTCGTGCGCGAGACGCCCGAGTTCGCGCGCCACGTGATCCTGGTGATCACGGGGCGGCTGAGGCGCATGAACGAGCGCCTGCGGGAGGCCGTCGGCGAGGTCAGCGTGCGCGTCGAGACGCGCACGCCGCAGCGGCACTAGGCCGGCGGCGGCTCCGCGACATAGACGAGCCCGGGCTCGATGAAGAGCTCGCCCGGCTCGAGGCGCTCGCGCTTGCGGGACTCGAGGATGTGGTCGAAGCGGTAGAGGATGCCCTTGAAGGTCACGGTCTCCCAGATGGGATGGCCGAGGTATTCGCCGATCGGGGGCGAGCGCCCCTCGATCGCCTTCTCGAGCACGATCACGACGCCGTGCCGGCGCAGGTACTCCGGATCCGAGAGCTGCGCGACCTGGCGCTGCATCCACCAGAAGGCGGGCAGCGCCATCACCAGGATGAGCAGCGCGGACTCGATCGGCGTCACGCCCCCATCATGCAAGAAGCGAACCGGCGCCGCTACCCCGCGTCGGCCTGCGCCGCCTCCCGGGGCGGCGGCTTGCCGCTGCCGAACTGCGCCCAGGCGACGCCGGCCATCGTCACCGCCGCGCCGGCGATCTTCATCCAGGTGAACGTCTCGCCGAGCGTCAGCCACGCCATGACCCCCGCCACCGGGGGCATCAGGTACATGAACGGTGCGCTGCGGGCGACGCCGCGCACGCTGTTGGTCCAGGTCCAGAGCAGCCAGCCGACGAAGGACGAGACGATGAGCGCCCAGAAGAGCGCCGCCCAGACGCGCGGCGTGAGCACGGCGAGGTCGAGCTCGACGATGAACGGCGCGGTGAGAGCGAGCATCACCGGCGCGGAGAAAAGCAGCGTGTAGGAAAGCACCACGAGCGGCCCGTAGCGATCGGCGAGCGGCCGCGAGAGCACGGTGTAGGCGGAGAAGGACGCGCCGGCGACGAGCAGCGTGAGGTCGCCGACGCCCGCGCGCGAGAACCCCGCGGTGAACTTGTCGGAGAGGAAGAGCGCGATGCCGGCGAACGCGACGAGCGTGCCGGCGATCTGCGGGCCGCGCAGGCGCTCCTGCCCGAGCCACGCCAGGATGCCGAGCGTGAAGAGCGGCTGGCAGGTGAGCACGAGCGAGGAGGAGAACGCCGTCGAGAGCGCCATGCCGTACATCACGGCGCCGAGGTGCACCACGTGGCCGATCATCGCGCACAGCACGAAGCGCGGCAGGTCCTCGCGCCGCGGCCACGACAGCGCGAGCCGGCCGCGGAACGCGACGAGGAGCAGGACGAAGCCGAGCGCCGGCAGGACGGTGAAGCGGATGAACATCGTCGCGCCCACCCCGAGCAGGTCGAGCAGGTACTTCACGAACACGAAGTTGACGCCCCAGGCCAGCATGGTGAACACGGCCGCGGTCAGGGCCCACCGTTCTCTTGTCATTTTCCGCAAGTCTAGAATAGGCCCGGCATGAAACCCGAAACCTTTCTCTCGGCGCGCCCCGCGGTTCGGGCGCTCACCGCCTCCCGCATCCGCGAGCTGGTCAACGAAGGCCTCGGCAACCCGGACGTGCTCGCGTTCTGGGTGGGCGAGCCCGACCTGCCGACGCCGGACTTCATCCGCAAGGCCGGGGCCGATTCGATCGCGGCGGGGGAGGTGTTCTATACGCACAACCTCGGCATCCCATCGCTGCGCGGGGCCCTGGCCGACTACATCACGCGCCTGCACCGTAAGACCGTGCCGGACGAGATCTCGGTCACGAGCTCGGGCGTGAGCGCCCTGATGCTCGCCTCGCAGCTCCTCGTCGACCCGGGCGATCGCGTCGTCGAGGTGGTGCCGCTCTGGCCCAACCTGCAGGAGATCCCGAAGATTCTCGGAGCGACCGTCGAGACGGTCGCGCTGGAGTTTTCCCCTTCCGGATGGGTTCTGGATATCGGGAAACTGCTGCACGCGCTCAAGCCGGGGACGAAGGCGCTCTACCTCAACTCGCCGAACAACCCGACCGGCTGGACGATCACGCGGGAGCAGCAGAAGGTCGTCCTCGAGCACTGCCGCAAGCACGGCATCTGGATCTTCGCCGACGACGCCTACGAGCGGCTGTACTTCGAGGCAAACGGGGTCGCGCCGTCCTTCCTCGAGATCGCGGACCCGGGCGAGCGGGTCATCAGCACGAATACGTTCTCGAAGAGCTGGCAGATGACCGGCTGGCGCCTGGGCTGGCTCGTCGCGCCCGCGCCGCTTTCGGCCGACCTGGGCAAGCTGATCGAGTACAACACCTCGTGCGCGCCGGTGTTCGTGCAGCGCGCCGGCGTCGCCGCGGTCACGCAGGGCGAGGAGACGATCCGCGTCGCGCTGGAGCGCTACCGCAAGGCGCGCGACTTCCTCGTCGGCGAGCTGCGGCAGATTCCGAGCGTGCAGGTCGCACGGCCGGACGGGACGATGTACTGCTTCCTGAAGGTCGAGAACCAGGCCGACAGCCTGGCGTTCTGCAAGCGGCTGGTGCGCGAGCAGGGGCTGGGCCTCGCCCCCGGGTCCGCGTTCGGGCCCGAGGGGGAGGGATACGTCCGCTGGTGCTTCGCGGCGGACGAGGCGCGCTTAGCAGAGGGGGCTAAGCGTTTGCGACGCGCTTTGCGGGCGTAAGGCTCGCCGCCTTGTCGGTCATCTCGATGGTGCCGGAGAGCTCGGCGCCTTCCTCGACCTTGATCTTGGCGTAGCGGATCTTGCCCGACACCTTGCCGGTGCCGTGGATCACGAGCTGCTTGCGCACCGTGAGCTCGCCTTCGAAGCGGCCGTGGATCTCGGCGTTGTCGACCGCGATCGTGCCCTGGAACACGCCGTGCTGGGTGATCTCGAGCACGCGCGAGTCGAGCGTCGCCTCGATGCGGCCTTCGACGACGAGCGTGTCGCAGTCGCTGATCTCGACGCCCTTGATCTTGATCTCGGGGCCGACGACGAGCTTGGCTTCCTTGCGCTCGTCGCTGCGGTAGGTGTCGGTGGTCGCGGCAGAGGGCGCGGGTGCCATGTTCGCGGCAGGCGCGGGCGCCGTGGTGGTGGTTTTATTGGTGGCGGCGAAGTTGCCGTCGTCGCGCTTTCTGAAGAACCCGTCTTTCTGTAGCACTGTGGATGCCCTCTGTGTAGTGTGGATTGGTACGACGTGTAGCAATAGGCAGGATCCATGCCGGAGAAGTTCCTGCATTAAATCAGGCAGATAGTGGCGCACTACCGGCGTCGAGCGTCGGCCTTGCCCGACGAGGATTCGGTCGCGCGACACGCCGCGTTGATTCCTATCGGCTTTTTTTGTCGCCGGATCGCTACGCCGTGCGGCGCAGGAGGCGTCCGGAAAGCGCGCCTTCGCCCATCGGCACGCCGTTCACCCACACGCCGTGCACGCCGAGTGGCTCGGTCGTCAGCCGCGGCTCTCCGCCGGGAAGGTCGAAGACGCGCTTCTTCGGGCCGCGACCCACGCGGGCCGGGTCGAAGAGCATCAGGTCCGCGTGCCAGCCCGGCTTGAGAGCGCCGCGCTCGCGGATGCCGAAGAGCGCCGCGGGCTGCGCGGTGAGCCGGCGAACCGCGTCCGCCAGCGTGAGCGCCCCCTTGCCGCGCACCCAGTGGCCGAGGAGATGCAGGCCGAAGCCCGCGTCGTTGAAGAAGGTCAGGTGCGCACCGGCGTCCGAAAGCGACACGAGGCTGCAAGGGTGCTTCAGCATGCGGCCGACCGCCTCCTCGTCGGAGTTGAGCAGCATCGCGTTGAAGACGGTATCGAGCCCGTCGGCGAGCGCGAGGTCGAGCATGCAGTCGAGCGGATCCGTGCCCGCCTTTGCCGCCAGCTCGGCGATGGTGCGGTTCTCGGTCTCCGGCTTCTTCGATTCCACCACCTCGACCTTGTCCCATTGCCCGTTGAACAGCCGGAAATGGGCGGGGGAAGAAAGTTCTTTTCTTATCGCTTCACGGAAGGCTCTCTCTGCGATCTTGCGCCGGAACGCCTCTCCTTTGAGGGGCAAGGCGGGCTGCCAGCTTTCCAGGCCTTCCAGGACGTAGGGCGAGTGGAGCGTGAAGTCCATCGACAGCGGGCAGCAGGAAACCGCGCCGACGAGCTTGCGGCCGCGCGCGTTCGCTTCCTGGATGAGCGAGAGGTCCCTGAAGACCGCATCCGGGTTGGTGCTGTTGTGGAGCAGCGCCGCGATCACCACCGGCGCGCCGGTGTCGGCGGCGAGCGATTCGAGGAACGGGATCGAAGTGTGCCCGCCCTTGGTGAGCATGAAGACGCCGCCGTGCTCGCGCAGGGGGGACGCGAGCCGGCGCATCTCCGTCTCGTCCGCCAGGCGGGAGGGCATCGGCTTGCCGCCCTCGCCGTTGTGGGCGGGCGAGGTGCTGGTGGAGAAGCCGATCGCCCCGGCCGCCAGGGCGTCGGCGACGATCGCCCGCATGGTTTCGATTTCCTGCGGCGTCGCGGCACGCTCCGTGGCGTCGCAGCCCATCACGTAGGTGCGGATCGCGGAATGGCCGGCGAACACGCCGACGTTCGCGGCCATCCCGCCGCGCTCGAGCATGTCCAGGTACTCCGGCAGCGACTCGAAGTCCCAGCGCACGCCGCGCTGCAGGACGGAGAGCGACATGCCTTCCACCTGCGTCAGGTTGCGCATCACGAGCTCGCGATCCGCCTCGCGGCAGGGCGCGATCGTGAAGCCGCAGTTGCCGATGACGGCCGTGGTGACGCCGAGCGACGGCGAGGGGCTCAGCCCCGGGTCCCAGGTGATCTGGGCATCGTAGTGCGTGTGGTTGTCGACGATGCCGGGCATGAGGGCGAGGCCGTCGCCGTCGATGGTCCGCCGCGCCGGCCCGTCGACGTCGCCGACGCCGGCGATGCGGCCGTCGCGCACCGCGAGGTTCCCCCGGGCGGGGGGCGCGCCGAGCCCGTCCGTCAGGAGAACGTTGCGAAAGAGGAGGTCGTGCATCGGAAGGCCGTCAGTATACTTAGCGCGCCATGAAGCTCTTCGAGCTCGAGAACAAGTGCGCCGTGATCACCGGCGCCGGCCGGGGCATCGGCGCCGCCACCGCGCAGCTCTTCGCGGCCGCCGGCGCGCAGGTCGCCGTTCTCGACCAGTACGAGGCCTACGCCAAGCGCACCGCCGAGGGGATCGTCGACACGGGGGGCAAGGCATTCGCGGTCACCTGCGACGTCACCAAGGAGGAAGAGGTGGAGGAGATCTTCGGCGAGATCGCCAAGGTCTTCGGGCACGCCCCCGACATCCTGGTCAACAACGCGGGCATGGCGATCCGCAAGCCGGCCACCGAGATCCCCCTCGCGGAGTGGCAGCAGGTCGTCGACCTCAACCTGACCGCGCTCTTCTCCTGCTCCCGCGCGGTGGCGCGCCAGATGCGCCAGCCGCGCAAGGACGCGCACTCCGGCGGCGCGATCATCAACCTCGCCTCCATCATGGGCCTGTCCGGCGGCATCTTCCCCAACGCTTCCTACCAGGCGTCGAAGGGCGGGGTGGTGAACCTCACGCGCGCCCTCGCCCTCGAGTGGGCCGCCGACCGCATCCGCGTCAACGCGGTCGCGCCGACCTTCGTCAACACCGACTTCACCGCGCAGATCTTCTCCAATCCGGCGATCCTGGAGAAGGTCGAGGCGCACACGCCGCTCGGCGTGCTGCCCGAGGTCGACGACATCGCCGCCGCGATCCTCTTCCTCGCCAGCCCCGCCGCGCGCTGCATTACCGGCATCACGCTCCCGGTCGACAGCGGCTTCCTCGCCCGATGACGCTGCGCATCGAGCCTCTCAGCGACGTATGCGGGGCCGAAGTGCACGGCGTCGACGTCACGAAGCCGCTCGCGCCGGAAGTCGCCGCGGCGATCGAAGAAGGCTTCAACCGCCACAAGGTGCTGGTCTTCCGCCGCCAGCCGATGACGGCGCGCCAGCTCGCGGACTTCTCGGCGCATTTCGGCGAGCTGCAGGTCCACGTGCAG
The DNA here is from genome assembly GCA_035549805.1 of Burkholderiales bacterium. Lineage (GTDB taxonomy): Bacteria > Pseudomonadota > Gammaproteobacteria > Burkholderiales > SG8-39 > SCGC-AG-212-J23. The sequence continues at coordinate 21,110 of DASZQH010000347.1, forward strand.
GTGGCCTACCAGCATCACGAGGTGCCCGAGGTGGTGCGGATGACCAACCGCAAGGCCGACGGCACCTTCGACGAGGTGGGCGCTTCGCGCGGCGCCGCGCCCAACACCCGCGACGGCTGGCATTCGGACCTGTCGTTCGAGAGCGCGCCGGCCAAGGCCACGTTCCTGCACTCGATCGAGATCCCGGACCGCGGCGGCAACACCTGCTTCTCCAACACCGCCGCCGCCTACCGCGCGCTGCCGGAGGACCTGAAGCGGCGCCTCGACGGCCTGTCGGCCGAGTTCGTCTACGGCCAGGCGAAGCGCAACGCGCTCGCCGCCAAGGCGGCCGAGGCGCTGCGCGGCAAGTCGAAGACCGAGACCGTCGCGGTGCATCCGGTGATCGTGCGCCACCCGGCCACCGGCGAGCCGGGCATCTACGTCAACCCGTACACCACGCAGCGCATCCTGGGCATCCCCGAGGACGAGAGCGAGGCGATCATCGAGCGGCTCGCCGACGAGATGGAGTCGAGGGCCTACCGCTGGGAGCACGTCTGGTCGGTCGGCGACACCCTGATGTGGGACAACCGCGGCACGCTCATGCACTCCGGCCGCATCGACTATCCGCTCGACCAGGCGCGCCGCTTCATCCGCACCACCGTGCGCGGCACGCCGCTCGCCCCCTACCGCCTACGCACGGGCTCCGTCGCGGCCTGACGCCGCGTCCCGCAGGATCAGCTCGGCGCCTTTTTCCGCGATCATGATCGTGGCGGCATTGGTGTTGCCGGAGACGACCGCTGGCATGACCGAGGCATCCACGACGCGCAGGTTCTCCACGCCGTGGACCCGCAGCTGCGGGTCGACGACCGCGAGCGGATCCGTGCCGATGCGGCAAGTGCCGCACGGGTGGTAGCCGGAGGAGCCGCCGTTGCGCACGGCCTCGAGGATTTCGGCGTCGGTCGCCACCGACGGGCCGGGGGCGTATTCGCTTCGCACGTAAGGGGAGAGCGAGGGCGTCGCGGCGAGGCGCCGCGCCAGCTTCGCGCCCTCGACCATGATGCGGCGGTCGTAGTCGGTGGCGAGGTAGTTCGGGTGCATCGCCGGCGCGGCCTCGGGGTCCGGCGACGCGATCTCCACGCGGCCGCGGCTCGTCGGCCGCATCGGGTAGTAGACGAGCGTGAAGCCGGACCACGGATGCGGCGCGGCGCCGCGCTGCTCCGCGCTCACGGTGCTGATGAAGACCTGCAGGTCGGGGGTCTTCGACTCCGGCAGCACCCGCGCGATGAGCCCGCCGGTCATCACGCCGATCGCCATCGGGCCCGAGCGGAAGAGCAGGTAGCGCAGCGCGGTGCGCGCCTTCGCGAAGGGATTGCGCAGGTCGTCGTTCGTCGTCACCGGGCGCGTGCACTTGTAGATGATCCGCAGCGCGAGATGGTCCTGCAGGTTGGCGCCGACGCCCGGACGGTCCGCGACGACCGGAATCCCGTGGCGCTGCAGGAGCGCGCCCGGCCCGATGCCCGAGAGCTGCAGCAGCTGCGGCGACTGCAGCGCGCCGGCGGAAAGGATGACCTCCCGCCGGGCGGACACGGAGACTTCGGACCCCTGCTTCCTGTACTTCACACCGCATGCTTTCCGGCCGTCGAGGAGAAGGGAAGTCGCCAGCGCCCCGGTCTCGACCGAGAGGTTCGGGCGGTGACGCGCCGGCTTCAGGTAGGCGACCGCGGCGGAGCAACGGCGGCCGTTGCGGGTGGTGAGGTGGAGGTAGCCGGCGCCTTCCTGCGTCGCGCCGTTGAAGTCGTCGTTGCGCGGCAGGCCGAGCTCCTGCGCGCCGGCGATGAAGGCGTCGACGAGCTCGCTCCGCTGCCGGATCGGCTCGACCGATGGCAGGCTGCGCTCGAAATGGGGCAGAACGTCCTTGAAGCTCCAGCCGGCGGCGCCCTGCGCGGCCCAGGCGTCGAAGTCTTCCGGCTGGCCGCGGATCTGGATCAGGCCATTGACGGCGCTCGAGCCGCCGAGGGTGCGCCCGCGCGGCCAGTAGATGCGCCGGCCGTTCATGTTCGGGTCCGGCTCGGTGTGGAAGCCCCAGTTCAGCACCGGGTGGAACATGGTCTTCCCGTAGCCGATCGGAACGTGGATCCACGGGTTGGAGTCCGGCGGGCCGGCTTCGAGCAGCAGGACGGATTGGCGGGCGTCGGCGCTCAGCCGGTTGGCGAGCACGCAGCCCGCGGAGCCGGCGCCGACGATGACGTAGTCGTAGGTCATTCCACCACGCGCACCGTCCGCGTGGCAGGGTCGATCTCCACCGTGGCGCCGTGCGGGATCTGCGCGGTGATGTCGCCTTCGAAGCCGGCGATGAGCGTGATGTCGCCGAAGGCGGCGCCCTGGGCGATGATCGGGTTCACGCTGTTGAAGACGAGCGCGAGCGGCACCACGCCGCGCGAGGCCATCTCGCGCAGCATCCAGGCGCTCGCCACGCCGCCCTTCACCGTGTCGAGCACGAGGATCCTGCCCTTGTAGGACTGGCCGGCGAGCTTGTGCGTCGGCCGCGAGAACGTCCCGTCGATGCGGTTCAGGTCGTAGCGCGCCGAGAATCCGTCCCTGGCGACGAGCGCCTGGCCCTGCACCTTGCGTCCCATCGCCTGCTTCGCGACGAGCGGCTTCACGGCAGCCTCCCTTTCTCCGCGGCCTCGACGCATTGCTCCATCGTCGCGAGGAGCGGCACGTAGCCGTAGCCGCCGAGGATGTTGACCATCTTGGTGCTGTTGGTGGCGAGGCGCTTCCAGCCGTTCGCCTCGGCGATCTCGCGCGCGTAGGACTGGTAGAAGCACATGCCGGAGAGCACGTGGCCGCCTGCCTTCTCGATCTTTCCGGTCAGGCCGAAGCGGTCGGCGTCGGGCTTCACCTGCGGGCTGGTGATGGCGAGCAGCGGCTTCACGAAGCGCCGCCCGTCGCAGAGCGCCGCGAGCTGGCGCAGCTCGTAGAGGCTGAGCTGCGGCGCGGAGAAGACGACCACGTCGACCTCCTTCTCGCCCGCATACGCGTTCTGCAGCGCGCGCACCTCCTTCTCGCCCACGCGGTGCGCGACCGGCAGGCGCGCGCCGCCGACGTCCTCGAGGCGCACCGCTTCCGGCGTGATGCCGGCGAGGTGGAAGAGGGCGCTGGAGCCGAAGCTCGCCATCGCGGCGCCGAAGTGCTTGAGCTCGTCGGACTTCGGCACGCGGCCGAGCCCTTCCACCACCGGCACCGCCCAGTAGTTGCCCGCGAGCCGGCCGACCACCGCGCCGAGCGCGCCCCAGTCGTTGAGCGTCACCGGCGTCCACTCGGCGCGGATGCGCAGCGTCGCCTGGCGGCGCGCGTCGAGGTGGAAGCCGTAGCGCGGCGTGCGGCCGGTGAGCCCGGCGGCGAGCGCCGAGGGGCCGCCCTCGAAGTTCGAGCGCGCCCCGCACACCGAGTTGGAGTAGATGACCACGCCGGTGTCGCCGAAGGCGACGCTTTCGCCGAGCGCCGGCGCCTGGATGGTCTGGTAGTTGATGCAGGTGTCCGTCATCAGGATGCCGAGGCGCTCGAAGGCCGCCACCGCGCGGCGCTCGAGGTCGACCGCCCAGCGCGGCTGGTTCAGCACCGAGGCCTTCGCGAAGTCGGTGCCGCGCGGATCCATGATCGTGGGCACGCGCACGCGCGCGCCGGGGTCGTCCTTCGCGAGCGACTCGACCCAGTGCACGCCCGCCTCGCCGAGGCTCTCGGTGTCGGCCATGATGTGCGCCTGCGTCACCGGCACGAGGTCCGCGGCGTCGAAGAACTCGCCGACACGCACCTGGTGCTCCATGGCGCTTTTCACCGCCGGGCCGTGCTCGCCCGCCAGCATGGCGCGCTCGATATCGTTCAGCTTCATCGGATTCCCTGGATGGAAGAGGTGATCGGGACCTGGCCGCGCAGGCGCAGGACGAACTCGTAGCTCTCGGCGTTCGCCCAGTAGAGCGTGTGCTCGAGGGGCGTGCCGTCGCGGTCGTAGGACACGCGCTCGAGAGCGATGAGCGGCACGCCGGAGCGCAGCCGCAGGACCCGGCGCAGCTCCGGCGTCGCGGCACGGGCCCGCACCGAGAGGTCGGCGTTGCTCACCTTGACGTCGAGCCGCTCGAAGAGCTGGTAGGTGGAATGGCGCGCCACGTCCTCGCGCGACGGCCGCAGCGCCGGGGCGAGGTAGACCCAGGAGACGGCGAACGGGGCGCCGCGCCGCAGGTACAGGCGCTTCCAGTGGACCACCTTGCGCGCGCCCGAGCGCAGGCGCTCGTTGACCCCGGCGGGCGCGACGCGCAGCGCGTACTCGAGGAGGTCGGTGACCGGGTTCACGCCGCGCGCCACCAGCTCGTCGTAGATGCCGCGCGGGTCGAGCAGGTCGTGGTGGACCGGCGGCTCGGCGACGAACGTCCCTTTGCCCTGCCGCCGCACCACGAGCTTCTCGCGCGCGAGGTGCATGACCGCCTGGCGCGCCGTGATCCGCGAGACGCCGTGGCGCTCAGCGAGCTCGGGCTCGCCCGGCAGGCGGTCGCCCGGCTTGTAGGTGCCGAGCGCGATGGCGCCGCGCAGCTGCTGCGCGAGCTGCCGGTGCATGGCCACGGCGCTGTCGCGGCGCAGCTTCACAGCCGCTCTCCGCTCGCCTTGTCGAAGACGTGCAGGGCGCCGGGATCGAGCTGGAGGCGCACCTCGGCGCGCTCCGCCGGCCGCGGGGCGCCGGCGGGAATCTTCGCCCGCACCAGCAGCTCGCCCACCAGGAGGTCGGCGTAGAAATCCTCCCCCAGCGCCTCCGACATCGTGACGCTCGCCGGGATGCCGTCCGCGGCGATCCGCACCGCCGAGGGGCGCACGCCCACGACGACGTCCTTGCCGTCGAAGCCCTTCAGGGACGCAAGCGGCGTCGAGTGGCCCTCGACTTCCACCGCGCCTGCGCGCACGCGGGCGGGAATCAGGTTCATCGGCGGATTGCCGAGGAAGCCGGCGACCGCGACCGTGGCCGGCCGGCTGAAGACTTCCTCGGGCGTTCCGACCTGCACGATGCGGCCGTCCATGAACACCGCGAGGCGGTCGGAGAGCGAGAGCGCCTCTTCCTGGTCGTGCGTCACGTAGACGGCCGTGACGTTGAGCGCACGCTGCAGGCGCTTCAGCTCCACGCGCGTCTCCACGCGCAGCTTCGCGTCGAGGTTGGAGAGCGGCTCGTCGAGGAGGAAGAGCGCGGGCTTGCGGACGATCGCACGCGCGAGCGCGCAGCGCTGTTGCTGGCCGCCTGAAAGCTGCCCGGGCTTGCGGTCGAGCAGGTGGTCGATGCGCACGCGGGCGGCCGCTTCCTTTACCGACTGAAAGATCTGATCCTTGGGAAACCCGGTCATCTTCAGCGGAAAGCCGATGTTCTCGGCGACCGTCATGTGCGGATAAAGCGCGTAGCTCTGGAACACCATCGCCACGTCGCGCTCGCCCGGCTCGAGCCGCGTCACGTCCTCGCCGTTCACGCGCACCGTGCCGGCGTCGGCGCGCTCGAGGCCGGCGAGGATGCGAAGCGTGGTGGTCTTCCCCGAGCCCGACGGGCCGAGCAGCGAGAAGAACTCGCCGGCGCGGACTTCCAGGTCGATGCCGGCGAGCGCGGTCACCGCGCCATGCCGCTTGACGATCCCTTCGAGCTCGACCCGGGCGGCGGTCATCTCCGGCCCCCGCCCTTCACCGCGCCGACCGTCAGCCCCTTCACGATGTGCTTCTGCGCGATCAGGCCGAGCACGATCACCGGCGCCATGCCCGCCATCGCCGCCGCGGCGAGGCGCGCCCACTGCGTCTGCTCGAGCGAGATGAAGTTGAACATCGCCACCGTCACGGTGCGCACCGTGTTGCCGCCGAGCACGACCGCGAACAGGAACTCGTTCCACGAGTTGAGGAAGACGAAGATCACCGTCACCGCGATGCCGCCTTTCGCCTGCGGCAGGATCACGTGCCACAGCGCGCGCAGCCGGCCGGCGCGGTCGAGCAGGGCCGCCTCTTCCATCTCGCGCGGTATCTCCTCGAAGTACGAGACCAGGAGCCACACCGCGAACGGCAGCGCGAAGGTGAGGTAGACGAGGACCAGCCCCTGGTAGGTGTCGGTCCAGCCGATCCGGCGCAGGATCAGGAAGTACGGGATCACGAGCCCGACCGGCGGCAGCATCTGCGTCGCCAGGACGTAGAAGCCGGAGGCCTTGCGCAACGGCAGGTCCAGCCGGGAGAGCGCGTAGGCGGCGGGGATCGCGAAGAGCATGGTGAGCGCGGTGGTCAACCCCGCGACGATCACGCTCGAGACCAGGTTCGGCAGGATCGTGGTGGCGCCGAAGAGCACGTCGGCGTAGTTGCCGAGCGTCGGCTCGAAGAGGATCGAGGGCGGATAGGCGAGCACGTCGCGCTCGCTCTTCAGGGACGTCAGCAGCCCCCAGAGGACCGGAAAGGTCCAGACGACCATCATCAGCGCCGCGCCGCCGAGAAGGAGGACGTTGCGGACCCTCATCGGGCCTTCCTCAGGGCGAACAGCCCGAACGAGACCGCCAGCGTGATCAGGAGGAGCACCGTCGCCACCGCGGCGCCGTAGCCGAGGTTGAGCTCGGTGAACGAGAGCCGGTAGGCGTAGAGGTTCAGGATCTCGGTGGCCGAGCCGGGCCCGCCGCCGGTCGCGGCGAAAATGGCGGCGAAGGCGGAGAGGGCGGTGACCATGCGCAGGATCACGACGATCACGATCGCGGGCCGCAGCAGCGGCAGCGTGATGTGGCGGAAGCGCTGCCAGGCGTTCGCCCGGTCCAGGCGCGCCGCCTCGTAGACGTCGGGCGGCAGGGCGGCCAGGCTCGCGAGCAGCACGAGGAAGGCGAACGGCGTCCACTGCCAGGTATGGATCGCGATCACCGAGACGAGCGCGAGCTGCGGGTCGCCGAGCCAGTTGTAGCTGCCGAGCCCGAGGGCGCGCGTGAGGAAGTCGAGGATGCCGAAGTCGGGCGCCAGGACGAGCGAGCGCCAGAAGAGCCCGGCCACCACCGGCGCGAGCACGATCGGCAGGATGGCGGCGACGCGCAGCAGCCCTTGCCCGGCCTTCACCTGCATGACGAGGAGCGCGAGGCCGAGGCCGACCGCGACCTGCAGCGCGACCGTGCTCCCGGTGTAGACGAAGGTCAGCCCGAGCGAGCTCCAGAACCGCGCGTCGCCGCCGAGCTGGGCGTAGTTGGCGAGGCCGGCGAACCCGGTGAGCCACGGCATCGAGAGGTCGATGCGCTGCAGGCTCGTCCACACGAGGTAGACGAGCGGCAGGGTCGTCGTGACGACGAGCAGGAGCAGCGCGGGAAGGAAGAGCGCCAGCGCGAACTGGCGCTCCCCGGTCCGTCGGTTCACCGGCTTCGAGCCCCGGCGCTCAGCTCTTGAGGATCTGCGCGATCCTCGCCTGCGCCTCGTCGAGCGCCGCCTGCGGCTTCTGCTGGCCGACCAGCGCCGCCTGGATCGCGGTCGCCATCGTCTCGCCGACCGCCGGCCATTGCGGCATCTGCGGGCGCCAGCCGACGTCGAGGTCCTCGCGCATCGAGGCGATGGAGGCGGGCAGGAAGTTCGCGCCCAGGCCGCCGGCGAGGGTGGCGAACTCCTTCGACTCCCACAGCGCCAGGCGGTTGAGGCCGAGGCGCTTCACCGGCCCCGCGGCCTTCCAGGAGGTCCGCGCCTGCGTCTCCGCCGAGCACGCCCACTGGATGAAGAGCCACGTGGCGCGCTTCGCCTTGTCGGGGAGCGCCGAGTTGATCGGGAAGCCCCAGTTCCAGATCGAGGAGACGCGCTTGCCCGACGGGCCCTTCGGCCAGCGCGCGTAGCCGATCTTGCCGATCACCTTGGACTTCTCCGGGTTGTTCAGCACCGAGGCGGAAGTGTTCGCGTCGACATAGAGGCCGAGGGTGCTCTGCGAGAACGCGTCGGCGAGGTCGGGCCAGTTCCAGTTGCGCACCGCGGGCGGCGCGTACTTCGTCAGGAGCTCCACGTACCACTCGAGCGCCGCGACGCCCTCCCGGCTGTTGGCGCGGAACTGGCCGCCGCCGAACCACTCGCCGCCGAACGCGCGGAAGATCGACGGGTAGATGTACATGTTCTGGCCCGCGCCCTTGAAGCCGCGCAGGGCGGCGCCCCACAGCCGGTCGTTCGCGTTGTGGACGCCGGCGGCATTCTTCATCACCTCGTCGAACGTCTCGGCCGGCTTGAGGCCTTTCGCGTCGTAGAGGTCCTTGCGGTAGATCTGCAGCGTCGACTCGCCGTCGAACGGCACGCCGTAGAGCTGTCCCTTCACGCTGTTCGCGCCGCGCCACGCGGGGATGATGTCGTCGGGCTTGTACCAGGACGCGTCGGTGAGCTTCGCGTCGCCCAGGTAGTTGCCGATCGGCTCGACCCACTTGTTCGCGACGTACAGGTCGTAGTACATCGGGTCGGCCGCGTGCGTCGCGTAGGTGCCGGTCTTCGAAGTGAGGTCGAGGATCGCCTTCTGGCGGATCTGGCCCGGCGGCACCTTCTCGTAGCGCACCTCGATGCCGGTGAGCGCCTGGAACTCCGGCGTCACGGCGATCAGCGCGTCGAAGTAGCCGGCGGGGATGACCGCCACGGTGATCTTCTCGCCCTCGGCCTGGCGCCAGTTGATCTTCGCGGCCTGGTAGGCGCCGAGGTCCTGCGCGTGCGCGAACCTCGTGATCCACGGCGCGCCGAGGACGACGGGGGCTGCCGCGCCGGCCTGGAGCAGGCGGCGGCGCGTCTTCGAATCGACTTTCATCGGGGTCTCCTCCTCAAAAGGAACGCCCTTGCCTTATAACAAGATAAGACAACCCAGGTCAACGGCCGCGCGCGGCCCGGCGCCGGGCGAGCACGTTGCGCGCGCGGCGCGCGATCGCCTCGTTCGCCTTCGCGTCCGCGAGGACGCCGGCGGCCCACGCCGCTTCCTCGTCCGTGGGCGCGAACGCCGCGTGGATGACCGGTAGCTGCGCCGCGTCGTAGGACGCCTTGCCGGTGAACCCCATCGCCGCCACGCGACGCGCCTCGTCGCGCAGGCCGTCCTTGTCCGCGGCATCGAACCAGACGCCGTCCATCGCATCGATGCCCGCCTCGCGCGCGGCGAGCACCACCTGGGCGCGCGCGTGGGCGAGCGCCTCCCAGCCGAGGTCCGAGCCGATCGAGGCGCTGAAGTCCGCCGTGCCGAGGAAGAGGCAGGTGACCTGCGGCCCGGGGCGGCCGCGCGTGGCCGCGGCGATGGCGGCGGCGTTGCGCAGGCCGCGCGGGCTCTCGATCAGCACCACGAGCTCGAGCGATGCGTGGCGCGGCGCGAGCAGGTTCGCCACCGCGCGTACCTCCTCGTCGTGCTCGATCTTCGGCAGGATCAGGCCGTCGGGCGGCGCGGCGCACTCGAGCACCGCGAGCAGGTCGCGCACGCCGTCCTCGGTGTGCGGATGATTGACGCGCACGAGGCGCAGGGGGCCGGCGGCGTGGCGCGGCCGCCCGTAGCACGGCAGCAGCGCGGCGCGGGCCTCGGCGCGGCGCGCGGGCGGGGTGCCGTCCTCGAGGTCGAACACGACCATGTCGGCGCCCGAGGCGAGCGCCTCTTCCCAGCGCTCGACGGCGGCGAGGGCGGGGAAGAAGAGGACGCTGCGGCGCAGGCCCACGCTACGGCAGCGGCTCGATCACCACGAGCTGCGCGTTCATCTCCACCGCGGCGCCCTGCGCGACCGACACCTCCCGGACGATGCCGCTCGCGGCGCTGCGCAGCTCGTTCTCCATCTTCATGGCCTCGATGACGAGCACCGGCTGGTCGGGCTTCACCTCGTCGCCCGGCTTCACGTGGATCTTCACGATCCTGCCCGGCATCTGCGCGACCAGCACCTGCCTGCCGGAGGCGGCCCCCGCGGGCCGGCCGCGCAGCAGCGCGCGGCGCGCATCGACGGCCTGGAACTCGAAGAGGCTCGTGCCGACGTGCACGTCGAGGGTGCCGTTCTCGCCGTGCTCGATGCTGCCCTCGTACTGGCGGCTGCCGATCAGCACCGAGTACATCGAGCCCCGCGACGCGTGCGCGTCGACGCGCACCGGCGCGGCGCCGTCGACGCGGACGTCGTACAGGCCGGGGCCCGCCTCGTGCACCTCGACCTGGAACGTCTCGCCGCCCTCGGTCACCTCGTAGCGCATCAGCGGGCCTTCCCGGGGCGCAAGGCGGACTTCCAGGCGGAACGGCCCGCTCCCCCGGGGCGCGTTCGCTGCGCGCGCCGCGCGAGCTCGCGGTCGCGCTTGTAGGCGCCGATCGCGGCGAGCAGCACGCCGACCCTGCGCTCCTCCTCGTCCTGCACGAACGTGGCCTCGCCCATGTGCCGCTCGATGAAGCCGGTGTCGTAGCGGCCGGCGCGGAACACGGGGTGGTCCATGACCGCGCGATGGAACGGAATCGACGTCTTGACGCCCTTCACCACGAACTCCTTCAGCGCACGCCGGGTGCGCTCGATCGCCTCGTCGCGGGTGCGGCCCCAGCACACGAGCTTCGAGATCATGGGGTCGTAGTGGATCGAGACCTCGGCGCCGGGGTACACCCCCGAGTCGTCGCGCACCCCCGGCCCGCCGGGCGGGCGGTAGACCAGCACCTCGCCGGGCGACGGGCGGAACTGCTGCTGCGGGTCCTCGGCGTAGATGCGGCACTCGATCGCCCAGCCGTTGAGCGCGACCTCCTCCTGCTTCAGGCCGATCGGCTCGCCGGCGGCGATGCGGATGCCCAGCTTCACGATGTCGATGCCGGTCACGAGCTCCGTGACCGGGTGCTCGACCTGGACGCGCGTGTTCATCTCGAGGAAATAGAACTTTCCCGCGGCGTCGACGAGGAACTCGCAGGTTCCCGCGCCTTCGTAGCGCACCGCCTTCGCGGCCGCGACCGCGGCCTGCCCCATCGCCTCGCGCAGCGCCGGGGTCATGCGGTTGGCGGGCGCCTCCTCGATCACCTTCTGGTGCCGGCGCTGGATCGAGCACTCGCGCTCGAAGAGGTGGATCGCGTCGCCGAAGCGGTCGCCGATGATCTGGATCTCGATGTGGCGCGGCTCCTCGACGAATTTCTCCACGTAGACGGCGTCGTCGCCGAACGCGGACTTCGCCTCGGAGCGCGCGCGCGTGATCGAAGGCAGGAGCTCGGCTTCCTCGTGGACCAGGCGCATGCCCTTGCCGCCGCCGCCGGCGGTCGCCTTGATCATGACCGGCAGGCCGATCTTCCTCGCGAACGCCACCGCCTGCTCGTCGCTGAGGGTGTCGGTCGTGCCCGGCACGATCGGCACGCCGGCCGCGGCCATCTTGCGGCGCGCGGTGACCTTGTCGCCCATCTCGCGGATGGTGTCGGGGCGCGGCCCGATGAACTTCAGCCCCGCGTCCGCGCAGGCCTGCGCGAAGTCCTCGTTCTCGGACAGGAAGCCGTAGCCCGGGTGGATCGCCTCGGCGCCCGCCTGCTGCGCGATCCTCACCACGTTCGCGATGTCGAGGTAGCTCTCGCTCGCCGGCGCCTTGCCGCAGAAGAACGCCTCGTCGGCGTGGCGGACGTGGAGGGCGTTGCGGTCGGCCTCGGAATAGATCGCGACGGTGCGGATGCCGAGCTCGCGGCAGGCGCGCATGACGCGGACCGCGATCTCGCCCCGGTTCGCGACCAGGACCTTGCGGAAGGTCTTGCCGCTCACAGCGGGATGTTGCCGTGCTTCTTCGGCGGGTTGCTGTCGCGCTTGTTCTCGAGCATCTGCAGCGCCTCGATGATGCGCGGTCGCGTCAGCTCGGGGAGGATGACCTCGTCCACGTAGCCCAGGGCGGCCGCCTGGTAGGGGTTGGCGAACTTCTCCCGGTACTCGCGCTCGAGCTTCTCGCCCGTCGCCCTGGGGTCCTGCGCCTTCGCGAGCTCGTCGCGGAACACGATGCGCACCGCGCCGTCCGGGCCCATCACCGCGATCTCGGCCTGCGGGTACGCGTAGCTCACGTCGCCGCGCAGGTGCTTCGAGCTCATGACGTCGTACGCGCCGCCGTAGGCCTTGCGCGTGATGATCGTCACCTTGGGCACCGTGGCCTCCGCGAACGCGTAGAGGAGCTTCGCGCCGTGGCGGATGATGCCGCCGAACTCCTGCGCGGTCCCGGGCAGGAAGCCGGGCACGTCGACGAAGGTGACGATAGGGATGTTGAACGCGTCGCAGAAGCGCACGAAGCGCGCGCCCTTGACCGACGCGTCGATGTCGAGGCAGCCGGCGAGGAAGTCGGGCTGGTTGCCGACGATGCCCACGCTGTGGCCGCCGAAGCGCGCGAAGCCGACGATCAGGTTGCGCGCCCAGTGCGGCTGGATCTCGAGGAACACGCCGTCGTCGACCACGCGCTCCACCACCTGCTTCATGTCGTAGGGACGGTTCGGCGTGTCGGGGATCAGCGTGTTGAGCGAGGGATCGGTGCGGTCGTGCGGGTCGCTCGTCGGCACGAACGGCGGGTCCTCGGTGTTGTTCTGCGGCATGAAGGAAACGAGCGCGCGGATCGTGGCGATCGCCTGCTGCTCGTCGTCGCAGGCCAGGTGCGCCACGCCGCTCCTGCTCGCGTGGGTCATGGCGCCGCCGAGCTCCTCCTTCGTGACCTTCTCGTGCGTCACCGTCTCCACCACTTCGGGGCCGGTGATGAACATGTTGCTCGTGCCCTTCACCATCACGATGAAGTCCGTGATCGCGGGCGAGTACACCGCGCCGCCGGCGCAGGGGCCGAGGATCGCCGAGATCTGCGGGACCACGCCCGACGCGAGCACGTTGCGCAGGAAGATGTCGGCATAGCCGGCGAGCGACACCACGCCCTCCTGGATGCGCGCGCCGCCCGAGTCGTTCAGGCCGATCACGGGCGCGCCCACCTTCATGGCGTGGTCCATGATCTTGACGATCTTCTCGGCGAAGGCGCCGGAGAGCGAGCCGCCGAAGACGGTGAAGTCCTGCGAGAAGACGAACACCAGGCGCCCGTCGATGCGGCCGCTGCCGGTGACCACGCCGTCGCCGAGGATCCTGTTCCCGGCCATGCCGAAGTCCGTGTTGCGGTGCGTCTTGAAGCGGTCGAACTCGCGGAACGTCCCCGGGTCGAGCAGGAGCTCGAGGCGCTCGCGCGCGGTGAGCTTGCCGGCCGCGTGCTGGCGCTCGATGCGCTCCTGCCCCCCGCCGAGCATCGCGCGGTCGTTGAGCTCCTGGAGCTGCTTCAGCTTGTCTTCGATCGACACTTGTTTCCCCCTCGCGGCCGGCCGAAGTTTACAAGCGATTTTCGCTACTCGCTCCGGATTCCCGCCTTCGCGACGACCCTTGCGTTCTGCGCGTGCTCGCGCCGCACGATCTGCGCGAACTCCGCCATCGAGGCGGGGGCCGGAACGTTGTCCAGCTTCGCGAGGCGATCGGCGACGTCGGGCAGCGCGAGGGCCGCATTGACCTCGGCATGCAGGCGCTTGAGCGCCGCCTCCGGCGCCTTCGCCGGCGCGAAGAAGCCGAAGTGCGAGGTGTAGCTGGAGTCGGGGTAGCCGAGCTCGATCAGCGTGGGGATGTCGGGCCGCGCCGCGAGGCGCTTCGGGGCGGCCACGGCGAGGATGCGGAACTTGCCCTGCTGGAGCATCGCGTTCACCCCGGCGCTCGGGTTCGCGGTGAAGAGCTCGAACTGGCCTCCCGCGGCGTCGGTCACCACCTGGCCGCCGCCGCGGTAGGGCACGTGCACCAGGTCCACGCCAGCGATGCGCAGCTGCTCGACCATCAGGTGGCCGAGCGTCGCCATGCCCGAGGTGCCGGCGCGCAGCGCCCCGGGCCTTGCCTTCGCCTGCGCGACCACGTCGCCGAAGTCCTTGCCCGCGAACGCGGGCGTGGCGAGCAGGTACACGGGCGAGTACATCACGCTGGCGAGCGGCACGATGTCCGCCAGCGCGTCGTAGGGCACCTTGCCGACGTGCGGCAGGAGCGTGAGCGGGCTGATCGCGCCGAAGGCGATGGTGTGGCCGTCGGGCGCGGACTTCGCCATCGCGTCCATGCCGATCGCGCCGCCGGCGCCGCCGCGGTTCTCCACCACCACCTGCTGGCCGAGCCCGGGGGACATCTTCTCCGCCAGCAGCCGCGCGACCCCGTCGCTTATGCCGCCGGGCGGGTAGACGACGATCACGCGGACGGGCTTGGCCGGGAACGATTGCGCTGAAGCGGGCAGGGAGGCGGCGAGCGCCGCCGCTGCGAGCAGGAGAATAGCGAAACGGGTCATCGGGCGAGGATAGCAGGACACCTAGAATCCGCCGCATGTCCGCGCGACTGCACGGAGTGGCCCGCTGGCTCCCGATCCTCGCGATCGCGTTGCAGGCGCTCTGGCCGCTCCTCGCGCAGGCGAAGCCGCGCAGCGTCGCGCTGGTGCCGATCTGCACGGTCGGCGGCGAGACGCACTACCTGGAGCTCGAGACCGGCGGGCCCGCGCCGCACGAGGAGCATTGCAAGGCGTGCCCTGTCGGGGCCGCTGCGCTGGCCTCCTGCGTTCGCGCGTTCTCTTCACCGGAAATCGCTTTCCGGGTTCCTGCCGGGGAAGACCATCCGGCAGACCGTCGCTTCATCTCCCACGCGCGTCCGCGCGCGCCTCCTTTCTCCCGGTCGGTCGAGGTGATTTCCGACAACCATTCCGGGAGGAAGGATGCACAAGCTATTGCCGTACGGCATCGCGACCCTGCTCGCGTTGCCGCTGCCGGCCGCGGCGTCTTGCGGCGCGGCGTTTTGCTCGATTAACACCAGCTGGGACGTGCAGGACGCGTCCCAGGAGCCCGGCGCGCGCTTCGACCTGCGCTACGAGCACATCAACCAGGACCAGCCGCGCGCCGGCAGCAGGAAAGTGGCGTTCGGCGCGCTGCACCGCCATCACGACGAGATCGCGACGCGCAACCGCAACCTGCTCGCGAGCATCGACTACGCGCTCGACGCGGACCTGAGCTTCAACGCCATGCTGCCGATCGTGCATCGCGGCCACGCGCACATCCACAACCACATGGGGGCGCAGTTCCTCGATACGTGGAACTTCACCGGAGTCGGCGACGCGCGCGTGACCGCGCGGCGCAGGCTGGGCGGTTCCGAAGCGTCGGCATGGGGCTTCATCATCGGCGCGAAGCTGCCGACCGGGGACTACGAGCTGCGCAACGGCAGCGGCGCGCTGGCGGAACGCTCGCTGCAACCCGGGACCGGCACGACGGACGCCGTGATCGGCGCGTACTACGCGCGCAGGCTGCCAGCGCAAGGCTGGTCGTGGTTCGTCCAGCCCGCGCTGCAGGTACCGCTCGATTCGCGCGCCGGCTACCGGCCCGGGCGGCGCTTCTCCCTGGACCTCGGCACGCGCCACGAGGTGGGGGATCGGCTCGCGCTGATGCTGCAGCTCAACGTGCTGCACAGGACGCGCGACGCGGGCCGCGACGCGGAGCCGGCCGATACCGGCGGCAGCTCGGCGTTCCTCAGTCCCGGGGCGAGCTATGCGCTGTCGCGTAACTGGCAGGTCTTCGGCTTCGTGCAGCTTCCGGTGTACCAGTACGTCAACGGCGTGCAGGTGACGGCCGATCGGGCCGTGGCGCTCGGCGTGGGAACCCGCTTCTAGTAGCCGGCGGCGAAGTCGACGAGATGCGGGGGCTTTTCGCCGCGGCGGATCGCCTCGACGTTCTTCGCGATCTCCTTCACCGCGGTGCGCGGCTCGGTGAGGGCGGCCGCGTGGGGGGTGATCGAGACGCCCGGGTGGCGCCACAGCGGGTCGTCCGCGGGGAGCGGCTCCTTGTCGAACACGTCGAGCCAGGCGTGGGCGATGTGCCCGGCGTCGAGCGCGGCGATGAGGTCGTCGCGCACGATGTGCGGGCCACGCGCGCAGTTGATGATTCCGCCGCCTTTCTTGATCTTCGCAAGGCTCTCCTTGTTGAGGACGCCGCGCGTGTCCGGGGTGAGCGGGAGCAGGCAGACGACCACGTCGCTCATGGAAAGAACGGAGGAAAGATCGGTGAAGCACTGCACGCCATCGACTTTCTTCGGGCGCCGGCTCCAGCCGACGACGTTGAAGCCGAGCGGCAGCAGGCGGGCGGCGGCGGCGGTGCCGAGCGCGCCCATGCCGAGGATGCCGACGGTGTGGTCGGAGGCCATGTACTGGCGGAAGCGGTGCCACTTGGCTTCCTTCTGCTGCGCGCGGTAGCGGTACAGCCGCCGGTGCCAGTCGAGGGTGTGCGCGAGCACCGTCTCGGTCATCGCGGCGGTCATGCCGGGGTCGACGAGGCGCGCGAGCGGCACGTGGCGCGGCAGTCCCGGGTCGGCGAGCAGCGCTTCCACGCCCATCCAGAGGTGCTGGATCAGCTTCGCGTTGCCCAGCTTCTCGAGCGTTCCCTTCGGCGGCGCGGCGATGATCGCGACATCCGGGTTTTCTTCTTCGGTCGAAATGGCATCGTTCGGAAGAAGCTCGCGAAGCAACGGCAGCCAGCGTTCCGCCGGCTCGATGCGGGACGAGAAAAGAATCTTCAACTGCTAGTTCTCGGGCTTGAACCCCGAGGCGCGGATGACGGGGCCCCACAGCTCGTAGTCGCGCTTGTGGATGCGCGCGAGCTCTGCGGGCGGATGCCCGGTCGGGACGATGCCGAGGGCATCGAAGCGGCCTTTCAGCTCCGGCGCCTTGACCGCGGCGATCATGGCCTTCGACACGCGGTCGATCGCGTCCTTCGGCATCGCGGCCGGCCCGTAGGCCGCGTACCAGCCCGCGCCCTCGATGTCGTAGCCGAGCTCGCGGAAGGTCGGGATGTCGGGCAGCTGCTGCGCGCGCTGGGCTCCGGAGGTGGCGAGCACCTTCATCTTGCCGCCCTGGTGGTGCGCCTGCGCGTCGCCGGCGGTGCCCATGAACGCGGCGATCTGCCCGCCGAAGAGATCGGTGAGCGCCTGCGCGGTGCCCTTGTAGCCGATGTGGTTCATCTTCAGCCCGGCCTTCTCGGCGAACAGGATGGAGAAGAAATGCGGCAGGCTGCCCGGCGCGGCGGAGGAGTAGTTGCCCCACTTCGGATCCTGCTTCACGAGCGCGATGTACTCGGCGAGGGTCTTCGCCGGGACGTTCGGCCCGACGGAGAAGGCGAACAGGAAATCCCCCGTGTGGGCGACCGGCGCGAAGTCCTTGAACGGGTCGTAGCCGAGGTCCTTGTAGAGGTGCGGCGCGGTGACCACGGTGACGAGGGGCGTCATCACGAGGGTCGAGCCGTCCGCCGGCGCGTTCTTGAGCGCCTGCATCACGATGCGCCCGCCCGCGCCCGGCCGGTTCTCGACGATCACCGGGTGGCCGAGCGAATCCTTCATGCGGTCGGCGAGCAGGCGCGTCATCGTGTCGAGGCCCGCGCCGGCGGGAAATCCGACGAGGATGCGCAGCGTTCGGTCCTGCGCGAACGCGCTGGCGGAGCAGAGGAGCAGGAGCGAAAGGGCGAGGGTTTTCAGCATGGGCGCGATGGTAGCATCGACGCCGCCAATGAGACCCCCATTCAGAGCCGACCAGGTCGGCAGCCTGCTGCGTCCCGAGAAAGTCGCCAGGGCCCGCAAGTCCGGCATGCCGCGAAGCGAAGTGCGCGCCATCGAGGACGAGGCGATCCGCGAGGCGATCGCGAAGCAGGAGGCCGTCGGCCTCGAGGCGATCACCGACGGCGAGTTCCGCCGCGACTGGTGGCACATCGACTTCCTCGCGCAGCTCGACGGCGTCGAGATCCACAAGATGGCCGGCCCGGGCTTCGGCGGCACCGACGAGCAGCCGCCGATCCCTAAGATCGCCGGGAAAGTCAGGTACGCCCGGCCGGTGATGGTCGATGATTTTTCCTTCGTGAAGAAACACACTGAGAAAACCGCAAAGCAAACCATCCCTTCGCCCTCGATGCTGCACATGCGGCCCGGCCGCGCGGGCATCTCGAAGGACGCGTACCCGGACCTCGCGGAGTTCTTCGACGACGCAGCGAAGGCCTACCGCGACGCGATCGCCGCATTCGCGAAAGCCGGCTGCACCTACCTGCAGCTCGACGACACTGCCTTTGCGTATCTCTGCGATCCGAAGATCCGCGAGGCATGCCGGAAGAACGGCGACGACCCGGAGAAGCTGCCGCGGATCTACGCGAACACCATCAACAAGGCGCTGGAAGGCCGGCCGGCGGGGATGACGATCACCATGCACACCTGCCGCGGCAACTTCAAGAGCGCCTGGGTCGCCGAAGGC
>DASZQH010000348.1:0-5945 GCA_035549805.1 Burkholderiales bacterium
CTCGTCGGCGGCACGTTCTGGGGCGACGCGATCGAATGGTTCATGGACGTCCAGTTCAACCAGGTGCAGCGGAGCCAGGTGCAGGTGGGCTTCGCCGAGCCGGTGCCGGAATCGGCCGGCGGCGAGCTCGCGCGCCTGCCCGGCGTGCAGGAGGTCGAGCTCACGCGCACGATCCCCGCGCGCCTGCGCTTCGGCCCGCGCAGCTACCGCACCGCGCTCTCCGGGGTGAACGAGGGCAGCCGCCTGCAGCGCATCCTCGACGCCGACCTGCGCCCGGCCGAGCCGCTCCCGGGCGGCCTGCTCGTCTCGCAGCGCCTCGCCGAGCGCCTCGGCGCAAAGGCGGGCGACACGCTCGTCGTCGAGCTGCTGGAAGGCAAGCGCATCCGCACCGAGCTGCGGATCGCGGCGACCGTCAGCGACATGGCCGGGATGAACGCCTACCTGCCGCGCGCGGAGCTGAACCGCCTCGCGCGCGAGGGGCCGCTCGTTTCCGCCGCCGGGCTGCGCGTGGCGCGCGCCGACGAGCCGGCGCTGCTCGAGCGGCTGAAGCAGGTGCCCGCGGCGGCGGTGGTGATCGTGAACCGCACGCTGATGGAGACCTTCCGCGACACGAGCGCGCGCAACGTTCTCTTCTTCACCGCCATCCTGAGCGCCTTCGCCGCGACGATCGCGGTGGGCGTGGTCTACAACAACGCGCGCATCCAGCTCGCCGAGCGCGCCTGGGAGCTCGCCAGCCTGCGCGTGCTCGGCTTCACGCGCCGCGAGGTGTCGGTGCTGCTGCTCGCCGAGCTCGCGATCGAGATCGCCGCCGCCCTGCCGGTGGGCTTCCTCGCCGGCTTCGGCCTGGCGGCGCTGCTCATTGCGCTCATGCCGCATGAGATGATCGCGTTCCCGCTCGTCATCGACGCCTCGACGTACCTGTACGCCGGCGCGGTGGTGGCGGCGGCCGGGATCGCCAGCGCGCTGGTGGTGCGCAACCGCATCGACAACCTGGACCTCGTCGCCGTGCTCAAGACTCGCGAATAACCCTCGAAGACCCGCGAATGACCAAGCGAAACCGCCTTCTTCTCGCCCTCTCGGGGCTCGTCGTCCTGGCGCTCGTCGCCTGGGCGCTGCGGCCCAAGCCGATCGACGTGGAGACGGGCGAGGCGCGCCGCGGCGCCTTCGAGCAGACCGTCTCGGACGACGGCAAGACGCGCGTGCGCGACCGCTACGTGGTCGCCGCGCCGCTCGCCGGGCGCGTCGAGCGCGTGCGGCTCGAGCCCGGCGACGCCGTGAAGCAGGGCCAGGCCGTGGCGCTGCTCACCCCGACCGCGCCCGCCTTCCTCGACGCGCGCACCGATCGCGAGCTGCGCGAGCGCATCGGCGCGGCCGAGGCGCAGCTCGCGCGCGCGAAGGCCGAGACGCTCAAGGTGCAGGCGCAGCGCGACCAGGCGCGCGCGGACGTGGAGCGGCAGGCGAAGCTCTCGAAGGAGGGCTTCGTGTCCGCGACCGCGCTCGAGCAGGCCCAGCTCGCCCTGAAGACCGCGGAACGGGCGGCCGACGCCGCGCGCTTCGCCGAGGACGCGGCGGGACACGACTACGCGCAGGCGCGCGCCGCGCTGACGCGCTACAAGACGGGCGATCCCTCGTCGAAATGGGAAGTCACCTCGCCGGTGAACGGCGCGGTGCTGAAGGTGGTGCAGAAGAGCGAGAGCCCGGTCGCGCTCGGCGCCCCGCTGGTCGAGATCGCCGACCCGCGCAGCCTCGAGGTCGTGGTGGACGTGCTGTCGCAGGAAGCGGTGTCGATCCGTCCCGGCATGCCGGCGCGCGTCGAGCTCGGCCAGGGCGTCGCGCCGCTCGCCGCGCGCGTGCGCCTCGTCGAGCCGGCCGCGTTCACCAAGATCTCCGCGCTCGGCGTGGAGGAGCAGCGCGTCAACGTGGTGCTCGACTTCGCCGAGCCGCTGGACAAGGTACAGACCATCGGCGACGCCTTCCGCGTGGAGGCGCACATCGTCGTGTTCGCCGAGAAGGACGCGCTCAAGGTCCCGGTCGGCGCCCTTTTCCGCGAAGGCGACGGATGGGCCGTGTTCGCGATCGACGGCAACCGCGCGCGCAAGCGCGTCGTCCGGATCGCGCGCCGCAACGGCCAGGAGGCGATGCTCGCCGGCGGACCCGCGGGCGGACTGCAGGCCGGCGAGCGCGTGGTCGTCTACCCCTCCGATGCGCTGACGGACGGTGCGCGGATCACGGCGAAGTAGCCAGGCGCCTTCCTCTTCCTAACGCCGGCCACGGCGGTAGATCACGTGGTAGACGAGTGCGACCAGCACGCTTCCCCCCGCGATGTTGCCGGCGATCACCGGAACGAGGTTGCGCCACAGCCCGGCGAGCTCGACCGGCTGCCCGGCGGCGGCCTGCAGCATCATGCCCAGCGGAATGAAGTACATGTTGGCGATCGAGTGCTCGAAGCCCGCGGCGACGAACGCGGAGATCGGCAGCAGCACGGCGAAGAGCTTGTCCGTAACGCTGCGCCCCGCGAGGGTCATCCACACCGCCATGCAGACGAGCACGTTGCACAGCACGCCGCTGAAGAACGCCCGCGCGAAGGGCAGCTCGGTCTTCAGCTTCAGGATTCCCAGATAGGCCTGCGCTACCGCCCCGCCGTTCATCTCGGTGTGGCCCGACAGCAGGACGAGGACGGCAACGCCGAGCGCGCCGGCGAAGTTCGCGGTGCACACCACGATCCAGTTGCGCAGCACCTCGAGGGTCGTGACGCGGCCGTCGGCCCACGCCATCGCTAGCAGGTTGTTGCCGGTGAAGAGCTCCGCGCCGGCGACCACGACGAGGAAGAGACCGAGCGAGAACATCACGCCGCCGAGCACGCGCTTCGCGGCGAAGCCGAGCGCGGGATCGCTCAGCACGATCACGAAGTAGAGCGCGCCGAGGGCGATGAACGCCCCGGCGAGCATGCCGAGCATCGCGAGCTGCAGGAGCGGCAGGCGCGCCTTCGCCACGCCGACCTCCGAGACGCGCTCGGCGATCTCGCGCGGCGAGAACGCATCGGACCCGTAGAGAGCCATGCCGCGAGGCTACCGGCCCGCCGCGCGCGCCCGTTGACGTGCGTCAAAGGGCCGGGGCACGCACGCCGTATCGTTCCAGCATGCTGAAGTGGGCGCTGCTGTTCGTCACCGGGCTCGCCTGGGGCCACGACCTCGGCGCTCCGGTCGCCCTCGTCGCCTCGCCGGAGCTCACCGGCCCCTATGCGCGCACGGTACTGGTCGCCACCCCCCTCGCGTCGGGCTGGCACCTCGGCGTGGTGGTGAACCGCCCGACCGGCCTGCGCCTGAGCGAGCTCGCGCCGGACCTGGAGGCGGCGGCGCGCATCCGGCAGCCGCTCTACATCGGGGGCCACCAGGGCATCGGCAAGCTGCAGGCGCGCGTGCGCTCGCCCCGGCCGCCGCGCGCGGGGACGATCCACCTCTTCGCGGACGTCTACCTGGTGCAGGACGCAGCCGAGGTCGTGCGCATCATCCAGAAGACGCCCAATGCCGCGCGCTACGTCGCGGGCTACGTGCTCTGGCCGCCGGAGGTGCTCGCGGAGGAAGTCGCCGCCGGCGCCTGGCTCGTCGTCGCGCCGCACGCGGACTTCATCTTCCGCGAGGACCCCGCCTCGCTCTGGGAGGATCAGGTCGTGGAGATCGGCAACACCCTCTAGGCGGCGCGCACGAGCAGCACCGGCATCTTCGCGGCGCGCGCGGCGAGCTCCGCGTCGCTGCCCATGACCAGCTTCGCCATCCCGCGCCGGCCGTGGGCGCCCAGGACCAGCAGGTCCGCCTTCCAGCCGTTCGCCTCGCGCGCGATCGCGTCGCCGACATGGCCGACGAGGTTCTCCACCAGGCGCGGCTGGGCCTTCACGCCTGCCCGCGCGGCCTGCGCCTCGGCGCGGGCGAGCAGCCGGCGGCCCGCCTCGCGCAGCGGCGCGTGGAGGCGATCGCCGTAGAGCGGGACCTGGAACGGCATCGCGGTGACGGCCTCGTCCACGACGTGCAGCACGCGCAGGCGCGCACCGCTCTCGCGGGCGAGGCGGATGGCCTGGCGCAGGCCACGGGCGGCAGCGGCGCTGCCGTCCACGGGCACCAGGATGCGGCGGTACATCAGCTGATGGGGATGCGCTTGCCCGAGCCGTTGCCCTTCTTCGGCAGGACGAGGTTCAGCATGCCGTCCTTGTACTCGGCCTTGACGGCCTGCGAGTCGACTTCGGCCGGGAGCTGGAAGCTGCGGCTCGCCATGCCATAGCTGCGCTCGCTGTAGACGGTCTTCTCGCCCTGCTTCTCTTCCTTCTCCTTCTTCACCTCGGCGCGGATGCTGACGTGCGCGCCGTCGACGTCGACCTGGATGTCGTCCTTCTTCACGCCCGGGATCTCGGCGCGCACGGTGTAGGACTTCTCGTCCTCCTTGACGTCGACCTTCATCTTCACTTCGGTCTCCGCCGGGAAGGCGAGCGGCTTGAGGAAGAAGCCCTTGCCGAGGTCGCCCAGCAGGTCTTCGAAGGGGTTGTAGCGCGTGAGG
The DNA here is from genome assembly GCA_035549805.1 of Burkholderiales bacterium. GTDB lineage: Bacteria > Pseudomonadota > Gammaproteobacteria > Burkholderiales > SG8-39 > SCGC-AG-212-J23. Next base: position 4,549 of record DASZQH010000348.1, read on the forward strand.
TTGCTCATGTGCGGCTCCTTGGTCAGGTGGTGGAATAGGCGCCGTACGACGGGCGCGCGAGCTGCTCCTGCTCGATCGACCGCGCCTGGGCGCCGGAAAGGTGGCTCAGCTCCGCGGCGAGCACGCGCGCGAGGTCGCCGCTGGTGACGATTCCGCACAGGCTGACGTCGGCGCGCACGACCGGCAGGCGGCGCACGCCGCGCTGCGCCATCATGCGCGAGGCCTCGTGCACGCCCTGCTCCTCGCCGATCACCGCGAGCTTCGCGGGCATCGCGTCGGCCGCGCGGATCGTCTCGGGGCGGGCGCCGGGGGCGAGCACCGCGACGACGATGTCGCGGTCGGTCACCACGCCGAGCGGGAAGATGCCGCCGCCGCGCCGCTCGGCCACGACGACGCAGCCGACGTGGGCGTTACGCATGGCGAGGGAAGCCTCGCGCAGCGAGGCGCCCGGCTCGACGACGACGACGTGGGTGGTGCAGAAATCGCGGATCTTCACCGGGCGCGGCTCCAGGTCACGCGCAGGAGGTTGTCCTGCGCCTGGTAGCTGAAGGCGGCGCGGCCCTTGAACGCGGACTTGAGCGCCTCGCCGATGCGCCGCGCGAGGTGGCTGTCGGTGGTGGTGACGATCCAGCCCTCGCCGTTCGCCTCGATCGCCATGATGCGCTGCAGGGGATGGCTCTTCTTCTCCGCGCGCTCGCAGCGGCGCACGCAGGCGAGGATCTCGTCGCGGTGCCCGGCGAAGAACTCGCCTTCGAGCTTGACGTAGCCGGCCGGCAGGCCGTCACGCACGCGATGGCAGGCCGGGCAGAGCACGGCGCGCGCGCCGAAGTCGGCGCCTTCCCAGCGCCAGCGCCCGCCGCGCCAGACGGCGCCGCACGCCGAGCACACCGCCGGCTCGGCGAGCTTGCCGCCCGGCCGGTACGCGTCGTGCCCCTCGTCCTTGGGCTTGTGCATCCTGCGGGAATGGGTATGGCGTCCGGTCGTGGTCTTCATGATTTGCCCAGCATAGGGAGGCACGCGGACCGCGTATTGACCTTCGTCAAAGGCGGCGGCGCTCCGGGTCATGGACGCCGGCGCCGTGGCGGTGCTCGGCGGCAGGGTGGGCGCAGACGAAGTTGTGCAGCACCACCTTCAGCGCAAGCGCGCGCGTCGGATCGGCGGCCGCCTGGGCGGCGCGGATGTCGTCCTCGATCATGGCGCGGATCCTCTCCTGCCCCGCGTCGCTCTGCGAGAGGTACGCGCCCATCTCGACCGCGACGATCTCGGGCAGGTGCTCGTGCTCGACGATCGCGGCGATTTCGGCATCGGACAGCCCGCACAGCCCCTTGCAGTCCTCGATCGAGATCATCCGCTCCTCCTATTTCGTGAGATAGCCCATCCACGACCAGTAGGTGGCG
>DASZQH010000349.1:0-2208 GCA_035549805.1 Burkholderiales bacterium
GAAGGACATGGTGGCGAGCTTCGCGCCGGTGCTCGCCAACTGGACCGGGCGCGGCGGCGTCTCGACCGGCATGGGCATCGGCATCGCCTCGGGCGAGGCGATCATCGGCAACATCGGCTCGCCGCACCACATGAGCTACACGATCATCGGCGACGCCGTGAACACGGCGGCGCGCCTGATGCAGATGGCGCGCGCGAGCGAGGTGCTCGTCTCCGGCCCGGTATACGAGGAGATCCGCTCGCTGGTGCCCGCGGGGAGCGTCGCCTCGCGCGGCAACGTCGCGCTGCGCGGCAAGTCGGAAGCCACCGCGGTGTACTCGATCGAGCTCGCCGCCGCGGCATGAGAGTCCTCATCATCGACGACGACGAGGACCTGCGCACTCTCCTGCAGAGCTTCATCAAGCACCAGTGGGAGGACGCGGAAGTCGATCAGTACGACCCGCAGGAGAAGGACATCCCCGACGCCGCGTTCCCGCTCGGGCGCTACGACGTCATGATCCTCGACTACATGCTCGGGCGCGGCGACGGCCTGCAGTGGCTGCAGCAGCTCAAGAAGCGCTCCGACTGCCCGCCGGTGCTGTTCCTCACCGGCGCCGGCAACGAGATCATCGCGGTGCGCGCAATGAAGGCGGGCGCCGACGACTACCAGCGCAAGCAGGAGCTCTCGCGCGAGCGCCTCGTCGCCTCGATCCGCGGCCTGGTGCGCGACGTGCACGAGAAGACCATGCCGCCCGACGTCGCGGCGCGCGTCGCCGGCGAGTCGCTCGGCGCGAAGATCCGCATCCCGGGCATCAAGGTGCTGCGCCTCATCGGCGAAGGCGGCATGTCGCGCGTCTACCTCGCCTCGCGCGAGTCCGACGACGAGCCGCTGGTGGTGAAGATTTTGCGTACCGAGATCCTCTCCGACAGGAAGGCGCTCGCGCGCTTCCTCGAGGAATACGCGATGATCGAGCGCATCCAGAGCAAGCACGTGGCGCGCATCTTCGGCCACGGCACCTCGGAGGACCACGCCTACCTCGTCATGGAGTTCTTCGAGGGCGGCGACCTGCACAAGCGCATGGACGGCCGCGCGCTCGACGCCGACGACTGCCTGCGCCTGTTCCGCGAGCTGATGTTCGCCCTCGGCGACATCCTCGAGAAGGGCATCCTGCACCGCGACCTCAAGCCGCAGAACATGATGTTCCGCGCCGACGGCACGCTCGCGCTGGTGGACTTCGGCATCGCGAAGCACGTCGACGCCGCCGACCGCACCGGCCACGGCGAGATCCTCGGCACGCCGCGCTACATGAGCCCCGAGCAGGTGCAGGGCCGCGCCCTCGACCTGCGCACCGACATCTACAGCGCCGGCGTGCTGCTCTACCAGATGCTCACCGGGCGCCACATGTTCGACGGCGAGACCGCCATCGAGGTGGCGATGCACCACGTCAACACCGCCCCGCCGACCCTGCCGGAGGAGCTGTCGGCGTACCAGGCGCTGCTCGACAAGCTGGTGGAGAAGGACCGCGACGCGCGCTTCCGCAACGCCGACGAGGTCATCGGCTTCCTGTCGCGCAAGTTCTACCAGGGCACCGGCGTCATCGGCGCCGACCGCACCGCCCGCCTCCAATAAAGGGGGCTGACCCCTTTATTCAGGGGGCCTTGGCCCAGAGGGCGCGCAGCTGGTCGGGAAGGTCCTTCGGGGCGAAGGGCTTGGAGATGGTGCCGATGGCGCCCATGCGCATGAGGTCGTCGAGGTCCGCCTGCGAGGCCTTGGCGGTGATGAAGACGACCGGCAGGGCCTTCGTCTCGTCGTGGTCCTTCATCTTCTTGAAGAGCGTCGGGCCGTCCATGCCCGGCATCATCCAGTCGAGGAGCACGAGGTCGGGGGCGAAGCGCTTCATCGCGTCGATCGCGACCATCGGGTCGCCGACGACCTCGACGGTCAGCTTGCCGATGCGCTCGAGCGACATGCGCACGATGCGCTGGATGTCCTCGTCGTCTTCCACGTAGCAGACTTTCACGAGCGGCCGGTCGGGCAAGGCGTTCTCCTGTCCTATGAGATGTGGCGGGGGAGCTCGAACCAGAAGGTGGTGCCGCCGCCTTCGCGCGGCTCGAAGCCGATGCGGCCCTGCATCATCTCCACCAGGCGCTTCGAGATGGCGAGGCCGAGGCCGGTGCCGCCCTTCTGGCGCGCGGTGGTCGAGTCGGCCTGGGCGAAGCGGCCGAAGAT
>DASZQH010000350.1:0-16470 GCA_035549805.1 Burkholderiales bacterium
GAACGAGTTCGGCGAGATCGGCATCGACAACGACCTCGTCGTCGAGTCCGACGAGGAGATCTACGAGATGAACAACGGCTGCGTCTGCTGCACGGTGCGGGGCGACCTGATCGGCGTGCTGGAGCGCCTGCTGCGCCAGCCTGGCCGCTTCGACGCCATCGTGGTGGAAACCACCGGGCTCGCCGACCCGGCGCCGGTGGCGCAGACCTTCTTCATGGACGAGGGCGTGCGCGCCGCGACGGCGCTCGACGCGATCGTCACGGTGGTGGACGCCAAGCACTTCCCGCTGCAGATCCGCGAGCGGCCCGAGGCCGAGGACCAGATCGCGTTCGCCGACGTGATCCTGGTCAACAAGGGCGATCTCGTCGCGCCCGGAGAGCTCGCGGCGGTGGAGCAGGCGGTCCGCGCGATCAACCCGTACGCCGAGATGCACCGCACGCAGCGCTCCGAGGTCGCGCTCGAGAAGATCCTCGGCCGCGGCGCGTTCGACCTGCAGCGCGCCCTGGAGCGCGATCCGGCGTTCCTCGAGGACGCGCACGCCTGCCATCCCGGCTGCGAGCACGACCATGGCCACCACCACGACCTCGCGCCGATCCACGATCGCAGCGTCGCGTCGTTCTCGCTCGTCGCGGGCGAGCTCGACGCCAACCGCTTCTTCCCCTGGATCCATGCGCTCACGCAGGCGCAGGGCGCGAACATCCTGCGCATGAAGGGGATCCTCGCCCTGAAGGACGAGCCGCGGCGCTACGTGGTGCAGGGCGTGCACATGATCGTCGAGGGCGAGCACCAGCGCCCCTGGAAGCCGGAGGAGAAGCGCCACAGCCGGCTGGTCTTCATCGGCCGCAACCTGGACGGCGCGAAGCTGCGCTCGGGCCTCGAGGGCTGCCTTGCCTGAAGCCGCGGTGGCCGCCGCGCTCTTCGCGGACGACGTCCCCCTCTTCGCGCGCCTGGACGGAACCATCCAGCGCGCCGCGGCGCCCCTGCGCGTTCACAGCGCGCTCCTCGCCGCGGCGCCGGTTCCCGACGGGGCGGCGCTCCTCACCTGCGGCGAGGACGGGCGCGTCTGCCGCACCGACGGCGAGGGCGCGCCCGCCGAGCTCGCCGCGGTGCCGCGCAAGTGGATCAGCCTGGTCGCCGGCGGCCGCGGCGGCGCGATCGCGTATGCCGTGGGGCGCTCGGTGTGGATCCGCTGGGCGGGCGGCGCGCAGGATGCCCTGGAGCACGACCGCAACGTGTCGGCGATCGCGTTCTGCGCCGCGGGGAACCGCGTCGCCGTCGCGCGCTTCGGCGGCGTCGCGATCCATCCGGCCGACGGCGCGCTGCCGCTCGAGCTCGAATGGAAGGGCGCGTTCGCGGGCCTTACCTTCTCGCCCGACGACCGGTTCCTGCTCGCGTTCATGCAGGACGGGCTGCTGCACGGCTGGCGCCTCTCCGACCGGAAGCACTTCCGCATGACGGGCTATTCCGCCCGGGTCCGCGACTGGAGCTGGAGCGCCGACGGGCGCTGGCTCGCCACGTCGGGCGCGAGCGCCGCGGTCGTCTGGCGGTTCGAGGGTCCCGACGGCCCGATGGGAAGCGCGGCGCTCAAGGTGGGCGCGGCGCGCGAGGGCGCGCTCGTGACGGCCGTGGCGTGCCACCCGCGGCGCGGCGAGCTGGCGATCGGCTACTCCGACGGCGCGGTGCTCGTCGCGTCGATCCAGGACGAGGAGGAGCGCCTGCTGCGCGCCGGCGGCGATGGCGCGGTGACCTCCGTTGCTTGGCACAATGGCGGCGCGCGGATCGCGTTCGGCACCGCGCAGGGCGCCTGCGGCGTCCTCGAGGGACCGGCGACGACGGGGGAGCGGGATGGACAAGACGGTGGTGAAGGCGTTTCGCGTGCTCGAGCTGCTGGTGCAGGCGGGTGAGCCGATGAGCATCACGCGGCTCGCCGCCCAGACCGGGCTGCAGAAGAGCAACGTGCACCGCCTGCTCGCGACCCTCGGCGCGCTCGGCTACGTGCGCCACGGCGAGACGAGCCTCTACGAGCCGAGCCTGCGCGTCTGGGAGATGGGCCAGCAGGTCTACGGCCGCCTCGGCCTCGCGAGCGCGGCGCGCCCGCACCTGCGCCGCCTCATGGAGCAGACCGGCGAGTCGGCGCACCTCGCGATCTTCGACGGCACCGAGATCGTCTACCTCGACAAGGTCGAGACCGCGAACCCGGTGCGCGCCTACACCGTGGTCGGCGGGCGCGCCCCGGCGTACTGCACCGCTTCGGGCAAGGCGCTGCTCGCCTGGCAGTCGGCCGAGACGGTGCGCGCCGTGGCGAACGGCATCCGGCGCCTCACGCCCGAGACGATCGCCGACCACGCGGCGCTCGCGCGCGAGCTCGCGCTCGTGCGCGGCCAGGGCTACGCCATCAACTCCGGGGAGTTCCGCCCCAACGTGGCCGGGCTCGCCGCGCCGGTGCAGGCCGGCAGCGAGGTCATCGCCGCGGTGGGCATCTCGGGGCCGCTCGATCGCCTGCGCCCGCGCAAGATCAAGTCGCTCGCGCCGACGGTGGTCGCGGCCGCGGAGGCGGTCGCGCGCACCATGGCGGCGCCGCGGCGCGGCTAGGAGCCCCAGCCATGTGCGGCAAGACGTTCGATCCCGAAGAGGGCGTGGTCTACAAGGCGTTCGTGCCCCCTTCGGAAGAGCTCGTCGCCCGCACGCGGAGCATCGAAGCGTCGCTTCCCGGGGCACGCGTGCCCGAGGAAGCGTGGGCCGCGTTCTTCGGCGCGGCCTGCGTCGCGATCGACTGGGGGCATTTCGAGCGCATGTTCGAGGCGCGCAAGGCCGCGGCCGCGTACCTCGCGGTGCTCGCGTCGGCGCGCCGCCGCCGTCCCGCCGCCGACGCGTTCCGCTGCATCGCCGACTAGCTGCAAGAAAGGGGTTGTCAGCCTCGGGCAAGCTCGGCTACTCTCATAAATGGAAACGCGTTCCAAATAATGGAACTTGAATTGGAACGAAACATGAACAGGAGATCGGCCATGCTCAACCCCATCCGCGTTCTGCGGTCCCTCGCCCTCGCGCTCCTGCTGCCCGCCGCGGCGCTCGCGCAGGACTACCCGAGCCGCACCGTCACGCTCGTCGTGCCGTTCCCGCCCAGCGGCGGCGCCGACATCCTCGGGCGCGTGCTCGCCAAGCACCTCACCGAGGTGTGGGGCCAGTCGGTCGTGGTGGAGAACAAGCCCGGCGCCGCGGGGACGATCGGCGCGAACGCGGTCGGCGCCGCCGCGCCCGACGGCCATACGCTGGTGATCGCCGCGAGCGGCGCGGTGACGCCCGCCAACGCGAAGGCGCTCGCCCCGGTGTCGCTGCTGAGCGCGCCGCCCTACCTGGTGGTGGTGAACGCCGCGTTCCCCGGCGCGAACCTGAAGGACTTCATCGCGTACGCGAAGGCGAATCCCGGCAAGGTGTTCTTCGCCTCCTCGGGCGCGGGCTCCGCGTCGCACCTTTCGGGCGAGCTCTTCATGGGCCTCACCGATACGAAGCTGACCCACGTGCCTTACAAGGGCATGGGCCAGGCGGTGCAGGACCTGATCGGCGGCCAGGTGACGGTGATGTTCGGCCCGCCGCCGGTGCTGCTCCCGCACGTGCGCGGCGGCAAGCTGAAGGCGCTCGCGGTGGCGGCCGGCGAGCGCTCGCCGCTCTTCCAGGAAATCCCGACCGCCGCGGAAGCGGGCGTGCAGGGCTTCGATGCCGGCGCCTGGTACGGCATCCTCGCGCCCGCCGGCACCCCGGCGGCCGTGATCAACAAGATCTCGGAGGAAACGGCGCGCGGGCTGCAGAAGCCCGAGGTCGTCAAGGCGCTCGCCTCGATCGGCGCGACGCCGGTGGGCAGCAAGCCGGCGGAGTTCGCCCGCTATCTCGACGCCGACATCGCGAAGTGGGATGCGCTGCTCAAGAAGGCCGGCGTGACGCCCGGGAGCTGAAGGCGTGCTCTACGAGCTGCGGACCTACCTCGTCGGCACCGGTCGCACCGCCGACATGGACGCGATGATGAGCCGCGACTGCACGCCGGTGTTCCGCCGCCACGGCATCCCGCGCCCGATCGGCGCGTGGAACGCGAGCGCCGGGCCGCGGCTCCCCGCGTACGTCTGGATCGTGCCCTGGCCATCGCTCGAGGAGCGCAACAAGGGCTGGGCGGCCTTCGGCGCCGATCCGGAATGGCAGGCGATCCGCCGCAAGGCGCACGAGAAGAGCGAGCTCACGGCGCGCATCGACACGCACTTCATGGCGGCCTGGCCGCAGGCGACGCCGGCGGCGGGCGCCGACCTTTCCACCGGCGCTGCCGAAGCGGACCTCTGGCTGCTGCGCGTGCATGCCGGGCTGGGCGGCGCGGCGCGCAAGGCATTCCTCGAGTGCGACCGACCGGTGCTCGAGTCGCTCGGCGCCCGCGTCGACGCGGCGTTCGACGTCCTGACCGGCGAGGAGCTTCCGGTCGTCGCCGTCCTGATCCGCTGGCCGCAGGCCGGCAGGCGCGCGGAGCTTCTGGCGAAGTACGAGGCGAGCGAGCAGGTGCGCGCGGCGCGCGAAGCGGAGCATGCCGCGCATGGCGTGGACCTGTTCCCGTCCTGCGACCGGTACGCGCTGACGCCGGCGTCGGCGTTCGGTCGATGAAGAATCCGAAACAGGAAGCGCTCGAGCTCCTCGAGCGCCTCGGCGTGCGTCCGGAGGTGTTTCGCCCGGCCGCAGGCGGAGCGGCCATCACCGTCACCTCGCCGATCGACGGCGAGGCGCTCGCGACGCTCGCGGCAGCGGACGCCGCGAGCGTGCGCCGCACCCTCGATACGGCGCAGCGCGCCTTCCTCGCCTGGCGCGAGGTTCCCGCGCCGCGCCGCGGCGAGCTGGTGCGCCTGCTCGGCGAGGAGCTGCGCGCGGCGAAGCAGGACCTCGGGCGCCTCGTGACCATCGAGACGGGCAAGATCCTCTCCGAGGGCCTCGGCGAGGTGCAGGAGATGATCGACATCTGCGAGTACGCGGTCGGTCTCTCGCGCCAGCTCTACGGCCTCACCCTGGCGACGGAGCGGCGCAACCACCGCATGATGGAAACCTGGCATCCCGCCGGCGTGGTCGGAGTGATCTCGGCGTTCAACTTCCCGGTGGCGGTGTGGAGCTGGAACTCGGCGCTCGCCTTCGTCTGCGGCGACAGCGTCGCCTGGAAGCCTTCCGAGAAGGCGCCGCTCACGGCGCTCGCGGTGCAGTCGCTGTTCGAGCGCGCGGCGAAGAAGTTCGGCGACGCGCCGGAGGGCCTCTCGACGGTGATCGTCGGCGCCCGCGAGGCCGGCGAGGCGCTCGTCGACGACGCGCGCGTGCCGGTGGTGTCGGCGACCGGCTCGACCGCGATGGGCCGCCTCGTCGGGCCGCGCGTCGCGGCGCGCTTCGGCCGCTCGATCCTCGAGCTCGGCGGCAACAACGCGGCCATCGTCTGCCCCACGGCCAACCTCGACCTCGCCCTGCGCGGCATCGCCTTCGCGGCGATGGGCACGGCCGGGCAGCGCTGCACCTCGCTGCGGCGCCTGTTCGTGCACGAGAGCATCGCCGAGGAGCTCCTCGGCAAGCTGCGCAAGGTCTACGGCTCGGTGAGCGTCGGGGATCCGCGCGACGCGCGCACCCTGATCGGGCCGCTGCGCGACCCGGCGGCCGGCGAGGCGATGCACCGCGCGCTCGCGCAGGCGCGCGAGTCCGGGGGGCGCGTCTTCGGCGGCGAGCGCGTGACCGTCGGCGGCCACGCGAAGGCGTTCTACGCCATGCCCGCGCTGGTCGAGATGACCGCGCAGTCGGGCGTCATGTGCAAGGAGACGTTCGCGCCCATCCTGTACGCGATGCGCTACCGCGACCTCGACGAGGCGATCCGCCTGCACAACGACGTGCCGCAGGGGCTGTCGTCGTCCATCTTCACCAACGACCTGCGCGAGGCGGAGCGCTTCGTGTCGGCGAGCGGCTCGGACTGCGGCATCGCCAACGTCAACATCGGTCCCTCGGGCGCCGAGATCGGCGGCGCGTTCGGCGGCGAGAAGGAGACCGGTGGCGGCCGCGAGGCGGGCTCCGACAGCTGGAAGGCCTACATGCGCCGCGCCACCAACACCATCAACTACGGCAGCGACCTGCCGCTCGCGCAGGGCGTGCGCTTCGACGTAGGATAGGCGGCATGAGAAAGCTCGCGGCCCTGCTGCTCCTCCTGCCGGCGCTCGCGCTCGCGCAGGCCTACCCGGTCAAGCCGGTCCGGCTCATCGTGCCGTTCCCGCCCGGCGGCACCACCGACCTCATCGCGCGCGTGGTGCAGCCCAAGTTCCAGGAATTCATGGGCCAGAGCGTCGTCATCGACAACAAGGGCGGCGCGGGCGGGGCGGTCGGCGCGGCCGAGGCGGCGAACGCGGCGCCCGACGGGTACACGATGCTCATGGTGTTCGACACGCACGCCGTCAACCACCACATCTACAAGATGGCGCCGGACCCGTTCAAGTCGTTCGACCACCTGATGCTGATGGTGACCTCCCCGAGCACGCTCGTCGCGGTGACCGGGTTCGCGCCGGCGACGCTGAAGGACGTGGTCGAGGCGGCGAAGAAGCAGCCCGGCCACGTGACCTACGCGACCGCGGGCGCGGCGAGCTCCAACCACCTCGGCGCGCTGCTCCTCGAGCAGTACGCGGGGGTGAAGATGACGCACGTGCACTACAAGGGCGGCGGGCCGATGGTCGCGGCGCTGCTCGGCGGGCAGATCAACATCGCGTTCGTGTCGACGCCGCTCATCCTCCCGCACATCCAGGCGGGCAAGGTGAAGGCGATCGCGGTCGGCGGCAGGGAGCGCATGGCGGTGCTGCCGAACGTGCCGACGCTCGCCGAGACCTTCCCTGGCTTCGAGCAGGTGTCGTGGTTCGGGATCCTGGCGCCGAAGGGCGTTTCCCGGGAGGTCGCGTCGAAGATCAGGACCGAGATGGCGCGGACGCTCGCGGTGCCGGAGGTGAGGAAGGTCCTTTCCGACCGGGGCTTCGACGTCGTGGCGGGGAGCGCGGAGGATTTCCAGCGCTTCGTGCAGGGCGAGTCGGACAAGCTCGGCCAGCTCATCCGCAGCAACGGCATCCAGCCGGAATAGAGATCGGTAGCTGTCCCCGATCTAAAAAATTAAAAAATGGGGTCAGACCCCATTTTTCTCATTGTCTACTCCCCTTTTATTTCAGGGGGCGGGACTTGAGGCCGGCGGTGAGGATGAAGCGCATCGCATCCTCGCGCGACATGTCGATCTTCGTCAGCGTGTCCTGCGGCACGAAGATGGTGTAGCCGCCGACCTGGTAGCTCATCGGCAGGTAGACGGCGACCTTGCCGCTGCAGTCGATGCCCTTCAGGGTGTCCGCGCAGTTCTCGCGGGTGATGAAGCCGAGCAGGTGGGTGTCGTCGGCCATCTTCACCATCACGACCTGCATCGCCTCGCCTTTCTGCTCGCCGAAGAGGCCGAGCAGCTCGCGCAGGGCGCTGTAGACCGAGCGCACCAGGGGGACGCGCAGCAGCACCAGCTCGAAGCGGCGGAAGAGGCGCCGGAAGAGCCACGCGTGCATCAGCATGCCGACCGCGAAGATGAGCAGGATCGCGACGATCAGCCCCAATCCCGGGCGGTACCAGTCGTCGGGCAGGAGGAGCTTCGCCTGCTTGCCGAAGAACTTCTCCAGCACCGTCAGCAGCCAGACGGCGAAGTAGACCGTCAGGACGAGCGGCAGGACGGTGAGGAGGCCGGTGACGAAGATCCTGCCGGCCTTGCGCAGGGGAAGGGTCACGGCCCAATCTAGCAGCCCTTCCTACCAGCGTTCCACCCAGGGACGCAGGTCGAGCTCGTGCGTCCATGCGCTGCGTGGCTGGGTGTGCAGGTGCCAGTAGTTCCCGGCGATATGGTCCGGATGGAGGATGGCCTCGCCGCGGCGCTTCGCTTCCGGGTCGTCGACGCGCTGCGCCGTGAACTCGGTGTCGATCATGCCGTCGACCACGACGTGCGCGACGTGGATGCCTTGCGGCCCGAGCTCGCGCGCCATGCTCTGCGCCAGCGCGCGCAGCGCGTGCTTGCCGCCGGAGAACGCGGCGAACCCCGCGCGGCCGCGCAGGCTCGCGGTCGCGCCGGTGAAGAGGATCGTGCCGCGGCCGCGCGGGAGCATGACGCGCGCCGCCTCGCGGCCGACGAGGAAGCCCGCGCCCGCGCATTGCTCCCAGGACTTGAAGTACTTCTGCCAGGTCGTCTCGACGATCGGGAAGCGGATGTTGCCGCCGACGTTGAACACCGCGACCTCGACCGGCCCGACCTCGCGCTCCACCTTCGCGAAGAAATCGACCACCTGGTCCTCGCGCCTCGCGTCCAGCCCGAAGGGAATGGCTTTTCCGCCGTTCGATGCTATGGAATCTATTAGAGAACCCAACTTCTCCGGGTTGCGGCGAGCCACGCACGCCACGAACCCTTCGCGGGCGAAGCGCCGGGCGATCGCGCCGCCCGTGGCGTTGCCCGCCCCGACCACCACGCAGGCCTTGTCCATGCATCGAGTATAGTTGGCCGTCGCCAGCCGAGGGAGCGGGCATGATCGCGGTGATCTTCGAGTTCACGCCGGCCGAGGGCCGGTTTCCCGAGTACATGCAGCTCGTCGAGACGCTGAAGGCCGACCTCGCGAAGGCGGAGGGCTTCATCAGCCTCGAGCGCTTCGAGAGCATCACCACGCCGGGCAAGTTCGTCTCGCTGCAGTTCTGGCGCGACGAGGAGTGCGTGCGCAAGTGGCGCACCCTGCAGAAGCACCGCGCCGCGCAGAAGCACGGCCGGGAGCGGATTTTCTCTTCCTATCGATTGAGAATTGCCAGCGTGCTGCGGGACTACACGATGGACGATCGAAAAGAAGCCCCGAAAGACAGCGTGGAGATCCACGGATAGAGCACAGCTTCCTCTTCAGGGAAGGCCTGTGGCGCGCCGAGGGGGAGTACACCGACGCGGCCGGGGCGAGGTTCGCCGCGGCGGGCGACACGACGGTGCGCCACGAGCCGTCGCGATGGCGCTTCGAAGCGGTGCTGCGCCTGCGCGGCGATCCGGCCCGCGTCACGCACAACCGCTACGAGATCGAGCCGTTCGCCCCCGGCGCCCGCTCGACGCACTGGACCTCCAGCAACCCGGCGATCGGCGCGCTGCGCGGGCGCTTCGTCCTCAGCGGCGACACCATCCTTTCCTTCTATGCCAGCCCGACCGGGCGTTACCGGGGCTTCGAGAGCCTGAAGCAGCAGAGCGAGAAGGCCTACGAGGCGAACGGCGCGATGCTCGACGAGGACAAGGTCATCTCCACCTGGGCGCTGCGCCTCACGCTCGCGCTGTAGCCCGTTCGGCGGTCGCCGATCCGGACGTACGGCCGTAGCGGAATCCTCGAATTTTCGGCGCGGCCGCCGCGTGCGCGCCGAAACCTGTAGAAAGGATGCATGGATAAGCGAGACGGCATGAAACGATGGTGCGACATCATCTACGTGCAGAGCGGACGCGGCTGGAAGTGGCGCGCGATCGCGCCCGCGGGCGAGGCGGCCCCCGAGCCCTGCAAGGAGACCTACCAGCTCTTCTACGACTGCGTGACCGCCGCGCGGGCGCGCGGCTATACCGAGAACATGAAGTGCCTGTAGCACGCACGGACGTTCGCGCGTTCATCGACGAGCTGACCGCGTCCTGCGAAGGCGTCCGCTCCGTGTGGAAGATCGGCCTGCGCACCGACGGGCCCCGCGAGGGCGGCGCCGGCGCGCCGTGGGATCTCGTGGTGTTCGCCGATCGTTCCAGCGTGGACGCGCTGCGAGGCGCCGAAGGCCTGCGTCGAAGCGACGTGCGCATGCGGGTCGTGACCGACGGCAAACCCTCCGAGGCCGCGTGCGACTGGGTGCAGACCGACCCTGAAGACGCTTACTACTCCGAGGCGCTGTCGCGGGTGCCCATCGACGGGCGTCCGGTCGTACGCGTGCGCCGCAGGGCGCGCCGCCTGTGGCAGCATGGAGGCGTGCAGTAACCAGGGGCAGTACGCGCGGGGATGGCAGGAAACGTAGCGCTCGTCGCCGGCGGCACCGGGCTCGTGGGCCGGGAACTGCTGCGTCTGCTGTCCGCCGACCCGGCCACCGCGGAGATCCGCGCGCTGGTGCGCCGCCCGCTGGTCGTTCGCCAGGACTCGAAGGTGCGTGAATGCCGCGGCGAGCTCGACCGGCTCGATGCACATCCGGAATGGTTCGACGGCATCCACGCCGCTTTCTGCGCGCTCGGCACCACCATCAAGAAGGCCGGCTCGCAAGAGGCTTTTCGCCGCGTCGATTTCGACTTCCCCCTTGCCATCGCCAGGGCCGCGCGGGCGAGCGGAGCAAGGCACTTCCTCCTGGTCAGCGCGCTGGGAGCGAGTGCGCGTTCGACGGTCTTCTACAACAGGGTGAAAGGCGAGCTGGAAGACCAGATCCTCGCGCTCGGCTATCCGTCGGTGACGATCGCGCGCCCCTCGGTCCTGCTCGGCGAGCGCGAGGAGCGGCGCCCCGGAGAGGAGCTCGCGAAGAAGATCGGCTGGCTCTTCCCGGGCAAGTGGCGCCCGGTCGAAGCGTCGCGCGTCGCCGCGGCGCTCGTGCACGCCGCGCGCGTCGGCAAGCCGGGCGTCGAGATCCTCGAGAACGCCGCGCTGCGCGCGGCGGGCTAGCGCTCTAGGAGGGCTTGCACTTTCCGAGGTCGGGCGAGGCGAACGGTCGCGCGGCCTCGAAGGCGCGGCAGGCCCGCAGCACCAGCGCATCCGCGTACTTCGGGCCCACGACGTGCAGGCCGACCGGCAGGCCGGCCTTCGTCGTGCCGCACGGCACGGACGCCGCAGGCTGCTGCGTCAGGTTGAACGGATAGGAGAACGGCGTCCAGTCGGTCCAGCGCTTGCCGGCCTTCTTCCCCGGGTATTCCTCGCCGACGTCGAACGCCGGGATCGCGAGCGTCGGCGTGACGAGCAGGTCGAAGTCGCGGTGGAAGAGGCTCATGTGCGCGCCGAGCGCGCCGCGCTTCATCTGCGCCTCGAGGAGCTCGGCCGCCGTCACCTTCTCGCCGAGCGCGCCGACCTCGAGCAGGCCCGGGTCGATCCACGCCTTCTTTTCCGCGGGGATGCCCCTCAGGAGGAACGCCGCGCCGGCGAACCAGTGGGTGCGGAAGAGGGCGTCCGGGTTCTCGAATCCCGGATGCTTCTCCTCGACCTTCGCCCCGAGGTCCTCGAAGGTCTTCGCCGCCGCCTTCGCGATCGCAGCGACTTCGGGATCGACGCTGGCATATCCCAGGTCGCTCGAGTAGGCGATGCGCAGGCCGCGCACGCCGTGGTCGAGGCCGGTGCGGTAGTCGCGGGCGTCGTAGGGCAGCGCGTGCCAGTCGCGGGCGTCGGGCAGCGCCAGCACGTTCAGCAGGAGCGCGGCGTCGGCGACGCTGCGCGCCATGGGCCCGACGTGCGCCACGGTGCCGAACGGCGAAAGCGGCCAGGCCGGCACCCGGCCGAAGGTGGGCTTGAGGCCGAACGTGCCGGTGAACGAGCAGGGGATGCGGATCGAGCCGCCGCCGTCGGTGCCCAGGCCGAGCGGGCCCATGCCGGCGGCGAGCGCGGCGGCCGCGCCGCCCGAGGAGCCGCCGGGCGTCTTGTCGGTGTTCCAGGGATTGCGCGTGATGCCGGTGAGCGGGCTGTCGGTGACGCCCTTCCAGCCGAATTCCGGCGTCGTCGTCTTGCCGAGGAGGAGCGCGCCGTGCTCGCGCAGGCGCGCCACGACCGGCGCGTCGTCGTTCCACGGGCCCTTCGCATCGACGGTCTTCGAGCCGCGCAGCGTCGGCCAGCCCTTCGTGAGCAGGATGTCCTTCACCGTGACCGGCACGCCGTCGAGCAGGCCCCGCGCCTCGCCGCGCCGCCAGCGGGCCTCCGACGCCTTCGCCTCTTCCTCCAGCCGGTCCGACACGAGGCTGAAGGCGTTGAGCACCGGGTTCAGCTCGTCGATGCGCCGGCGCACGGCGCGCGCGACCTCGAGCGGGGAGAGCGTCCCGGTGCGATAGGCCTCCACGAGCTCGGTGGCGGAGAGGGCGCAGAGGTCGGTCGTCATGGAGCGGCTAATATAACGGAATGGGGGAGAAGAGCCAGTTCGCGCTCCTGGCGCAGCGCCGCTTCGGGCCGTTCTTCGGCGTGCAGTTCCTCGGCGCGATGAACGACAACGTGTTCAAGCAGGCGCTCGTCATCCTGCTCGCGTACCAGACGGCGCGCTACACGACCATGTCGTCGGACACGCTGCAGAACCTGGCGCAGGCGCTGTTCGTGCTGCCGTTCTTCCTCTTCTCGGCGATCGCCGGCCAGATCGCCGACAAGTACGAGAAGTCGCGCCTCATCACCGTGACGGTGGCCCTCGAGCTCGCCTGCATGGCGCTCGGCGCGTGGGGGCTGCTCGCGCAGGACCTGGCGCTGCTCCTCGCCGCGCTCTTCCTCGGCGGGGTGCAGTCGACCCTGTTCGGGCCGGTGAAGTACGCGATCCTGCCGCAGCACCTGAAGGAGCACGAGCTCGTCGGCGGCAACGGCCTGGTCGAGATGGGCACCTCGGTGGCGATCCTCGCCGGGATGATGCTCGGCGGCTGGATGGTCTCGCAGCCCGGCTGGGGCATCGGCGGCGTCTGCGTGCTCGCGCTTTCCCTCTCCGCGCTCGGCATCGTCCTGTCGCGCTTCATCCCCGCGGCGCCCGCGGCGGACCCGGGGCTGAAGATCGACTGGAACCCGCTCACCTCGACCTGGCGCAACCTCGGCTTCGCGCGGCGCAACCGCACCGTGTTCCTTTCGGTGCTCGGCATCTCGTGGTTCTGGTTCTACGGCTCGCTCCTCGTGACCCAGTTCCCGAACCTGTCGAAGAACATCCTGTCGGGAAGCGAGATCGTCGTGACGATGCTTCTGGTGGTGTTCTCACTCGGCATCGGCGCCGGCTCGCTCCTGTGCGAGCGCCTCTCCGGCCACAAGGTGGAGCTCGGCCTCGTGCCGTTCGGCGCGCTCGGCCTGGCGCTCTTCGGCCTCGACCTGGGCTTCGCCTCCATGGGAGAGCCGCCGTCCTACGGCCGGGTGCTCTTCGACCTCTTCGGCCTGGGGCTCTTCGGCGGGTTCTACATCGTGCCGCTGTACGCGCTGATCCAGATCCGCAGCGAGCCCGCGCACCGCTCGCGCATCATCGCCGCCAACAACATCCTCAACGCCGTGTTCATGGTGGCCGCGGCCGGGATCGCCATCGCGCTGCTCGCCGCCGGCCTCACCATCCCGCAGCTCTTCGTCGTCACCGCGCTCATGCACGCCGCGGTGACGCTCTTCATCTTCACGCTGGTGCCGGAGTTCCTGGCGCGCTTCATGGTGTGGATGCTGATCCACACGGTGTACCGGGTCGAGAAGCGCGACCTGGAGCGCATCCCCGAGGAGGGCGCGGCGATCCTGGTGTGCAACCACGTGTCGTTCGTCGACGCGCTCGTCATCTCCGCGGCGTGCCGGCGGCCGATCCGCTGGGTGATGTACTACCGCATCTACGAAATGCCGCTGCTCGGCTTCTTCTTCCGCACCGTCCGCGCGATCCCGATCGGCGGCCGCAGCGAGGATCCGGCAGTCCTCGAGCGGGCCTACGACGCGATCGCGAAGGAGCTCGCCGAGGGCGAGCTGGTGGGGCTCTTCCCCGAGGGCAAGCTGACCGCCGACGGCGACATCGACGAGTTCCGGCCGGGCATCACGAAGATCCTCCAGCGCACGCCGGTGCCGGTCGTGCCGCTCGCCCTCTCCGGCCTGTGGCGCAGCCTGTTCGCGCGCAACCGCTACCGGCTGCGCCACGCGCATCGCCTGTTCCCGCGCGTGCGGCTCTCCGCCGGCGCGCCGCTCGCCCCCGCGGCCGCTACCCCTGCGGCGCTGCAGGCTGCGGTGTCGTCACTGCGCGGACCCTGGAAGTAGGCAGCACCTCGCCGCCCGGCCGGGCGAGCCACTTCAGCGCGTCGCGCGCGACGTCCTTCGCGATGCCGCGCGATTCCGCGGTGCCGCGCGGAAAGCCGCTGCGGCCGCGGTAGTCGTACAGGGCGCGCAGCGCCGGCTTCTTCTTCTGCCCGAGGTAGAGCGCGCCCACGGCGGCCAGCGCGCCGGCGGCGACGACGAGTTGCACTGCGGTGCGGTTTCTCATGGATGCAGGACGACCTTGACGCAGCCGTCTTCCTTTTCGCGGAACGTGTGGTACATCGCGGGGCCCTCCGAGAGGGCGACCTCGTGGGTGATCACGAACGAGGGGTCGATCTGGTTCTCCTGGATGCGGCGCAGGAGGTCGTCGGTCCAGCGGTTGACGTGCGTCTGGCCGGTGCGCAGCGTGAGGCCCTTCTGCATCAGGGCGCCGAGGGGGAACTTGTCCACCAGCCCGCCGTAGACGCCGGGCACCGAGAGGATGCCCGCGGGGCGGCAGGCGTAGATCATCTCGCGCAGCACGTGGATGCGATCGGAGACGAGCATCACCGACTGCTTGGCGCGGTCGAGCAACGAGTCGATGCCGTGCGTGGCGTGCGCCTCGAGCCCCACCGCGTCGATGCATTTCTCGGGACCCTTGCCGTGCGTGAGCTCGTTCAGCCGGTCGAGCACGTCCTCGGCGTCGAAGTTGACCGGGATCGCGCCGCCCGCCTGCGCCATCGAGAGCCGCTCGGGCACGCGGTCGATGCTCACCACCTGGCGCGCGCCGAGCATGACGGCGGCGCGCACGACGAACTGGCCGACCGGACCCGCGCCCCAGACCGCCACGGTGTCGGTCGGCTCGATCTCGCACGCCACCGCCGCCTGCCAGCCGGTGGGAAAGATGTCGCCGAGGAACAGCACCTTCCGGTCGTCGAGGCCGTCGGGGATCTTCACCGGCCCCACGTCGGCGTAGGGCACGCGGACGAACTCGGCCTGGCCGCCGGCGTAGCCGCCGGTGAGATGCGTATAGCCGTAGAGGCCCGCGCTCGTGTGGCCGAACAGCTTGTCGGCCATGGGCTTGTTCCGGTTCGTGCGCTCGCAGGTGGAGAAGTTGCCGCGCCGGCACTGCTCGCACTCGCCGCAGATGATGGTGAAAGGCACCACGACGCGGTCGCCGACCTTCAGCCGGCCGTTTCTTTCCCGCAGGTCGGGGCCGACTTCGACGACCTCGCCCATGAACTCGTGACCGAGGATGTCGCCGCGCATCATCCCGGGCACGAAGCCGTTGTAAAGATGCAGGTCGGAGCCGCAGATCGCGCAGCTCGTCACGCGGATGATGGCGTCGCGCGGGTGCTCGATACGCGGGTCGGGCACGCTCTCGTAGCGGACGTCGTGCTTGGCGTGATAGCAGAGGGCTTTCAAGTGTTCTCTCCTTGCAGGTGCAAGCCCCGGTCGAGCAAGAATGGCTCCCGACCGGGTAGAATTCGCCCCCTTTCATGGCCCTCATCGTCCAGAAATTCGGCGGCACCTCGGTCGGCTCGACGGAGCGCATCCGCAACGTCGCGCGCCGCGTCGCGAAGTGGAAGGCGGCCGGCCACGACATCGTCGTCGTGCCCTCCGCGATGTCGGGCGAGACCAACCGTCTGATCGCGCTCGCGAAGGAATTGCAGCCGCAGCCCGATCCGCGCGAGCTCGACGTGGTCGCCTCCACCGGCGAGCAGGTCACCATCGGCCTGCTCGCGATGGCGCTGATGGAGCTCGGCGTGAAGGCGAAGAGCTACACCGGCTGGCAGGTCCCGGTGGCGACGGATTCCGCCTTTACGAAATCCAGGATCGTCTCCATCGACCAGGAGAAGATCCTTTCCGATGTGAGGAACGGCGTCGTCGCGGTGGTCGCGGGCTTCCAGGGCGTCGACGGGCAGGGCAACGTCACGACCCTCGGCCGCGGCGGCTCGGACACCTCGGCGGTGGCGCTGGCGGCGGCGCTGAAGGCCGACGAGTGCCACATCTTCACCGACGTCGACGGCGTGTACACCACCGACCCGCGCCTGGTGCCCGAGGCGCGGCGCCTGCGCACCATCACGTTCGAGGAGATGCTCGAGATGGCGGGCGCGGGCTCCAAGGTGCTGCAGATCCGCTCGGTGGAGTTCGCCGGCAAGTACAAGGTGCCGACGCGCGTGCTGTCGAGCCTCACCGACCCGATGATCCCGGTCGAGGAGGAGGGGCGCTCCGGCACGCTCATCACTTTCGAGGAAGACCCGCACATGGCGATGGAGAAGGCAGTCATCAACGGCGTCGCGTTCAACCGCGACGAGGCGAAGATCACGGTGCACGACGTGCCCGACCGCCCCGGCATCGCGTACGCGATCCTCGGCCCGATCGCCGACGCCAACATCGACGTCGACGTGATCGTGCAGAACGTCGGCCACGACGGCCTCACCGACATGACCTTCACCGTGCACCGCAACGACTACCCGAAGGCGGTGAAGATCCTCAACGAGCAGGTGAAGCCGCACATCAAGTGCCGCGC
>DASZQH010000351.1:0-8741 GCA_035549805.1 Burkholderiales bacterium
CTCAGGTGAACGAAGCGCGGCGCGGACATGATAAAAATTCTAGCACCCGTAGAATGCGCCGATGAACCCGGCGCTCGCCGCGCTGCTCTGCGGCGCCACCTGCATCGCGCTCTCGCCGATCTTCGTCCGGCTGTCGGAAACGGGCCCCACCGCGAGCGCGTTCTGGCGTGTCGCGCTGGCCGTACCGGCGCTCTGGCTGCTGTGCTCGTTCAAGGAGCGCGGCGCGGTGCGGCGCTACAGCGGGCGCTGGCTCCTGCTCTTCGCCGCCGGCGCGGCCTTCGCGGGCGACCTCGGCTTCTGGCACCTGTCGATCCAGTACACCTCGGTCGCCAACTCGACGCTGCTCGCGAACCTCGCCTCGATCTTCGTCACGCTGGCGGCCTGGATCTTCCTGCGCCAGAAGCCCACCGGCCTCTTCCTCGCCGGGCTCGCGTGCGCCCTGGCAGGAGTCTCGCTTCTGGTGAGCGCAAGCGCCGGCTTCGCCCGTACCGGGCTGCTCGGCGACGCGCTCGGCGTGCTCACCGCGATGTTCTACGCAGCGTACATCTTCGCCGTCAAGGGGCTGCGCGATCGCGGCGAGCGCACGCTGCACCTCATGGCGATCGCGACCACGATCACGGCGCTATTCCTGCTGCCTGCCGCACTCGCCTCCGGGGAGCAGTTCTTCCCCGCCTCTGCGTATGGATGGACGGTGCTCCTCGGCCTCGCGCTGGTCTCCCACGCCGCCGGCCAGGGCCTGATCGCCTACGCGCTGGCGCACCTTCCCGCGGCGTTCTCGTCGGTGAGCCTCCTGCTGCAGCCGGTGATGGCGGCGCTGTTCGCCTGGGCGATCCTCGGCGAATCGCTCGTGGCGCTACAGATCGCCGGCGGCCTGATCGTGCTGGCCGGGATCTACCTGGCGCGAAAAGGGTCCGGCTAGGCGACGACGGCCACGGCTTCGCCCGTGCCCGCCTCGATGCAGCCGATGTCGTAGACCGTCTCGCCGGCCGCGCGCAACGCTGCCGCGGCGCGCTGCGCCTCCGCTGCGGCGACTACGATCACCATTCCGATCCCGCAGTTGAACACGCGGTGCATCTCGTCCTCCGCGACGCCGCCCTCGCGCTGCAGCCACTCGAACAGTGCCGGACGCGGCCACGCGGTCTTGTCGATGCGCGCCACGAGCCCGTCCTGGAGGATGCGCGGCACGTTGCCCGTCAGGCCGCCGCCCGTGATGTGCGCGAGCCCCTTTACCGGCACCTGCTCGATGAGCTCGAGGACCGGCTTCACGTAGATCCGCGTCGGCCGCATGAGCTCGTCGATGCGCGCCGCGTCCGGCGCGCTGCGCTCGATGATCTTGCGGATGAGCGAGTAGCCGTTCGAATGCGCGCCGCTGGACGCGAGTCCCAGCACGACGTCGCCCGGCACGATCGAGCGCCCGTCGATGATGCGGGATTTCTCGACCACGCCGACGCAGAAGCCCGCGAGGTCGTACTCGCCTTCCGGGTACATCCCCGGCATCTCCGCGGTCTCGCCGCCGATGAGGGCGCATCCGCCGAGCTCGCAGCCGCGCGCGATGCCCTTCACGACCTGCGTCGCCACGCCGCGCTCGAGCTTGCCGCAGGCGAAGTAGTCGAGGAAGAAGAGCGGCTCCGCGCCCTGGACGAGGACGTCGTTCACGCTCATCGCCACGAGGTCGATGCCGACCGTGTCGTGGCGCGCGAACTGGAAGGCGAGCTTGAGCTTCGTGCCGACGCCGTCGGTGCCGGAGACCAGCACCGGCTCGCGATACTTCTTCGGCAGTTCGCACAGGGCGCCAAAGCCGCCGATGCCGGCCAGCACCTCCGGGCGCATCGTGCGCTTCGCGAACGGCTTGATCGCGTCGACGAGCGCGTCGCCTTCGTCGATGTCGACGCCCGCGTCGCGGTAGGAAAGTCCCGGTTTCGCCATGCTAGAGTCGCGAATTCTACCCGCATGGCCGCCGCCCCGTCCGGAACTCCGCTCTTCTCGCGCCCGCAGTTCTGGGCCTGGCTGGCCATCGCGCTCGTCGGCGGCGCGCTCCTGTGGCTGCTCGCGCCGATCCTCGCGCCGTTCCTGTTCGCCGGGATCCTCGCCTACATCCTCGACCCCCTGGTCGAGAAGCTGACGCGGCGACGCTTGCCGCGCACGCTCTCGGTGATCCTCGTGATGCTGCTGCTGTTGCTGCTCTTCGCCGGCTTCCTGCTGGTGGTCTTTCCGCTGCTCTACAAGGAGACGCGCCTGCTCGTCGACAAGCTGCCGGGCATCGCCGACTGGCTGAACAGCCGCGCGCTTCCCTGGCTGCGCGAGAAGGCGGGCATCGATATCCAGCTCGACGCCGAGTCGCTGAAGCAGATGGCGCGTGACGCCTTCGCGCAGAACGAGGATCTCGCGAAGTCGGTCCTGCGCTCCCTCGGGCTCGGTGGCCTCGCCATCGTGGCTTTCCTCGCCAACCTGCTGCTCCTGCCGGTGGTGCTGTTCTACCTGCTGCGGGACTGGAACGTGCTGCTCGCCCAGTTCGATCGCCTGATCCCGCGCCGCGTGCACGCGAAGGCGGTCGTCATGGCACGCGAGATTGACACCGTGCTTGCCGAATGGCTGCGGGGGCAGCTGCTCGTGGTGCTCATCATGAGCGCCTACTACGTCACCGCTCTCTGGATCGCCCGCCTCGACTTCGCGCTGCCGGTCGGCCTCATCACGGGGCTCGCGGTGATCGTGCCCTACGTCGGCATCGCGCTCGGCTTCGTGCTCGCGACGGTGGCGGCGCTGCTGCAGTTCGACAGTCTCACCGGCGTGCTTTGGGTCTGGCTCGTCATCGGCGTCGGCCAGGTCCTCGAGGGCAGCCTGGTCACGCCGCTCATCGTCGGCGAGCGGATCGGATTGCATCCGGTCGCCGTGATCCTTGCGCTGCTCGCCTTCGGGCAGGTTTTCGGCTTCTTCGGCGTGCTTCTGGCCTTGCCCGCGAGCGCCGTGCTGCTGGTGGCGCTGCGCCACCTGCGCGCGGCCTACCTCGCCGGCCCGCTCTACGGACGCTAGCAGGTGCGGCAGCTCCCGCTCGACCTCTCGGCGCGGCCCGATGCGAAGTTCGGCAATTTCCTCGCCGGCGGGAATGCAGAGGCGCTGCAGGCGGTGCGCTCGCTCGCGGCCGGCACGCTCGCCGAGGCCGTGGTCTATCTCTGGGGCGGGCGCGGCAGCGGGCGGACCCATCTCCTGCTCGCTGCCGCGCGCGAGAACCCGGCCCTGACCGTGGCCGACGACGTCGAGACGCTCGATCCGGACGCGCAGCAGGTACTCTTCGTCGCCATCAACGAGGCTCGCGAGGGGCGCGCCGCGGTACTCGCCGCGGGCAATGCCCCGCCGGCGCAGCTGCGCCTGCGCGACGATCTTCGCACCCGGCTCGCGTGGGGCCTCGTCTACCAGCTCCAGCCACTGACGGACGCGGAGAAGAAGGCCCATCTGCAGGCGGCTGCCCGCGAGCGCGGACTGGTCCTCGCCGACGAGGTGGCCACGTACCTTCTCTCCCGGCTGCCCCGCGACCTGGCCAGCCTGCAGGACATGCTCGACCGGCTGGACCGCGTTTCCCTCGCGAAACAAAGGCCTCTTACGGTCCCGCTGGTGCGCGAGGCGCTCGCCGACCCGGCAAGCGGGGAATTAGTGCCTCGACAACGCGGAGGCGGCTGAGTACAGTGGGCTCACCAACGAGCGACCGCCATGAAGCAGCGCCGGACGACCGCCCTCCTCGCCGCAGTACTTCTCGGGACTGCCCTGCCCGTCCTCGCGCAGGACGGGCTGCGCCTGCCGTCGCGAATCGGCGGCTGGGGGCTCGACCCTTCCCTCGCGCAAGGCTGGTTCAGCCAGGAGGACCGCCTTCGGTTCGCCCCGAACAACTGGCGCGATGCCATCGGCTTCAGCCCCGCCGCCAGGCTGCGGTGGGCCTATCCGCTCGGGCATCACAGTCTCGGCATGTCCATGGCGAGCGGCCGCGATTACGAGGCGGCGCCCATCTTCGGCGCGGAGATGCGGCAATACGGCCTGTTCGGTCGGTATTCCCTCTCCCAGGACTGGTCGCTGGACGCCGAGTACCTGTCGCGCGACCAGGGCACCCTCATCCGGGTCCAGGACCTGCGCATCGGCCTGCGCCGACAGTTCTGAAATCGGTTACCTGAGCGTCGGTAGAATGCGGGGCCCGCATGCGCCTCGCCCTGTTCGACCTCGACAATACCCTCCTCTCCTGCGACAGCGACTATGAGTGGGGCCAGTTCCTGGTCGACCGCGGCGTGCTCGACCGGGACGCCTACGAGGCGCAGAACCGGGCCTATTACGACCAGTACGTCGCCGGCACCCTCGACATCCACGAGTATCTCGGCTTCGCCCTGCGCCCGCTCGCCGAGCACACCGCCGCGGACCTCGACCGCTGGCACGGGGACTTCATGCGCAGCCGCATCCTGCCGGCGATTTCCCGCGAGGCGCGCGCGCTGGTCGATGGCCACCGCAGCTGCGGCGACCTGTGCGCCATCATCACCGCGACCAACAGCTTCGTCACCACGCCCATCGCGCGCGAGTTCGGCGTGGCGCACCTGATCGCCACGGAGCCGGAGAAGCGCGACGGCCGCTTCACCGGGCGGGTCGCGGGTACGCCCTGCTTCCGCGAAGGCAAGATCACGCGCCTCGAGCAGTGGCTCGCCGGCATGCAGCGCAACCCCTCCCACTTCGCCGAGCGCTGGTGCTACAGCGACTCGCACAACGACCTGCCGCTCCTCGAGCTGGCCACGCACCCCGTCGTCGTGGACCCCGACGAGCGGCTTGGCGCGGAGGCGAACCGGCGCGGCTGGCGGGTGATCTCGCTCAGGGCCGCGGCCGCATGATCAAGCGCTTCATCCGTCGCGTGTTCGGCCTTGGCGGCGAAGGCATGGTGCGCGTGCCGCGGGCAAAGCACGGTCTCGCGCGGGAGACGCTCAGCCCGGCGGCGCTCAAGGTCTGCACCGTGCTGCGCGACGCCGGCTTCTCGGCCTATGTCGTCGGCGGCGCCGTGCGCGACCTGCTCCTCGGCATCCGGCCGAAGGACTTCGACGTGGCGACCGACGCGCG
This sequence comes from Burkholderiales bacterium, assembly GCA_035549805.1. GTDB lineage: Bacteria > Pseudomonadota > Gammaproteobacteria > Burkholderiales > SG8-39 > SCGC-AG-212-J23. The sequence continues at coordinate 5,083 of DASZQH010000351.1, forward strand.
CCCGGAGCAGATCAAGCCGCTCTTTCGCCGCGCGCTCATCATCGGGCGCCGGTTCCGTCTGGTGCACGTCATGATGGGCCCGGAAACCATCGAAGTCTCCACGTTCCGCGGCGCCGACCCGCAGTCGGCGGAGAACCACGAGCACGCCCGCGACGAGCACGGCCGCGTGCTGCGCGACAACGTGTTCGGCTCACAGGAAGACGACGCGCGGCGGCGCGATTTCTCGGTGAACGCGCTCTTCTTCGACCCGCAGAGCGAGGAAATCGTCGATTTCCACGGCGGGCTCGCCGACCTGAAGAAGCGGGTGCTGCGCGTCATCGGCGATCCGGAGACGCGCTACCGCGAGGACCCCGTTCGCATGTTGCGCGCCGTGCGCCTCGGCGCGAAGCTCGGCCTCACGCTCGACGCCGCGACGCGCGAGCCGATCGCCGAGATGGCACCCCTCATGGAGCGCGTGCCGCCGGCGCGCCTGTTCGACGAGATGCTGAAGCTCCTGCTCTCCGGCCACGCCAGCGCCTGCCTGCGCCAGCTCCGCGAGGTCGGCCTGCACAAGGGGCTGCTGCCGCTCCTCGACGTGATCCTGGAGCAGCCCCTCGGAGAGCGCTTCGTGACGCTCGCGCTCGCGCAGACCGACGAGCGCGTGCAGACCGACCGCCCGGTCTCGCCGGCGTTTCTTTTTGCCGCCCTGCTCTGGCACGAGGTGCTGGCGGCGTCGAAAGCGCGCCAGAGCCGCGGCGAGCGTCCGATCCAGGCGCTCGAAACGGCCATGGACGAGGTCCTCGACGTGCAGTGCGAAAAGCTCGCGATCACCCGCAAGCTCACTGCGACCATGCGCGAGGTCTGGTCGATGCAGCCGCGCTTCGAGAACCGCTCCGGCCAGCGCGCGTACCGCCTTCTCGAGGCGCCGCGCTTCCGCATGGCCTACGATTTCCTCGCCCTGCGCGCGGCGAGCGGCGAGGTTCCGGCCGAGCTCGAAGCGTGGTGGCGCGCCTTCCAGGCAGCCGACGCCGAGTCCCGCGCGGCGATGCTCCTTCCCGATACCGGGCCGAAGAAGCGCCGGCGCCGCCGCCGCGGAAAGAAGCGCCCGGAAGGCGCGGAGCAGGCGCCGGAGCCGCAGTGACCGTCGCTTACGTCGGCCTCGGCTCAAACCTCGAGGATCCGGCGAGGCAGGTCCAGACCGCGCTGCAGGAGCTCGATCGCCTGCCGGATACCCGCCTGGTCAGGCAGTCGTCTCTCTACCGCACGAAGCCCGTGGGCTACGCCGACCAGCCCGACTTCATCAACGCCGTGGCACAGATCGAGACCGGGCTTGCGGCGGAGCGCCTGCTCGACGAGCTGCAGGCGATCGAAGCGCGCCACGGGCGCGAGCGCAGCTTCCCGAACGCCCCGCGCACGCTCGACCTGGACCTGCTGCTGTATGGCAACCTGGTGCTCCGCACCGGGCGCCTCACCCTGCCGCACCCGCGGATGAAGGAGCGCGCCTTCGTCCTCGATCCGCTGCGCGAGATCGCGCCCGACCTGGAGCTGCCATGACTCCCGCCTTTTCCCTGAGCTCGCCCATCGCGCTGTCGGCGCTGCTGCTCGTCGCGTCGAACGTGTTCATGACGTTCGCCTGGTACGCGCACCTGAAGGAGCTGTCCGCGAAGCCCTGGTGGATCGCCGCGCTGGTCAGCTGGGGCGTGGCCCTGTTCGAGTATCTGCTGCAGGTGCCGGCGAACCGCATCGGCTACACCCAGCTGTCGCTCGGGCAGCTTAAGATCATGCAGGAAGCCATCACGCTGATCGTCTTCGTGCCCTTCGCCCTGCTCTACATGAAGCAGCCGCTCAAGCTCGACTACCTCTGGGCATCGCTCTGCATCTGCGGCGCCGTGTACTTCATCTTCCGTGGATAGCCGGGTGGAGAGATTCCGCCACGTCGTGGTGGAGGGCCCGATCGGCGCCGGTAAGACGACGCTCGCCCGCCGCCTGGCCGCCCGGCTCTCCGCGGACCTGGTGCTCGAGCAACCGGCGGAGAACCCGTTCCTGTCGCGCTTCTACCAGGACATGCCGCGCTACGCGCTTCCGACGCAGCTCTTCTTCCTCTTCCAGCGCGCGCGCATGCTCGAGCCGCTCGCCCAGCCGGACATGTTCGGGCGCGCGGTGGTCGCCGACTTCCTGCTCGACAAGGATCCTCTCTTCGCCCGCATCACGCTCTCCGCCGACGAGCTGGCCCTGTACATGAAGATCTACGAGGCGCTGCACCCGCAGGCGCCCGCGCCCGACCTCGTCATCTATCTCCAGGCGCAGCCCTCGACGCTGGTCGAGCGCGTGAAGCGTCGCTCCGCGGGCTTCGAGCGCGGCATCACCGAGGAGTACCTCGAGATGCTCGCGGAGAGCTACGCGCGGTTCTTCTATCACTACACCGCCGCGCCGGTGCTCATCGTCAATTCCGAGAACCTCAACTTCGTCGAGCGCGACCGCGATTTCGAGCTGCTTGTGAGCCGCATGCGCGGCATGAAGAGCCGTCGCGAGTTCTTCAACCTCGGCTGATGCGGGTCGTGCGCGAGACCGGCGTTCTGCGTGTCGCGCTCGGCGCGGCGCGACCGGCGTTCGTCCCGACGATGGGCAACCTGCACGAAGGACATCTCTCTCTCGTGCGCCAGGCGCGCGCTTCGGCGCCGGGGGTGCCGATCGTCGTGAGCATCTTCGTGAACCGGCTGCAGTTCGCGCCCGGCGAGGATTTCGACCGCTATCCCCGCACCTTCGAGCGCGACTGCGCGCTGCTCGAGCGCGAAGGCGTGGATTTCGTCTTCGCGCCGGACGAAGCCGTGCTCTACCCGGACCCCCAGGCGTACGTGGTGAAACCGCCGCAGATTGCCGACGCTTTGGAGGGGCACTTCCGGCCCGGGTTCTTCACCGGCGTATGCACCGTGGTCCTGAAGCTCCTCAATTGCGTGCAGCCTTCGCTGGCCGCGTTCGGCAAGAAGGACTACCAGCAACTGCAAATCGTCCAAGGCATGGTGCGCCAGCTCGACATTCCGGTCCGAATCGTGGCCGGAGAAACGGTGCGCGAGGCCGACGGCCTGGCGATGAGCTCGCGCAACGGCTACCTGTCCGTCGCGGAGCGTGCCGAGGCGCCGAGACTCTATCGACTGCTCTGCGAAACACGCGACGGAAAGACAACCCCCGCCGAGGCGACCCGCGCCCTGGCGGCAGCCGGGTGGACAACGGACTACCTGGAGATCCGGCGACGGAGCGATCTGGCGCCCGCAACAGGTGCCGAGCCGCGCGTCGTGCTGGCCGCCGCGAGGCTGGGCGCGACGCGGCTCATCGACAACCTCGAGATGTAGCGCTAGCCGGGGTAAGGGTCGAACGTCATGGACTCGACGGGGCATCCCATCGCCTTCGCCATCTTGTCCATCGAATCGTCGGTGAGCTGCACGGGCTGGAAATCGGCGTCGCCGCCCTTGGACGAGATGAATGCCTTTGCGGCGTCCTCGGTGTTCCAGGTCACCACCGGGTCCGGGTTCACCCCGGGAATCTGCCGGCAGATCGGAAACCCGTCGGATTTGTAGACGATCGCGTACATGGCCCCCCCGCGGGCTAATTTACCCGATGTAGCAGTGCAACAACAAGCGGTAAGCCCCCGGAAATGCGGCCCTCTTGCACTTTGTAAATCT
>DASZQH010000352.1:0-1757 GCA_035549805.1 Burkholderiales bacterium
CGTCGCGGTCTTCGGCAGGTCGGGCAGGAACTCGATCCAGCGCGGGTACTTGTAGGGGGCGAGCTTCGCCTTGACGTGCTGCTGCAACGCCGACTTCATGGCGTCGGAGCCGGCCTGGCCGGGCTTCAGGACGACATAGGCTTTCGGCTTGACGAGCTTCTGCTCGTCCTCTTCGCCCACCACCGCCGCCTCGAGCACGGCCTCGTGCGAGACGAGCGCCGCCTCGACTTCGGCGGGCGAGACCCAGATGCCGGAGACCTTGAGCATGTCGTCGGAGCGCCCGCCGTAGGCGTAGAAGCCGTCGGCGTCCATGGCGTACTTGTCGCCGCTCTTGGTCCAGCCGCCGACGAAGGTGCCGAAGCTCTTCTCGCGGTTGTTCCAGTAGCACATGGCGTGCGTCGGGCCCTTGATCTGCAGCTCGCCGAGCTCGCCCTGCTTCACCGGGTTGCCCTGCTCGTCGACCAGGCGCAGCTCGTAGCCGGGCACGGGCTTGCCGGTCGTGCCGTAGCGGAAGTCGCCGGGGCGGTTCGACAGGAAGATGTGCAGCATCTCGGTGGAGCCGATGCCGTCGAGAATGTCGAGCCCGGTCTTGTCCTTGAAGCTCTGCGCGATCTGCGCCGGCAACGCCTCGCCTGCGGAGATGCAGGTCCTCAGGGCCAGTTGCTCCTTCTTCGGGAAATCCGGAGAGGCCAGCATGGCGGCATAGAGCGTCGGCACGCCGAAGAAGACGGTCGGGCGATTCTTCGCCAGGCGGGAGAACACGGAAGCAGGCGTCGGGCGCTCGGCCATCAGCACGGCGGTCGCGCCGGCGTGCAGCACGAAGCTCAGGGAATTTCCCAGGCCGTAGGCGAAGAAGAGCTTCGCGGCGGAGAAGACGACGTCGGACTCCTTCATGCCGAGCACGCCCTTCGCGTACAGCTCGGCGGTGAGCGCCATGCTCGAGTGCACGTGCACCGTGCCCTTCGGCATCCCGGTCGAGCCCGACGAGTAGAGCCAGAAGCAGGCGTCGTCGCGCGTGGTCGGGGCGGCGGGCGACCCTGTCGTGCCTTTCTTCAACAAGTCACCGAAAGAAAGAAAACCCCGCGAGTCCTTCCCGGAGACGACGACGTGCTTGAGGAACGGCAGCTTCTTCAGGATCGGCTCGAACTGCGGCAGGAGCTGCTCCGAGACGAGCAGGACCTTCGCCCGGCTGTCGGAGAGCATGTACTCGTAGTCCTTCGTCGTGAGCAGCGTGTTGACCGCGATCGGGATGATGCCGGCGCGGATCGCGCCGAGGAACGCGACCGGCCAGTCGATGGTGTCGACCATCGCGATCAGGACGCGGTTCTCCATCTCCAGGCCGAGGGACGCGAGCGCGCTGCCGAAGCGGCTCGCGCGCTCGGCGAGCTCGGCGTAGGTGCACTGCCCCTGGTCATCGACGAACGCGACCTTGCCGCCGCGCCCGGCCGCGAGGTTGCGCTCGATGAGGTCCGCTGCCGCGTTGAAGTTGCGCGGGATGTCCATGCCGCCTCCCTTTCCGCGCGAATACTAGCTCAACGCGCCGGCGGCTTCTGGGCTCCGGCGGTCGAGCTTGCGATCAGGCCGGCGCAGTTGCTGTCCTCGGCCTTGCCTTCCTTGAAGAGCGGCAGCACCGCGAGCACCGGGTTGATGATCCCCAGCACGAGCGCGCCGATGCCCTTCGCCGTGAGCTTGCCCCACTCGGGCGCGACCTTCGGGTCGCTGAACGTGCCGCGCACGAAGAGCGGCGAGTTGAGCGA
>DASZQH010000353.1:0-7658 GCA_035549805.1 Burkholderiales bacterium
GTGGGCAAGGAGGGCAACGACGTCGTGATCTCGTTCTCCTACCGCAAGGAAGTGCCGGTCGTCGCCAACATCGGGCTGTTCGTGGATTTCACCGCCAGCTCCAAGCCGTAGCAGGGCCTTGTCGCCGCGCGAAGCCCTCGAGGGGCGGCTGGGCCACCGCTTCTCCCGCCCGGCCCTCCTGGAGCAGGCCCTCACGCATCGCAGCGCATCTGCCCCGCACAACGAGCGCCTCGAGTTCCTCGGCGACGGGGTGCTCGGCTGCGCGATCGCCGAAGCGCTGTTCGCGCGCTTTCCCGACCTGCCCGAAGGCCAGCTGACGCGCCTGCGCGCGAGCCTCGTGCGCGAGGAATCCCTCGTCGAGGTCGCCGGCGAGCTGGCGCTTGCCGGCCTTCTGCGGCGCGACGAGCGAGAGCCGCCCAGGCCGTCGATGCTGGCCGACGCGGTCGAGGCCCTCGTCGGCGCGGTCTTCGTCGACGGCGGCTACGCGCCCGCGCGCGAGACGGTCCTGCGGTGCTTCGCGGCGAAGCTGGAAGCCCTCGATCCGCGCCACGTGCACAAGGACGCCAAGACGCACCTCCAGGAGCTCCTGCAGGCGCAAGGCAAGCCGCTGCCCGAATACCGGGTCGTCGCGACCCACGGCGCGGATCACAACCGCTCGTTCGAAGTCGAATGCGTGGTGGCGCGGCTTTCGGCGCGCGGGCAGGGCACCTCGCGCCAGCGCGCCGAGCAGCAGGCGGCCCAGGCGATGCTGGAGCTGCTCGCATGAGCCCGCACCACGCCGGCACGATCGGCATCGTCGGCCGCCCGAACACGGGCAAGTCGAGCCTGCTCAACCGCATCGTCGGGCAGAAGCTCTCGATCGTCTCGCCGCGCGCCCAGACCACGCGCCATCTCGTCACCGGGATCCTCACGCGCCCGGACTGCCAGTACGTCTTCGTCGATGCGCCCGGGCAGCAGCTCAAGGCGCGCAGCACGCTGCAGCGGGCGCTGAACCGCCGCGCGACCGAAGCCGGCCGCGATGCGGACCTCGCGCTGTTCGTGGTCGAGGCATTGCGCTTCACGCCCGAGGACCGGGCGGCGCTGGAGCGCATCCCGGAAGGCCAGACGGTGGTTGCGGTCGTCAACAAGATCGACGGCTTGAAGACGCGCGAGGCCATGATCCCGTACCTCGAGCGCCTCGCGAAGGCGCGGGACTTCCACGCGGTCGTCCCGGTGAGCGCCCGCACCGGGAAGAACGTCGAGGAGCTGCTGCGCGTGATACGCGCCGCCCTGCCGGAGGGCCCGGACATCTACCCGCAGGACCAGCTCACCGACAAGGACGAGCGCTTCTTCGCCGCGGAGCTGATCCGCGAGCAGCTCTTCCACGAGATGGGCGAAGAGCTGCCCTACCGCTGCGAAGTGGTGGTCGAGAGCTTCAAGGAGGAGGGCAGGCTGCGGCGCATCGAGGCGACGATTCTCGTCGAGCGGGACAGCCAGAAGGCGATGGTCATCGGCGCCGGCGGCGCGAAGCTGAAGAAGATCGGCACGAACGCGCGCAAGGAGATGGAGAAGCTCTTCGGCGGCAAGGTCTACCTCGGCCTGTGGGTCAAGGTGCGCAAGTCCTGGACCGACGATGCGCGCGTGCTGAAGCAGCTCGGCTATGAATAGAAAGCCGTGATGCAGGGCAAGCGGCGCGCCGACGACCAGCCCGGGTACGTGCTCCACACCTACCCGTACAAGGAGACGAGTCTCATCGTCGAGGCCTTCACGCGCCGCTATGGGCGCGTGGCGATGCTGGCGCGCGGGGCGCGCCGGCCGCGCTCGGCGATGCGCGGGGTGCTCCTCGGCTTCCATCCGCTGCGCCTCGGCTGGGCCGGCTCGGCCGAGCTGGCGACGCTGGTGAGCGTGGAATGGGCGGGAGCCTCGCGCTCCCTCGCCGGGATCGGGCTGATGTGCGGCTTCTACATGAACGAGCTGCTGCTGCGGCTGCTGCCCCGCGACGATCCGCACGAGGACCTGTTCGATTTCTACGCCGCGTCGCTGCAGGCGCTCGCGGCGGGCGCCGAGGCGTCCCCGGTGCTGCGAGCGTTCGAAAAGCGCCTCCTCGCCGAGGTCGGCTACGCGCCCGCGCTGGAGCTCGACGCGGAGAGCCGTCCCGTCGAGCCGGACCGGCTCTACGTCTACGAGCCGGACCGCGGGCCGGTGCCGGCGCGCGGCGCGCCGTCCGGCGATGCGGTCGTGAGCGGGCGGACCCTGCTCGACCTCGCGCAGGACGAGTACGCGCGCGCCGAGACGCGCGACGAGGCGCGCACGCTGATGCGCATGCTGATCGGCCACCGACTGCACGGGCAGGTGCTGCACACCCGCGCCATCCTGATGGAGCTGAACGAACTATGATGGCGGCTGCATGATCGAGCTCGGCGTCAACGTAGACCATGTCGCCACCGTCCGCCAGGCGCGGCGCACCTACGAGCCGGACCCCGTATGGGCGGCCGTGGAAGCGCACCTGGGCGGCGCCGACGGCATCACCGTGCACCTGCGCGAGGACCGGCGCCACATCCAGGACGAGGACGTGCGCCGCCTGCGCGAGCTGACCCACATCCGCCTCAACCTGGAAATGGCCGCGACCGACGAGATGGTCGGCATCGCGGTACGCATCAAGCCCGAGATGGCGATGCTCGTTCCGGAAGGGCGCCACGAAGTCACGACGGAAGGGGGCCTCGACATCCTTTCCCAGGAAAAGATCCTGGTCGGGAAGATCAGGCGGCTCTCGGACGCGGGGATCGTCGTCTCGGCTTTCATCGACGCCGACCTGAAGCAGGTCGAGGCGGCAGCGCGCGTCGGCGTCGCGGTGTGCGAGATCCACACCGGCCCGTATGCGCATGCGTTCCATTCGAAGGGCCGCGACGAGGAAAGCCCCGCGGTGGTGGCGGAGCTCGAGCGCATCCGCAAGTCCGGCGAAGCGATCCGCGGGCTCGGCATGCGCTTCAACGCTGGGCACGCGCTCAACTACTTCAACGTCGAGCCGGTGGCGCGCCTGCCGGGCATTCGCGAGCTCCATATCGGCCACGCCATCGTCAGCCGCGCGGTGTTCACCGGCATGCGCGAGGCGGTGCGCGAGATGAAGCAGCTGATCGTCGGGGCCGCGCGGCGGTGATCTTCGGCGTCGGGACCGACGTGGTCGAGATCGCGCGCGTCCAGAAGGCCCTCGAGCGATGGGGCACGCGCTTCGCGCACAAGATCCTTTGCGAGGCCGAGCTGCAGCGCTTCGGACGCCACCGCCTTCCCGCCAACTACCTCGCCAAGCGCTTTGCCGCCAAGGAAGCGTTCACCAAGGCGCTCGGCACCGGCATCCGCTCGCCCGCGGGCTGGCACGGCATGTGGGTCGTCAACCTTCCCTCGGGCAAGCCCGAGCTGCGCTTCACGCCCGATTTGCAGGCACTCCTCGAAAGGAAGGGCGTGACGAGCGCGCATCTGTCGTTGTCGGACGAGAAGGGCGTCGCGTTCGCCACGGTGATCCTCGAATGCGGAAAGTAAGGCTGCCGAACGGTCCGGTGGTCGTCGACGTGCTGGGCCACACGCTGACGGACGACGACCGCCGCCGGCTCTCGCATCCTGCCGCCGGCGCGGTGATCCTCTTTTCGAGGAACTTCCAGGATTGCGCGCAGCTCGCCGCCCTGACGGAGGAGATCGAGCGCCTGCGCGAGCCGTCGTTGCCGGTTTGCGTCGACCATGAAGGCGGGCGCGTGCAGCGCTTCCGCGAGGGCTTCACGGCCATCCCACCGATGCGAACGCTCGGCAGGTACTGGGACCGCGACAGGGAATTCGGCAAGGAGGCGGCGGGCTCCCTGGCGTTCATCATCGGCGCGGAGCTCGCGGCGCACGGGGTGGACTTCAGCTTCGCGCCGGTGCTCGACCTCGACTACGGCGGCAGCAGCGTGATCGGCGATCGGGCGCTGCATTTCGACCCGACGGCGGCGGCGGCGCTCGGCGCGGCGATCGTGCAGGGATTCGCCGACGCGGGCATGGCGGCCGTCGGCAAGCATTTCCCCGGCCACGGCTACGCCGAGGCGGATACGCACGTCGCCGCCGCGAGAGACGACCGGGCGCTCGCGGCGATCCTGTAAAAGGACGTCCTGCCGTTCAAGGCCGCCATCGAGGCCGGGCTCGCCGGCATCATGCCGGCGCACGTCGTCTACCCGCAGGTCGACGCCGAGCCGGCGGGCTACTCGAAGCGCTGGCTGCAGGAGATCCTGCGCGGGCAGCTCGGCTTCGACGGCATGGTCTTCAGCGACGACCTATCGATGGCCGGCGCGAGCGCCGCGGGCGGGCCGCCGGAGCGGGCGAGGGCGGCGCTCGAAGCGGGCTGCGACATGGTGCTGCTCTGCAACGACCCCGAAGGGCTGGACCGCTTGCTGGAGTCGCTGGCGGAAGTGCCGCTCGGCCGGCCGGACCGGCTCGAGCGGATGCGAAAAAAGGGTGGACGCGACCTGAGAAAAAGCGTGGCTTACAGAGACGCGCAAGGCACCCTGCAGAAGCTCGTCTAGGCGCGCTCCATATATTCGCCCTTGGCGGTGTCGACCTTGATCTTCTCACCCGTGTTGATGAAGGGCGGCACCTGAACCGTGATGCCGGTCTCCATCTTTGCCGGCTTGAAGCTGTTGGTCGCCGTGGAATTCTTGATGCCGGGCTCGGTGTCGGCGACGGTGAGGATCACCGACGGCGGCAGCTGGATGCCGATCGCGCGGCCGTTATAGAAGTTGATCTGCACTTCCATCTCGGGCAGCAGGTAGCCCGACTGACCCTCGAGGAACTCGGCCGACAGCGACATCTGCTCGTAGTTCTCGTTGTCCATGAACACGTAGGTGTCGCCGTCCTGATACAGGAACTGCATGTCGCGGGGCTCGACGAACGCACGCTCGACCTTGTCTTCGGTGCGGAAGCGCTGGTTGGTCTTCGTGCCCGCCTCGATGTCCTTCATCTCCACCTGCATGAAGGCGCCGCCGCGGCCGCCGACGTGCACGTGGTAGGACTTCAGGACGCGCCACACGCGCTTGTCCCACTCGAGGAGGTTGCCGGGACGGATTTCGACTGCTTCGACCTTGGCCATGACGGGTATTTGCCGGTGCGGGAAAAGGGCGCGAATTTTACACGATCTATAATCAAATCATCGTGTTCGATCCCAAGGCGTTCGTGAGCGGCCTGCCCGGCCTGCCGGGCGTGTATCGCATGCTCGGGGGCGCCGGCGAAGCGCTGTATGTCGGCAAGGCGCGCGACCTGAAGAAGCGCGTCGCGAGCTACTTCAACCGCAACGCCGGCCAGAGCCCGCGCATCCAGATGATGCTGTCGCAGGTGGCGTCGATGGAAGTGACCGTCACCCGCTCGGAAGGCGAGGCGCTGCTGCTCGAGAACAACCTGATCAAGAGCCTCGCGCCGCGCTACAACATCCTCTTCCGCGACGACAAGTCGTATCCGTACCTCGCGATCACGGGACACCGCTTCCCGCGCCTGGGCTTCCACCGCGGCGCCAAGGAGCGCCAGCACCGCTATTTCGGCCCGTTCCCGCACGCCTATGCCGTCCGTGAGAGCATCCAGCTGCTGCAGCGCGTCTTCCGCCTGCGCACCTGCGAGGACACGGTGTTCGAGAACCGCTCGCGGCCGTGTTTGCTGCACCAGATCCAGCGCTGCACCGCCCCTTGCACCGGGCGCATCGACGAAGCCGCCTACGCCGAGGACGTGCGCAACGCGCAGCTGTTCCTGGAAGGCCGCGAGGACGACGTGATCCGCAACCTCAACGAGAAGATGAACGCCGCTTCCGACGCGCACCGTTATGAGGAAGCCGCGGTGTTCCGCGACCAGGTGCGCGCGCTCTCGCGGGTGCAGGCCCGGCAGTACGTCGAGTCCAACCGCGGCGTCGATGCGGACGTCGTCGCCTGCGCCGTCGACGCCGAGATCGCCTGCGTCAACCTGGTCATGATCCGCGGCGGCCGGCACGTCGGCGACCGCAGCTTCTTCCCGTCCAACGCCGAGGGAGCGGGGCCGGCCGAGGTGGTGGGCGCGTTCCTCGAGCAGCACTACCTCGACCAGCCGATGCCGGGCCTCATCGTGACCAGCGAGCCGGTGGAGCTGGAGAACGCGGTCACGCCTTCCCACGGCGAGCGGCGCGTCTGGCTCGACATGGCCTACAAGAACGCGCTGCTCGCGATCGCGCAGCGCGTGCGCGACCGCGCCACCCAGGAAGGGCGCCTGCTCGCCCTGCGGGAGGCGCTCGGCCTGCCGGAGGGCGCGCAGCGCATCGAATGCTTCGACATCAGCCATACGATGGGCGAGGCGACCGTCGCGTCGTGCGTCGTGTACGACCGGCAGCAGATGCAGCGGTCGGAGTACCGCCGCTTCAACATCCGCGACATCACGCCGGGCGACGACTACGCGGCGATGCGCCAGGTGCTCGCGCGGCGCTACGAGCGCGTGAGCGCCGAGGCGGGGCGGATCCCGGACCTCGTCCTGATCGACGGCGGGAAGGGACAGGCGGGCGCGGCGCGCGCCGCGCTCGCCGACCTCGGGCTGCACCAGGTGTGCGTGGTCGGCGTTGCCAAGGGGCCGGAGCGCAAGCCGGGCCTCGAGGAGCTGATCGTCGAGTCGGACGCGCGCACGCTCGAGCTCGGCCCGTCGCACCCGGGCCTGCACCTCATCCAGCAGATCCGCGACGAGGCGCACCGCTTCGCGATCGTCGGCCACCGCGCGCGGCGCGGCAAGGCGCGCACCACCTCGATGCTGAACGAGATCCCCGGCATCGGCGCCAAGCGGCGCCAGGCGCTCATCGAGCACTTCGGCGGCCTGCGCGGCGTCCAGTCCGCCGCGGTGGACGAGATCGCGAAGGTGGAAGGCATCAGCCGTCCGCTGGCGGAGCGGATCTACCGGCACCTGCACGAATCGGCGGGCGAGGCGAGGGCGGCGCGATGATCTTCAACGCGCCCAACCTCGTGACGCTGTCGCGGATCGTGCTGATCCCGCTCATCATCGGCATCTTCTACCTGCCGGCCGACATGGTGACGCTCGAGCAGCAGAACCGCGCCGCCACGGCGGTCTTCATCCTCGCCGCGCTGACCGACTGGCTGGACGGCTACCTCGCGCGGCGGCTGAACCAGATGTCGGCCTTCGGCGCGTTCCTGGACCCGGTGGCCGACAAGCTGATCGTGGTCGGCGCGCTGGTCGTGCTGCTGCAGCTCGGGCGGGTCGACGCGCTGGTGGCGCTGATCGTGATCGGCCGCGAGATCGCCATCTCCGCGCTGCGCGAATGGATGGCGAAGGTCGGCCAGTCGAAGAGCGTCGCGGTGGCCTTCATCGGCAAGCTGAAGACCGTCAGCCAGATGGTCGCGATCCCGCTCCTGCTCTACAACGACCCGCTTTTCGGCCTGGTCGACTCCCAGTGGCTCGGCACGATCCTGATCAACGTGGCCGCGGTGCTGACCGTCATGTCGATGCTCTATTACCTGCGCAAGGCCCTCCCGCACGCCTCGTTCCGCGGCTGAGCGGGGCTGCTATAATCGCGCCCTCTTTGCGGGAGTAGCTCAGTTGGTAGAGCGTAACCTTGCCAAGGTTAAGGTCGCGAGTTCGAGACTCGTCTCCCGCTCCAGATTACGCCGGGGAAGGCCCTGTTCGGGGTAGCCGCAGGCCTT
>DASZQH010000354.1:0-11963 GCA_035549805.1 Burkholderiales bacterium
AGCAGGCTAGAAAGGAAGAGGCGTGCCCGGCTTGAGCGGCTGAAGTGCCTTGCGGAATTCATCCTTGATTCTCTCGAGCGCGCCCGCGGTATCGGCTTCAAAGCGTAGCACGATGACCGGCGTGGTATTCGAGGCGCGGGCGAGGCCGAAGCCATCCTTGTACTCGGCACGCACGCCGTCGATCGTCAGCACCTTGTCAGCATTGGGGAAAGGCGCGGTGCGCTGCAGCTTTTCGACCAGGGCGTGCGGCTCGCCTTCGGTGAGGTGCCAATGCAGTTCCGGGGTCGAGGGGGCGTTCGGCAGGCTGCGCAGGACCTGGTTCGGGTCGCGCTCCTTCGCCAGGACCTCGAGCAGCCGCGCGCCTCCGTAGAGCGCGTCGTCGAAGCCGTACCAGCGCTCCTTGAAGAACGTGTGGCCGGACATCTCGCCCGCGAGGAGCGCGCCGGTTTCCTTCAGCTTCGCCTTGATGAGCGAGTGCCCGGTCTTCCAGATGAGCGGCCGCCCGCCGTGGCGCTCGATCCAGGGCGCGAGCAGGCGCGTGCTCTTCACGTCGTAGATGATCTGCGCACCCGGGTTGCGCGACAGGACGTCCTTCGCGAGCAGCATCAGCTGGCGGTCGGCGAACACGACCTCGCCGTCCTTCGTCACCAGGCCCAGGCGGTCGCCGTCGCCGTCGAAGGCGATGCCGAGCTCGGCGTCCCCGCCCTTGACGCACGCGATCAGCTCCGCGAGGTTCTCCGGCACGGAAGGATCGGGATGGTGGTTGGGGAACGTGCCGTCCACGTCGCAGTAGAGCTCCTCCACCTCGCAGCCGAGCGCCCGGAACAGGCGCGGCGCGACCATGCCAGCGACGCCGTTGCCGCAGTCGATCGCGATGCGCATCGGGCGCGCGAGCTTGACGTCGGAGGTGATGCGCGAGACATACGCGTCGATCACCGAGGTCGCGGAGCGCCGGCCGCGGCCTTCGAGGTAGTCCTCCTGCTCGATGCGCCGGCGCACGGCCTGGATCTCGTCGCCATAGAGCGTGTCGCCGCCGATGACGACCTTCAGGCCGTTGTAGTCCGGCGGGTTGTGGCTGCCGGTGACCGAGACGCAGCTGCCGCAGTTGAGGTGGAAGGCCGCGTAGTAGGTGACCGGCGTGGGCGCCATGCCGATGTCGATCACGTCGGCGCCGGCCTGCATCATGCCTTCCATGAGCGCGCCGGCGAGCTCGGGGCCGGACAGGCGGCCGTCGCGCCCGACGGCGAACGTCGCGGCCTTGCGCTCGCGCGCCAGGGAGCCGAGCGCCCGCCCGACGGCGCGCACGATCTGCGGCGTGAGGGTGCGGCCGACCACGCCGCGGATGTCGTAGGTGCGGAAGATTTCGGCGGGGACGTTCACGGGAACAGGAATTGGAAGAGGCGTCGGGGAAGCCAGTCGTGCCGGCCCGGGAAGGGCGCGGTCAGGAAGCCGACATGGCCTCCGGTCGCGGGGAATTCTAGCAATACTTCCGGGGCGGCCTTGCGCGCGGCGGCGAGCAGCGCGTGAGCCGGAAGGAACGGATCGTTGCGCGCGTTGAGGAGCAGCGTCGGCACGCGGATCCCCTCGAGGTACGGGCCGCTCGCGGCGCTCGTCCAGTAGTGGTCGACGTCGCGAAAGCCGTGCAGCCGCGCGGTGACGGCGTCGTCGAACTCGCGGAACGTGCGCGCGCCGCGCACGCGCGCGCCGTCGCAGAGATCCGGGAACGCCTCGAGCTTGGCGAGCGTCTTCGGCTTGAGGGTGGAAAGGAACATGCGCGTATAGAGGAAGCGGTTCAGCCCCCGGTCGAGCGCCGTGCCCGCCGCGGGAAGGTCGATCGGGGCCGATACCGCCGCTGCGCGCCGCACCACGGCCCGTGCCGCCGCGCCCTGCTCGCCGAGCCACTTGAGCAACGCGTTGCCGCCGAGCGAAACGCCCGCCGCGTACAGCTCCTTGCCCGCCCCCATGAGCTTGCGCGCGATCCAGTCCACCTCGGCGCTGTCTCCCGAGTGGTACGCCCGCCGCAGGCGGTTCGGCTCGCCGGAGCAGCCGCGCCAGTGCGGGATCGCGAGGCGCACGCCGGTGCGCGCCGCTTCGGCCGCCAGCGCGCGCGCGTAGTGGCTGTCCGAGCCGCCCTCGAGGCCGTGGAACAGCACCACCAGGCGCGCCGCCGCCGCCGGCCCGGCGAAGTCCACGTCGATGAAGTCGCCG
The DNA here is from genome assembly GCA_035549805.1 of Burkholderiales bacterium. GTDB lineage: Bacteria > Pseudomonadota > Gammaproteobacteria > Burkholderiales > SG8-39 > SCGC-AG-212-J23. The sequence continues at coordinate 2,209 of DASZQH010000354.1, forward strand.
TCCGGCGTATCCCAGCGCTCGCGCGAAAGCGGCACCGCCGGCGGGGGCCGCAGCGCGGGCCAGATCGTCTGCGCGTGGCCGCCGGCGAGCCAGGCCGGCGCTTGGTAGGGGAAATTCAGTGAACGACCTTGGGTGCCGGGGCGGGCGCGGGCGGGGCCGCCTGGCCCGGCGCCGGCGAGGCGTGGTGGACGATCATGCGCCAGCCCGACGGGCTGCGCAGGTACACGTTGGTCGCGACCACGGGCGGCGGGCGCTTGTCGCGCGCCGGCGCGTCCTCGAGCACGAAGTTCTCGAACACGCTGTGCACCGCGAGCATCATTCCCGTGATCGAGACCTGCTGCGTGATGTGCACGCGCGCCCGGCCGCCGCCGGCGAAGATCTGCGCCCAGCTCTCGCGCACCTGGTCCTGGCCGCACAGGCGCGGCCCGCCAGGATGGATGCAGACGATCTCCTCGTCCTCCGACCACACCGCCATCATGAGCTCCAGGTCGGTGCGCTCGAGCGCCTCGTAGAAGGCGGCCTCGGCGTCCTGGGAGGTGGGGAAGATGCGGCTCATGGCGCGATATTCTGGATTTGTGCGCGCACCATTTCCACCGTCATCTCGCGCATGCAACGGAAATGCCCGAGCGGGCATTCGCGCTGGAAGCAGGGGCTGCACTCGACCTTGAGCCAGAGCACCTTCGCCGCGTCCGAGAGCGGGGGCGTGTGGACCGGGCTGGACGACCCGAACAGCGCGACGAGGGGCCGGCCGAGCGCCGCGGCGACGTGCATCAGGCCGGAGTCGTTCGTCACGACGTAGCGCGCGCCGGCTATGAGGTCGACGGCTTCGTCCAGCGTGGTCTTGCCGGCCAGGTTCTGTCCCTCGATGCCCCGCGCCGCCTCCAGGTCCTTCGCCGACCCGAGGATGACCTTCGGGATGGGCAGCTCGCGCGCAAGGACGTCGAAGTACGGCCAGCGCTTGGCCGGGCCGTACTCGGCGCCGGGGCATAGCACCACGTAGGTCTCCGGGACGCCGAACTTGGCGCGCGCCGCGGCGACGTCGTGGGCGGCGAAGCGCAGGCGCGGCCGGGCGAACGGCCCCTGCGCGGGCTTGCCGGGCGGCTCCGAGAGCTGCGCGTAGTGCTCGAGCATCGGGGCGCCCCGCGCCTTGTAGAGCAGGTTGAGCAGGCCGTAGCGGGACTCGCCGACGTAGCCGCTGCGCAGCGGGATGTCGGCGAAGAACGGCACGAGGGCCGCCTTCCACGTATTCGGGAGCACGAGCGCCTGGTCGTAGCGGCTCGCGCGCAGCTCCCGCCCGAGGCGCCAGCGCGCGCCGAGCGCGAGCGGCCCGTGGCGGAACGGCGCGACGACCACGCGCGAGACCTCGGGCATGCGCCGCACCACGGGCGCGACCCATTCGGGCGCCAGCACGTCGACCTGCAGGCCGCGGCTCTTCTCGTGCAGCCGCGCGAGCAGCGGCTGCGCCATCAGCGCGTCGCCGATCCAGTTCGGCGCGACGACGAGAAGGCGCGGCAACGAGTGGTCCTCAGTGCCCCTTGGGCGCCTTGCCCTGGTAGGTGTACTTCGTCCCGCAGTAGGGGCATAGCGCCTGGCGCCCCTGCACCACGTCGAGGAACACGCGCGGATGGCGCGCCCACAGCGGCGCGCCGGGCATCGGGCAGTGCAGCGGCAAATCCTTCTCGGTGACCGCTACTTCTTTCTGGTTACTGGTGTCAGCCATGAGCGGCGCTTCTTGTCCTTGCCGGTGACCACGTCGAAGAAGGCCTTCTGCAGGGCCTTGGTGATCGGCCCGGCCTTGCCGGCGCCGATGATACGCCCGTCGAGCTCGCGGATCGGCGTCACTTCCGCCGCCGTGCCGGTGAAGAAGCACTCGTCGGCGATGTAGATGTCGTCGCGCGTCAGGCGCTTCGCCTTCACCTTGTAGCCCAGGCCCTCGGCGAGGTCGATCACCGAGGAGCGGGTGATGCCGGTGAGGGCCGAGGTGAGCTCGGGCTCCCAGATCACGCCGTCCTTGATGACGAAGATGTTCTCGCCCGCGCCTTCCGCGACGAAGCCGTCGACGTCGAGGAGCAGGCCCTCGTCATAGCCGTGCTGCGTGGCTTCCAGCGTGGCGAGCACCGAGTTCGGATAGGTGCCGGACATCTTGGCGCGCGCCATCGTCACGTTGACGTGGTGGCGCGCGTAGGAGGCGGTCTTCACCCGGATGCCCTTCTCGAGCGCGTCCGGCCCGAGGTAGGCGCCCCAGGGCCAGCAGGCGATCGCGACGTGCACGCGCGCGCCGATGGGCGAGACGCCCATCTTCTCCGAGCCGTAGAAGGCGATCGGGCGGATGTAGCAGGCCTCGTGGCCGTTCTTGCGCACCACCTCGCACTGCGCGTCCATCAGCTGCTGGAGCGAGTACGGGATCTTCATCATGTAGATGTGGCCGGAGTTGAGCAGGCGCTGCGTGTGCTCGCGCAGGCGGTAGATCGCGGTGCCGATCTCGGTCTTGTACGCGCGCACGCCCTCGAAGACGGCGAGGCCGTAGTGCAGCGAGTGGGTGAGGACGTGGGTGGTGGCGTCGCGCCACGGCACCAGCTTGCCGTCGTACCAGATCCAGCCGTCGCGGTCCGCCATCGACAGCGGTCCTGCCTTTGCCTTCGCCATTCTGGGATTCCCTGAAGAGGTGTGGTGTCGGCGCATTGAAGCACAGCCGGGGGCGGCTTTGCAAAACCATTAACAGCTTTGTTAATCTTGCGCCCATGGACGCGATCTTCGCCGCGCTCGCGTCGCCGCCCCGCCGCCGCATCCTGGCGAGCGTCTCGCAGAGCGCCCTGACCACCACCGAGCTCGCGGAGCGCCTGGGCATGACGCCGCCCGGGGTCTCGCGCCACCTCGCCGTGCTGCTCGCCGCGGGCCTCGTCGCCTCGGAGCGGCAGGGGCAGAAGGTCCTGTACCGGCTGCAGCGCGACGTCCTCGTCGGCGCCCTCGGGCGCTTCGCCGACGAGGTCGACGCGCCGCTGCGCCGCACCTTGCGCGAAGCCCTCTGATCTCGCTACCCTCGGCGCGGAGGGGGAGGGCATGCTGCGAAAGATCCGGGTTCTGGTACCGCTCCTGCTGCTCGCGGGCTGCGCGGGCACGCCGCCCGACGAGGAAGCGCCGCCGCAGGACGACGGCCTGCTCTCGTCCACCGCGCTGGTTCGCGAGCTGCCGCTCGAGGAGGGCGACGTCGTGCCCGTGGCGCGCTTCTCCGAGCTGCCGCGCGATGCGGTCGGCGCCGAGCGCTGGCAGCCCTATACGCTGAGGCCGGGGAGCCCGCGCACGCGCTACCACGCCGTCGAGGTCGACGGCATCGTCTGCATGTGCGCGGACGCGAAGGAAGGCCAGTCCGCGCTGCAGCGCCTCATCCGCGTCGACCCGCAGCGCCACCCGGTGCTGGAGTGGAGCTGGCGCGTGCCGCGGCCCGCCGCGGCGCCGGCGGCCTCGACCAAGAAGCCTTCGCCCCGCGCGCGGCTGATGCTCGCGTTCCACGGCGACCCGGCCAAGCTCGACTTCGAGCAGCGCATCCACCTGCGCATGGCGAAGGCGGTCACCGGCGCCGCGTTCCCCTATGCGAGCCTGATCTACGTGTGGCAGGACGGGGCGCCGCCGGAATCGATCCTGCGCAGCCCGTACAGCGACCGGGTGCGCCTGATCGCGCTGCCTTCCGGCGAGGGGCACTACGACCGCTGGCAGGCGTTCAAGCGCGATGTCCGCAAGGACTACGTGCGCGCTTTCGGCGAGGAGCCGGGGAATATCGTCGGCGTGGCGATCTACACCGACATCGACAACGGCGGCCAGCCCGGGCTAGCCTACTACGGCGACATCACGTTCCGCCGCGCGCCGTGAAAGCGCTGGCGGGACTCTGCGCGCTGGCGCTCGCGGCCGGCTGCGCCACCGCGCCGCAGGACGACCTGCTCGGCTCGTCGGCGGTGGTCGCGGCGCTCGAGCGCGAGCGCGCGCCGGTGGTCGAGATCGCGCGCTTCTCGCAGAAGAGGGCGAGCGAGCCGCTCCCGGAGCGATGGAAGACCTACGTCGTGGTGCCGTGGAAGCCGCGCACGCAGTACGCGCTCGTCGAGTCCGAAGGGCAGGTCGCGCTCGAGGCGCGCTCGGAGCGCGCCGCGTCCGGGCTCTACCGCTACGTCCGCGTGCGCCCGCAGACCCATCCCACGCTCGAGTGGCGCTGGCGCGTGCCGCGGCTCATCGAGGGCGCCGACCCGCGCCTCGCGGCGCGCGAGGACTCGCCGGTGCGCGTCGTGGTCTCCTTCCACGGCGACGCCGCGAAGCTGGGCGAGGGCGACCGCGCCAAGATGCGGATGGCGAAGGCGCTCTCCGGCCGCGCGATGCCCTACGCCACGCTGATGTACATCTGGTCGAACGACCTGCCGGTCGGCACCGTGGTGCACAACCCGCACATCGGCCGCGTGCGCATGATCGTCGCCGAGAGCGGCACCGCGAAGCTGGGGCGCTGGGTAAAGGTGCGGCGCAACGTCTACGAAGACTTCCGCAAGGCCTTCGGCGAGAACCCGTGGGACGTGGTCGCGGTCGGCGTGATGACCGACTCCGACAACACCGGCTCGAGCACGCTCGCCCAGTACGGCGACATCTCCTTCCTGGAGGCAGGCAGGCCCTGAACTTGCAGCAGCGGGACGAAAGGAGAGTCCCGTGTCCAGCATCCTCGACAACCATTCGACCGCGGTCCGCGACCTCGACCGGACCGCGCTCCGCCCCTGGCGCTTCGCCAACCTCGCGCGCCAGATCGCCGCGCTCCTCGGCCGCCCCGCGGCGTTCGGCATCGCCTGCCTCGCCGTCGTCCTCTGGGCGGCGAGCGGGCCGTTCTTCGGCTTCAGCGACACCTGGCAGCTCGTGATCAACACCTCGACCACCATCGTCACGTTCCTGATGGTGTTCGTGATCCAGAACACGCAGAACCGCGACACGGTAGCGATCCAGATCAAGCTCGACGAGCTGATCCGCGCCACCCAGGGCGCGCACAACGCGATCCTCGACCTGGAGCAGCTCGACGAGGAAGAGCTGTGCCGCTACCTCAAGCGCTACGAGGCGCTCGCCGGCATGGCGCGCGAGAAGCTGCGGAAAGGGCGCATCGACACCGATGCGCCGGAGATCAAGCCGCCCGGCTAGCCGGTGGGCGCCGCGCTACGTGACCTCGAAATCGGCGGCGGACAACGTGGGGATCCCGGTCAACGTCGCGAAATGCACGCTGCCAGGGGAGGCGATGTCCGCGTCGTAGTACAGGTGCCCGGTTGCGGTGTCGTAGACCATCTGCGCGCCGGAGGCGCCGCTTCCTTCGGTGATCCCCTCGCCGGAAAGGAACTCTGCCGGGTCGAGCGCTCCTGCGCCGAAGGCGAACTGCGAGGCCGCGATGCGGATGCGGTCGCCGTCCGCCACGCTGAAGTCGGTGATGACGTCGACGCCGTCGCGGGCTGCGAAATAGAACGTGTCCGCGCCGCCGCCGCCGGTGAGGGTGTCGTTGCCCGGCATGAGAATCGCGACGCCGCCCGACAGGACGTTGTCGCCCTCGTTGCCGACGATCGCGTTCGCGCTCGCACTGCCATGCCCGTCGATGTTCCCCGCGCCCGGGGCGAGGAGCAGAAGCTCGATGATGGAGGTGAAGGGAACGGTATAGCTGACCGAGGCGATGACCGTGTCGTTCCCGTCGTCGAACGTGCCGCCCTCGCTCACGATGTCGCTAGCGGAGTCCACCAGGTAGACGTCGTCGCCGCTGCCGCCCGCCATCGAGTCGGCCCCGGCTCCGCCATCGAGCGTGTCATTGCCGCTCGCCACCGCGCTGAACTGCTGGCCGCCATAGAGCGAGTCGTTGCCGATACCGCCGGATAGGCTGTCATCGCCGCCCCATCCTTGCAGTGAGTCGCTCCCGTCGCCGCCCTGCAGCGTATTGGCGGAGGCGTTGCCGACGAGGTTGTTCGCCGCGGCGTTCCCCGCGAAGCTGAACTCGCCGGTGCCGAGGGCCTGCGCGGACTCCAGGAAGCCGTCCGCGAAAGTGAAGAGGTCGATGAGCACCGGGACGTCGGTCGAGTAGCTGACCAGGAGCACGTCGGTGCCGCCGTCCGCGGTCTCGACGATGGTGTCCAGCAGGTCGTCCAGGACGTAGGCATCGTGTCCGGCGCCGCCGATCATCACGTCCGCGCCGGCGTCGCCGTCCAGCCGGTCGCTGTTGTCGCCGCCGCTCAGGGTGTCGTCGCCATCGCTGCCATTCAGCGTGTCGAGGCCCGTGCCGCCGAGCATCGAGTTGGCGAGGCCGTTCCCGGTCGCCGCCACGTTGCCGCCACCCGAGATCTCGAGGTTCTCGACGTTCGCCGCGATGATCACGCCGCTGCCGGACACCCGGATCGTGTCCGTCCCGCTGTCGGCGTCCTCGAAGATCGTCGCGAAGGAAGACGCGAGGTAGACGTCGTCGCCCGCGCCGCCGGCCAGCGTGTCGTTCTCGAACCCACCGTTGAGGGTGTCGGCGCCGTCGCCGCCGATCAGGCTGTCGTTGCCGGACCCGCCGACGAGAGAGTTGTCTCCGCTGGTTCCGGTTATCGTGTTGCCCGAGCTGTTGCCGGTGCCGTGGAGCGCCGCGCCGACCAGGACCAGGTTCTCGTAGTTGGAGAAGCTCGCGAGCGAGTAGTCCACCGAGGCATGAACCGTGTCGATGCCGCCGCTGGCGCTGCCGGACTCGCCGCCGAGGACGTCGAGGGCGCTGTCGACGTAGTAGGTGTCGTCGCCGTCGCCGCCCCGCATGGAATCGTTGCCCGCGCCGCCGTCGAGCGTGTCGTGACCGCTCCCGCCCTCCAGCGTGTCGTTACCCTCACCGCCGGCGAGGTCGTCCATGCCATTGCTGCCGTCGATGATGTCGGCGCCGCCTTCGCCGAGCAGGCGGTCATTCCCCAGCGAGGCGCTGATCAAGTCGTCGCCGGCGCCACCCGAGATCGTGTCGTCGCCGGTGCCCCCGGAAAAGCTGTTGTTGCCCTCGTTCCCCGTCATCACCAGCGACTGCGTGGCGCCGCTCGCGAGGGCGTTGGAATTCGCGCTGCCGGCAAGCTGGACGATCTCGACGTTCGCCGCGACGATGAAGCCACCGGTCCCGGCGTAGATGACGGTATCGACGCCGCCGCCGGCGGCCTCGACCACCACGTCGGTATTGGTGTTGAGGTGATAGGTGTCGTCGCCGCCCAGGCCGGTCATCGTGTCGTTGCCCGAGCCTCCGTCGAGCACGTTGTTCCCGGCGTTGCCGGTGAGCGCGTTGGCGGACGCATTGCCGGTCGCGTCGATGTTCCCCGTTCCCGTGAGGACGAGATGCTCGAGGTCGGCGGCGAGCGCGAACGTGATCGACGAGCGCACGGTGTCGGTGCCGCTCGCCTCCGTGATGGCATCACCGGAATCGTCGACGTGATAGGTGTCGTTGCCGGCGCCGCCGTCCATGGAATCGGCGCCGGCGGCGCCGTCGAGCGTGTCGTCGCCGGCCAGGCCGGACAGGGCGTTGCTGCCGGCGTTCCCGGTGATCGTCTGCGCGAGCTCGTTGCCGGTGGCGCCGATGTCCGAGCTGCCGGCGAGCTGGATGGACTCGATGGCGGTGGCACCGAGGGTGTAGGTGACCGAGGTCACCACGGTGTCGTTCCCGCCCAGCTCGAAGACCTGGTCGGCGGCATGGTCGACGTAGTACAGGTCGTCGCCGAAGCCGCCGTTGAGGAAGTCGTTCCCGCCGGCGCCGTCGAGCGTGTCGGCGCCGCCGCCGCCCTCGAGGCTGTTGGCGCCGCTGTTGCCGAGCAGGAGGTTGTCGGCTTCGTTGCCGACGGCATTGATGTCGGCGCTTCCGCCGAGGATCACGGCCTCGATGTTCGGCGCGTTCGTCAACGCGAAGGACGTGGTGCTGAAGATGGCGTCGTGGCCGCCGTCGAACGCCTCGATCCGCAGGTCGTCCGTGCCGTCGTAGACATAAATGTCGTCGCCCGCACCGCCGACCAGCGAGTCGATCCCCGCGCCGCCGGCAAGCGAGTCGTTGCCTTCGCCGCCCTGGAGCGTGTCGGCGCCTGCGCCTCCGACCAGCGTGTCGTCCCCGCCGAGCCCGGAGAGCACGTTGTTCGCCGTGTTGCCGGTCAGCGTGTTGGCGCTGGAGTTGCCGGTGGCATGGATGGCAGCCGTCCCCGAGAGCGTCACGTTCTCGACGTTCCCCTCGACGAGGGTGTACGTCATCGCCACGACGACCGTGTCGATGCCGCCGTCGCCCGCCTCGACCATCGTGTCGGCGGTCGCATCCATGAGGTAGGTATCGTCGCCGTCGCCGCCTTGCAGCGTGTCGATGCCTGCGCCGCCGCTCAGCGTGTCGTTGCCCTCGCCGCCCAGCAGCGTGTCGTTGCCGGTGCCGCCAGCGAGCGAGTTGTTGCCGCTGTTACCGGTGAGGATGTTCGCCTGAGTATTGCCGGTGGCGTTGATGTTCGCCGTGCCGGTGAGGGTCAGATGCTCGACCTGCGCGAGCGCAGTCGGGGCGATGGAGTAGGTCGCCGAGCTCTCGATCGTGTCGGAGCCGGCGTTGGCGAGCTCCGTCACCACGTCGGTGGTGGCATCGACGATGTAGAGATCGTTCCCCAGCCCGCCCACCAGCGTGTCGTTGCCCGCACCGCCGTCCAGGGTGTCGTCGCCCGAGTTGCCGGTGATCGAGTTGTTGAGCCCATTCCCCGTGCCCGCCGCGCCCACGTTCGCTGTCATGAAGCGAAGCTGCTCCAGGCCCGCCTCGTGCGCCTCGTCGAAGGCGAAGGCGTCCAGGGTCGTTTCCACCCGGTCTGCCGCGCCGCCGAGCGCCCCGGCCACCGTGTCGACCGCGCGATCGCCCACGTCGTCGACCTTGTAGACGTCGTTGCCGTTGCCCCCTTCCAGCGTGTCCGCGCCCAGGCCGCCGTCGAGCACGTTCGCCTGCGCGTTGCCGCGCAGCACGTTGGCGCCTTCGTCCCCGGTGAGGTTGAACAGCCCCGTGCCCATCACCTCCAGGTTCTCGACGTTCGCCGAGTAGGTGTTCACCGCCGCGAGGCTCACCGTCAGCGCCGCGGCGGTGTTGAAGCCGATGCGCACCGTGTCGTTGCCTTGGCCGTCGTCTTCCATCACGCGGTCGGTCAGCATGCTCAGGACGTACAGGTCGTCGCCTTCGCCGCCGGCCATCGTGTCCACCAGCGTGCCGCCATCCAGCGTGTCGTTCCCCAGCCCGCCGCTCAGCGAATTCGCCGACGCATTGCCGGTGAGCCGGTTCGCCTCGTCCGTGCCGTCCAGGTGGAACGCGCCCGTGCCCGTCACCACCAAGTTCTCGATGCTCGCGAACGCATCCAGGTCCAGCGGCGTCGCCACCGAGACGTTGTACGCGATGCGCACCGTGTCGTTGCCTTCGCCGGCGAGCTCCGTCGGCGCTTCCCCGGCCACGCTCAGCACGTACGTGTCGTCGCCCAGCCCGCCCACCATCGTGTCGTTGCCCGCGCCGCCGTCGAGGGAGTTGTTGCCGCCATTGCCGGTGAGGATGTTCGCCAGCGCGTTGCCGGTGGCGTTGACGTGCGCAGAGCCGGTGAGGGTCAGGTGCTCGACCGCGCCGCGCGCCGCGATCGAGTAGGTCGCCGAGCTCTCGATCGTGTCGGAGCCGGCGTTGGCGAGCTCCGTCACCACGTCGGTGGTGGCATCGACGATGTAGAGATCGTTCCCCAGCCCGCCCACCAGCGTGTCGTTGCCCGCAC
>DASZQH010000355.1:0-6008 GCA_035549805.1 Burkholderiales bacterium
GAGTCCCACCCCGTGCGCGAGCAGGAGCGTGTTCCAGACGTATCGCGGCAACAGCGTGGCGGCGATGTGCCGCCACGCTTCCGTGGCCCCGCCGAAGACGCTGGCGAGCACGGCGATCACCGGCAACGCGAGCACGCCGGCGACGATCAGGGTGCCCGTCCCAAGGGTTCCCAACCTTTGCATGTAACTCTTTGAAATTTAAGTGATACGGATTCTAGCTGGGAATGAGAATTGTTATACTCGAATGATGCATGCCAGCCCGCTCCTCCGCGTCGAATCGCTGTCGCACGCCTATGGCGAGCAGGAGGTGGTGCGCGGGCTTTCGTTCGAGCTGCGGCGCGGCGTCATCGGCTGCCTGCTCGGGCCGAGCGGCTGCGGCAAGACGACCGTCCTGCGCTGCATCGCCGGATTCGAGACGCCGCGCGAGGGACGCATCGTGCTCGACGGCAAGGTCGTGTCCGGTGCAGGCCACGACGTTCCACCCGAGCAGCGACGCATCGGCATGGTGTTCCAGGACTATGCCCTCTTCCCGCACCTGCGCGTGGAGGACAACATCGCCTTCGGCTTGCGCGCGCTCGACGCGCAGGCGCGCGGCGTGCGCATCCGCGAGCTCGCCGCGCTGGTCGGCCTGGACGCCGTGCTCAAGAAGTATCCGCACGAGCTCTCCGGCGGCCAGCAGCAGCGTGTCGCCCTGGCGCGCGCCCTGGCGCCGCGGCCCGAGCTGCTGCTGCTGGACGAGCCGTTCTCGAACCTCGACGTCGACCTGCGCGAGCGCCTGTCGCTCGAGGTGCGGGACATCATCAAGGCGAGCGGCGCCACGGCGATCCTCGTGACGCACGACCAGCAGGAAGCCTTCTCCATGGCCGACGAGATCGGCGTGCTGCACGAGGGCCGCATCCAGCAATGGGCCGGGCCCTACGACCTGTACCACCGTCCCGGCAACCGCTTCGTCGCCGACTTCGTCGGGCAGGGCGTCTTCCTGCCGGCGCGCGCCCTCGGGGCGGATCGCATCGAGATCGAGCTCGGCGTCCTGCCGCGCGCCGGGGCGCGCGAAGGCGCCGGCGAGCTGGAAGTCCTGTTGCGCCCCGACGACGTCGTGCACGACGACGCGGCGCCGACGCGGGCGGAGGTCCTGCACAAGGCGTTCCGCGGCGCGGAAATTCTGTACACGCTGCGCCTGGAAAGCGGTCGCAAGGTGCTCGCGCTGGTGCCGAGCCATCACAACCACGCGCTCGGCGAGCGCATCGGCATCCGGCTCGACGTCGACCATGTGGTCGCGTTCCGCCCTGAGTAGCTGATCGCAGACTAACGCGCGTCGACTAGGCGCCACTCATACGGGATCTCGATCGAAAATTCCCGGCCGCGCAGCCCCTCGGGAATCGGAACGAGTGGTTTGGCCTTGCGGACATTCTCGGCCATGGCCTTGTCGAGGATCTCGTATCCGGTCGAATGGACGATCCGGACTTCCGCGATCATCCCGTTCGGGCCGATCACCAGCACCAATTCCCCCTTGCCTTCCCAATTGTTGTCGAGAGCAACTCTTGGATACTGGTTGTATTTGCGCATCTGCAGCTTCAACTGGATTCCGTAGCGGTTGATGAGGGCCTTCCTGTCGGCGACGTCGGCGGCCTGAGGCGCAGGGGCGCTTGCGTCAGCTGATGCCGATGGCGCGACTGGAGCGGTGGGCCCGGGCACCTGCTGCGGAATCGGCGGCTGCGGGACCGGTCTTGGCGACGATTCGGGCGTGGCCTTCTGCGGCGGCTGGGGCGCGGGAAGCGGAATCGGGCTCGGCTTCACTTCCGGCGCCGGCTTCACGACCGGAGCGGGCTTCACGATGGGCGCGGGCTTGACAACAGGAGCGGGCGGCTCCGGTGCGCGAGGCTTCGGCGGCTCCGGCTGCGGCGCGGGCGCCGGCTGCGGCGGCGCGACGAGTCGCGCGACGATCGGCCCGGGGGATGCGGGCGCGCGCGCCGATTCCCGGTCGAGCGACACGAGAAACAGCAGTACGGCATGGATGACGAGCGATGCGGCGATGCCATAGTTGAGCGCCCGGGGGCTGGCGCGGCCGCGCTCGAGGGGCCCGTTCATGACTGCGCTCATGAAGCGGGCCAATATAGCACCTAGGCGGCGCCTAGCTGCCGTGCAGCGCCCGCCACACTTTCTCCGGCGTGAGCGGCATCTCGAGATGCTCGATATCGCGCTCGCGCAACGCATCGAGCACCGCGTGCACGACCGCCGGCACGGCGCCGATCGTGCCGATCTCGCCGACGCCCTTCACGCCGAGCAGGTTCGTCTTGCAGGGGATCGATTCATCGAAGGTCGCCGTCATGGGCGGCAGATCGTCCGCGCGCGGCACGCAGTAGTCCATCAGCGAGCCCGTGAGTACCTGCCCGCCGGAGGGCTCGTAGATGACCTGCTCGTAGAGCGCCTGGCCGACGCCTTGCGCCATGCCGCCGTGGATCTGCCCCTCGACGATCATGTGATTGATGATGCGGCCGATGTCGTCGCAGCTCACGAGGCGGCACAGCGTGACCCGCCCGGTCTCCGGATCCACCTCGACCTCGCTCACCTGCGCGCCGTTCGGCCAGGAAGGCGTCGATGGCGTCTCCGTCGCGGAAACGCGGATCCGCCTCTCGGGCTGCCGCGCGGCGAGCTCGCCCAGGCCGATCGAGCGATCGGTGCCCGCGATGCCGAAGCGTCCGGCGCGGAACTCGATGTCGGTGCTCGCCGCCTCGAGCGCCTCTGCCGCCAGCTCCTTGCCGCGCGCCACCGCCTTGCGGCCGGCAGCGACGACGGCGGAGCCGCCGACGAACGCGGAGCGGGAACCAACGCTGCCGACGCCGTTGGCGCGATCCGTGTCCCCCTGCACGATGCGGACCTTGTCCGCGCCGACCTCGAGCAGCTCCATGACGAGCTGCGTGTAGGCGGTCTCGAGACCCTGCCCCATCGCCTGCGTGCCGGAGTACACCGTCACGGTGCCGTCCGCGGCGACCTCGAAGTCGACGGTCTCGGTCGGCAGCGCGCCGGTCCACTCGAGGTAGCTCGAGACGCCGCGTCCGCGCAGCTTGCCGCGGCGTCGCGATTCGTCGGCGCGCGCCGGATATCCGACCCAGTCCGCGGCCTCGAGCACGCGATCGAGCATGCGCGCGAACTCGCCGGCGTCGTAGGTCTCGCCCGCGTGGGTGCGGTACGGAAAATCGGCGGGCTTCAGGAAATTGCGACGGCGCAGCTCCACGCCATCGATGCCGGTCTTCCGCGCCGCTTTCTCGATCAGCCGCTCCATCAGGTAGTTGCCCTCGGGGCGGCCGGCGCCGCGGTACGCGCCGGTCGCCATGGTGTTGGTGAGGACGACGCGACAGCGATAATCGACGACGGGCACCCGGTAGACCGAGGTCGTCACCTTCGCCACCATCATGAGCGGGATCATCGCGGAGGAGCCGACCGGCACCGCGCCGATGTTGCCGAGCATGTCCATCTTCAAGGCGAGGAAGCGCCCTTCGCGATCCAGCGCGAGCGCACCCTTGAAATGCATGTCGCGGCCCATGTGCGCGGCGAGGAACTCCTCGCTGCGGTCGGCGCGCCACTTCACCGGGCGGCCGAGCTTGCGCGCGGCGTAGCAGACGAGCACGTCCTCGGGCGTCAGCCCGGTCTTCATGCCGAAGCCGCCGCCGATGTCGCCGTTCACGACGCGATAGTCCTTCGCCGTGCCGCCGAGCGCCACCGGCAGCAGGTCGCGCGCGGCGCTCGGCGTCTGGTTCTGCGTGTAGAGGGTGGTCCGGCCGCCCTCGAAGACGCCGACGAACGCCCGCGGCTCGAGCGCCATCGCATTGAGCCGTTGGTTGTGCAGCTCAAGCTCGACGACGTGCGCCGCCTCCGCGAATGCCTTTGCAGCAGCCGCCGCGTCGCCGTACACCGTCTGCGCCGCGACGTTGCCGGGCGCACCCTCGAACAGCAGCGGCGCATCGGGACGAATCGCTTCGCGGGGGTCCACCACGCAGGGCAGCTCCTCGTAGTCGAGCGCGGCGAGCTCGGCGGCGTCCTGCGCCTGCTCGCGCGTTTCAGCGACGATAGCGGCGACCGCATGCCCGACGTAGTACACCGTTCCGTCGGCAAGCGGCGTGCGCGCGGGCGCCGCCATCGGCGAGCCGTCGGCCTGCTTGAAGAGCGGGGGAAACGGGATGTGCTTCACGCCGTCCGCGCGCAGGTCGGACATCGACCACGCGGCCACCACGCCGGGCGCGCCACGGCAGGCCGCTAGGTCTACCGAGGTGATGCGGGCATGGGAATAGGGCGAGCGCACGAGCACCAGCCACGCCTGGTTCGGTAGCACGCGGTCGTCGCTGTACAAGCCCTTGCCGACGAGGAGCCGGTCGTCCTCGAGCCGCTTCTGGGAGCGGGAAGAACCGAAGCGGGCGGCGGAGGGGTCGAACTGGACCTGCAAGGACGCATTGCTCATCGACGCTGGGGCGCCTTCTGGGAAAAGTGGCGGAGAGAGAGGGATTCGAACCCCCGGTACCGCAAGCGGTACAACAGATTTCGAGTCTGCCGCATTCGACCACTCTGCCATCTCTCCGCGGTCGAGCGTGCGAAACCGGATTTTATCAGGCCGGGGAGATTCGCTCCTGTCCGTCCAGATAGGGCCGCAGCGCCGAAGGGATCATGACCGATCCGTCGCGCTGCTGGCCGTTCTCGAGGATCGCGACGAGCGTGCGGCCGACCGCGAGCCCCGACCCGTTCAGGGTATGGACCGGCTCCGGCTTGCCCTTCTCGTTGCGGAACCGTGCCTGCATGCGCCGCGCCTGGAAGGCCTCGAAGTTGGAGCAGGAGGAGATCTCGCGATAGGCCCCCTGCCCGGGCAACCAGACCTCCAGGTCGTAGGTCTTCGCGGAGGAGAAGCCCATGTCCCCGGTGCACAAGGTCATCACCCGGTAGGGCAGCTCGAGCTTCCTCAGGATCGCTTCCGCGTGCCCCGTCAGCTCCTCGTGGGCTTCGTACGACTTCGCCGGGTGGACGACCTGCAGGATCTCCACCTTGTCGAACTGGTGGTTGCGGATCATGCCGCGGGTGTCCTTGCCCGCCGAGCCGGCTTCGGAGCGGAAGCACGGCGAATGGCAGACCATCCTGAGGGGCAGCGACTCGGGCGCCAGAATCTCCTCTCGCACGAAGTTGGTCACCGGGTACTCCGCCGTCGGGATCAGGAAGAGATCGCGGCCTTCGATCTTGAACAGGTCGTCCTTGAACTTGGCCAGGCTGGAGACCCCATCCGCGCAGGCGGCCGAAACCATATAAGGCGCGTAGACCTCGGTGTAGCCGTGCTCGCGCGTGTGCACGTCGAGCATGAATTGCGCGAGCGCGCGGTGCAGCCGCGCCACGGCGCCCCTCATGACGACGAAGCGGCTCCCGGCGATCTTCGCCCCGGTGGCGAAGTCGAGCCCGCCCAGGCGCTCGCCGATGTCGACATGGTCCTTTGCCGGGAAGTCGAGCCGGCGGGGCTCGCCCCAACGCCGTTCCTCGCGGTTGTCCTCCGAGGACGCGCCGATCGGCACGGACTCGTGCGGGATGTTCGGGATGCGCCCGAGGAAATCGTCGATCTCGACGCGCAGCTTTTCCATCTCGACCTCGCAGGCGTCGGCCGCCGCCTTGAGGCGGTTCCCCTGCTCGAGGAGCTCCGTGGCATCGCCGCCCTTGGCCTTGGCCTGGCCGATCTCCTTCGCCAGCTTGTTGCGCGCGGCCTGGGCCTGCTCGGCGGCGGTCTGGACCTCCTTGCGCTTGCCTTCGAGCTCGCGGAAGCGGCTGACGTCGAACGCGTTCGGTCCGCGGGTCGCCAGTTTCCTGGCGACCGCGTCGGCGTCCTTGCGCAGGAGCTGGATGTCGATCATTTTCTTTTCCGTGCCTCTTCGTCCATGGCGCGCAGCTCCGCGATGCGTTCGCGGATGCGGCCTTCGAGGCCCCGCTCGGTCGGGGCGTACCAGCGCGGCGGCTTGAGATCGTCGGGCCAATAGCTTTCG
>DASZQH010000356.1:0-14998 GCA_035549805.1 Burkholderiales bacterium
CGACTACTTCAAGGGCCTCATCCATCCCGACGACCGCCAGCGCGTCACGAAGCGCTGGCAGGCCTTCATCCTCGGCAGGGGCCCCGAGGGCCCGCAGGGCACGTTCTACTCGCCCGAGCAGTACCGCCTGCAGCGCGCCGATGGCGGCTACGTCTGGATCCAGGCGAGCGGCGTCGCGGTGCGCGACGAGAAGGGCTTCGTCACGCGCTGGATCGCCGCGATCGCCGACATCACCGCGCAGCGCGAGCAGGAGGAGGCGCTGCGCGAAAGCGTGCGCCTGCGCGAGGAGGTGGAGCGCATGTCGCGCCACGACCTGAAGACGCCGCTGAACAGCATCATCGCCGTGCCGCGCCTGCTGCGCGAGGCGCGCGGCCTCACCTCCGAGGAGCACCAGCTCCTCAACATCGTCGAGCGCGCGGGCTACCGCATCCTGAACCTCGTCAACCTGTCGCTCGATCTCTTCCGCATGGAGCAGGGGCGCTACACGTTCCGGCCCCAGGCGGTGGACCTCGTCGACCTCGTCACCAAGGTGATCGGCGACCTGGAGAGCCAGGCAGCGTCGAAGTCGATTGCGATCGAGGTGAAGAAGAAGGAGGGCCAGGTGCTCGCGCGCGCGGAGGAGCTCCTCTGCTATTCCATGCTCGCGAACCTGCTCAAGAACGCGATCGAGGCCTCGCCGGAAGGCGGCACGGTGACGGTGACGATCCAGTCCGGCCTCGGCGCGCTGGTGCACGTGCACAACGCCGGCGCGGTCCCCGAGTCGGTGCGCGGGCGCTTCTTCGAGAAGTACTCGACCGCGGGCAAGCCGGAGGGGCTGGGCCTGGGCACCTACTCCGCGCTCCTCATGGCGCGCGTGCAGGAAGGCAACATCACCATGCGCACCTCCGAGGCGGAGGGCACCACGGTGACGATCCAGCTCGCCGAGGCGCCGGCCGACGCCGAGCCCGCCACCGCTTCGCCCTCGGTCGAGCGCGCCTCGCCGGCGCGCATGCCCGCGCTGCCGCCGCTCGCGGTGCTGGTCGTGGACGACGACGAGTTCAACCGCCTGGTGATGAAGCGCTACCTGCCGACGCCGCCGCTCGCGAAGGTCACCATGGCGGTGAACGGCCGCGCCGCGATCGAGGCGCTGAAGAAGGAGCCGTACGACTACGTGTTCCTCGACCTCGAGATGCCGGTGATGAGCGGCTACGAGGCGGCGCTGCTCATTCGCCTGCTCGAGAAGGCCGAGAAGCGCAAGCCTTCGGTGGTGGTGGCGTTCTCCTCCAACGACGACGAGACCTCGATCCGCCGCGCGCTCGCCGCGGGCTGCGACCACTACCTCACCAAGCCCGCGCCGCGCGAGACCCTGTGGAAGATCCTCTCCGGCGGCCCGGCCGCCGCGCCGGGGCGCAAGGCCGCGGAACGCGAGCCCGCCGCGGAGGACCCGGTGGACATCGACGTCGACCTGCGCCCGACGCTGCCCGCGTTCTTCCTCTCGCGCCGCGAGGCGCTCGACGACATCGCCGCGCTCCTCGCGAAGGACGACCGCGCCGCCGCCCGGCGCCTCGCGCACAAGCTCGCCGGCAGCTTCTCGCTCTACGGCTTCAAGTGGGCCGCCGCCCAGTGCCGGCTCGTCGAGCGCGGCGCGCCGGCCGCCGAGCTCCCGGAGCTGCAGCAGCGCATCGAAGCGGTGCGCCGCCACCTCGACTCCGCGCAGATGCGCTTCGTCGAAGGCGCCCAGGCCTAGATCGGGTAGATCGGGGACAGCTACCGAATTCCGGAACTGCGCGAAGTGAATTCGGTAGCTGTCCCCGATTTCCCCCTAGAATTTCCGCATGCCCAAGCCGCGCATCCGGGTGGTCGACGACGACGAGGCGGTGCTCGAGTTCATGCGCGCCAAGCTGGGCGCGCGCTTTGCGGTCACCGGCACCACCGACCCGCAGCAGGTGCTCGGCCTCGCGCGCAACGAGCGGCCGCAGCTCATCCTGTGCGACATCGAGATGCCCGGCATGGACGGCGGCGACATCTCGGCGGCGCTCTACGCCGAGGATGGCCTGCGCGACATCCCGGTGCTCTTCCTCACCGGCCTCGTCTCGGCCGAGGACCTGAAGGCCCGCCAGGGCCAGCTCGGCGGCCGCGCCGCGATCTCCAAGGACGCGCCGATCACCGAGCTCGTGGCGCGCATCGACGCCCTGCTCGCGCAGTAAGTTGGACAAGGCCGATCTTCTCGCGCGCCTGGCCGAAGGGCACGCGGCGCGCATCACCGTCGTCACTCCGAACACGCGGCTCTCGCAGGCGCTCGTTTCCGATTTCGACGTCTTCCAGATCGCGAAAGACAAGACTGTCTGGGAGGCCGCCGACATCCTTCCCTTCAGCGCCTTCGTCGAGCGGCTCTACGAGGACGCGCTCTATTCCGACATCCCAGACGAGCTGCCGCAGCTCCTCACGCCGGCGCAGGAGGAGTGGCTGTGGGCCGAGGCGATCCGCGCCGCGCCGCGCGAGCTCCTCTCCATTGCCGACACCGCCGCGCAGTGCCGCGACGCCTGGCGCCTGCTGCACGCCTGGCAGCTGCCGCTCACGCAGGGCACCGAGGACACGCAGGCCTTCCACGAGTGGGCGAGCGCCTACCGGCGCAGGACCGCCGGCGAGATCGACGCCGCGCGCCTGCCCGAGCTGCTGCTCCAGCACCTGCGCTGGCTCAAGCTGCCGAAGCTCCTCGTCGCCTACGGCTTCGACCTCATGCCCGCGCAGACGCGGGCGTTCCTCGACGGGCTCGGCGTGGAAGTGGTCGAGTGCAAGCCCCTTGCCTTCGACGCCGCGGTTTCAAGACTTTCCTTCTCCTCGGCACGGGAAGAGCTCGAGAAAGCCGCCGCCTGGGCCCGCGCCCGCCTGGAAGATCGGGGACAGCTACCGAACTCCAGCAACGAAAGTGCGGCGCGCAGCGCCGGGAGTTCGGTAGCTGTCCCCGATCTTCGCATCGGCGTCGTCATCCCCGACCTGCAGCTGCGCCGAGCCGAAGTCGTGCGCATCTTCTCGCGCACCATGCGCCCCGGCTACAACCTGCCCGGCGCGAAGGCGGAGGCGATGCCGTTCAACGTGTCGCTCGGGATTCCCCTGGCGCAGTACCCGGTCGTGGCGCTGGCCCTCGACCTGCTGCGCTTCTCGAGGGATGAGCTACCTTTCCCCGAGGTCTCGAGCCTGATTCTTTCCCCGTTCCTCGGCGGCGCGGAGACAGAGCTTTCCGAGCGCGCGCGGATGGACGTCTACCTGCGGCGCAAGGCCGACGCGACGCTCACGCTGCCGAAGCTGATCGGCCTGCTCGACAAGTCGGACCTGCGCGCGCGCCTCGAGAAGGTATTCGCGGTGGCGCGCGACGACCTCCTCGCGCCGCAGACGCCCTCCGAATGGGCGCGCCACTTCACCGCGCTCCTCGAGGCGGCCGGCTTCCCCGGCGAGCGCAGCCCCGACTCGACCGAGTACCAGACCGTCGCCAAGTGGAACGAGATGCTTTCCGAGCTCTCGCGCCTCGAACGAATTGCGTCTCGAATGTCTTTTCACTCAGCCCTTCAAGCCCTGAAAAGATTGTGTGCGGAAACCCTGTTCCAGCCCGAGTCCGGCGACGCGCCGATCCAGGTGCTCGGCATCCTCGAGTCCGCGGGCCTGGAGTTCGACCACCTGTGGGTGAGCGGCCTCACCGACGAGGCCTGGCCGCTGCAGGCGCGCCCGAACCCGTTCGTGCCGATCGCGCTGCAGCGCAAGGCCGGCATCCCGGAGGCGAGCGCCGAAGGCTCCCTCGCGCTCGACCGGCGCATCACCGAGGGCTGGAAGACGGCCGCGAAGGAAGTCGTGCTTTCATCCTTTTCCCACGACGAAGACCGTGAGCTCGCCCCGAGCCCCCTCATCGCCGACCTTCCCGAGACGACGCTCGACCTTCCGGTCTTCCCGAGATTCCGCGACCTCGTCTTCGCCCAGAAACGAATCTCTTCGACCGAAGATCGCGTCGCGCCCCCGGTCGCGGCGACGAAGATCAAGGGTGGCACGCGCGTCCTCGCCGACCAGTCCGCGTGCCCCTTCCGCGCCTTCGCCCGCCACCGCCTCGGCGCGCGCGAGCTCGAGGCCCCCGTCGAAGGCCTCGACGCCGCCGACCGCGGCAATCTTCTCCACGCCCTGATGAAGCACCTTTGGGCCGCGCTCAAGGATTCTTCCTCCCTGGAGAAGGATCTCTCGAAGGAAATCCAAAGCGCGGCCGCCGAGGCGGTGAAGGAGCTTCGCCTCGAAGGCCGCTTCGCGGAGCTCGAGCGCACGCGCCTCCAGCAGCTCGCCGCCGAATGGCTGGACGTCGAGCGCCGCCGCGCGCCGTTCGAGGTCGTCGCTTCCGAGAAGTCGCAGACCTTCACCGTGGCGGGCCTGCAGTTCGACGGCCGCATCGACCGCATGGACCGCCTGGCGGGCGGCGGCCACGCGCTCATCGACTACAAGACGAGCCGCCAGCTCACGCCGAAGCAGTGGGAGCCGCCGCGCCCCGACGACCCGCAGCTGCCGCTCTACGCCGTCTCCTCGAAGGAGGAGGTCACCGCGGTGGCGTTCGCCAAGGTGCGCCGCGGCGAGATGCGCCTCATGGGCTTCTCGCGCGACAAGGACGCGCTCCCCGGCGTGCGGGAAGCGAAGGCGTGGAAGCCGCTCCTGGAAGACTGGCGCAGGGAGGCCGAGCGCCTCGGCGCGTCCTTCGCCTCAGGCGAGGCGCGCGTCGACCCGAAGCGCGAGCTGCAGACCTGCCGCTACTGCGACCTCCACACCGTCTGCCGCGTCTACGAGAAAGTGAATCCCCTCAAGGAAGACGAAGGCGCCGACGGGGAGGGCGCCGCTTCGTGAAGCCGCTACACCCAGACCGGGTATCCCTTCGCCTTCCGCGCAAACCCGTCGAAGAGGTCCAGCATCCGCTCGCGCCACGCGTACACCGGATCGTCCGGCTCGAGCAGGCGCGTCGGCGACATGCAGCGCGCCCACTGGAACGCGCCGAACAGGATGTAGTCCGCGTAGCCCGGCCCGTGGCCCGAGACGAACGGGTGCTGCACCAGCGCCGGGCGCACCGGCTCGAGCGCGCCGCGGAAGTTCGCGAGCTTCTCCTTCGGGTTCCCGGCGAACTGCTCGAGCGTCATGCCGAAGCGCTTCTCGCGCGACTCGCGGAAGTAGGGCCGGTCCACCTCGGCGATGCGCTCGAAGATGTCGAGCACGATCACCGGGAAGAGCGCCGACTGCGGGCCGCGGAACACCCAGTCGCGGAAGAACTCCGACAGCGCGAGCGCCTGGCCGCCCTCGAAGAGCGCCGGGCGCTGCGGGTACGCCTCCTCGAGGTAGAGCGCGATGCGCCACGAGTCCGCGATCACCGAGCCGCCGTCCTGCAGCACCGGCACGGTGAGCGAGTTCGCGAACTTGATCATTCCCTTCTCGGTGAAGCGCCAGGGAACGGTCGTGAAGTCGAGCCCCTTGTGCTTGAGCGCCATCTTCGTGCGCCAGCAGTAGGGCGAGAAGCGGGTGTCTTCGTCCGCCGCCGCGAGGTCGTAGAGCGTGATGGCCATGTCGTCGAATCCTCTCAGGGAGCGTTGAGATGGTACCGCCCGAGGGAGGAAGACGAGATGAAAAGACAAATCACGAGCGAACCGCTCGAGCCACTGATCTACCGCGTGCGAGACAAGCGGGTATTGCTGGATGCCGATCTGGCTCGCTTGTACGGGGTGAAGACCTTCCGCTTCAACGAGGCATTCAAGCGAAACAGGAAACGATTCCCCCAAGATTTCGCTTTTCGTCTCACTGACGAGGAGTTTGCTTCGCTCCGCGCGAGACCAGACGCTCCAGACATGCAACCCCCTGATCTATCGATTGAAAGCACAATGTCATCGCAGTTTGCGATGAGATACAGCCGTCGTCGTCCGGCTAGCCACCGCCCCTGGGCATTCACCGAGCACGGCGCGCTCATGGCCGCGAACATCCTGCGCAGCGATCGCGCAGTTCAGATGAGCGTCTTCGTGGTGCGGGCCGATCCGCCGAAGCGCCGCATCGGGTTCCACGGCGAATGAGCGAGCCCATCGCCGACCAAGCCCAGCGCGACGCGGCGCTCGACGTGCGCCGCTCCTTCATCGTCCAGGCGCCCGCGGGCTCCGGGAAGACGGAGCTGCTCGTACGCCGGTTCCTGAACTTGTTGTCTTCCGTTGAGAAGCCGGAAGAAATTCTCGCGATCACCTTCACGCGCAAGGCCGCGGCGGAGATGCGCAAGCGCGTGCTGCAGAAGCTGCCCGAGCTGGGAATGGCGGCCGGGGACGTCGCGCACCGCCTGCGCATCCAGACGATCGACGCGCTGTGCGTGTCGCTCACGCGCAACATGCCGGTGCTCGCGCGCTTCGGCGCCCAGCCCGGCATCGTCGAAGACGCGTGGGAGCTCTACTTCGAGGCCGCCTCCCGCACCTTGCGCGAGCTCACGCCGCCGGTCGAGCGCCTGCTCGCGCACCTCGACAACGACGTCGGCTTCGCCACGCGCCTCGTCGCCAACATGCTCTCGCAGCGCGACCGGTGGCTGCGCCGCACCGGCCAGGCGCCCACCCGCGCCGAGCTCGAGGCCGCCCTCGTCTCCGAAAGAAGAAGGCTGGAGGGGAGGGCGAAGGCGCTGTACCCCGATTCCTCCCAGGAGCTCGCGCGCCTCTTCCTCACCAAGGACCTCGAGTGGCGCAAGAAGCCCCCCGCGCCGCCGCAGGCCGTCGCCATCCCGGGCCTGCTCGAGGCCCTGCAGGCGCTCTACCACGCGCCGCCCGCCGAATACAGCGCGGAGCGCTGGCAGGCGCTCGAGGCGATCCTCGCGCTGCTGAATCCGGCGGTCGCGCAGCTCAAGGTGGTTTTTGCCGAACGAAACGAGTGCGACTTCACCGAGTTCTCCCACGGCGCCCTGCGCGCGCTCGGCGGCGCGGACGACCCCTCGGACCTGCTGCTCCAGCTCGACCAGCGGATCAGCCACATTCTCGTCGACGAGTTCCAGGACACCTCCACCTCGCAGTGGCAGCTCCTCGAGATGCTCACCGCGGGCTGGCAGCCTGGCGACGGCCGCACGCTCTTCCTCGTCGGCGACCCGATGCAGTCGATCTACCGCTTCCGCGAAGCCGAAGTCTCGCTCTTCCTGCAGGCGAAGCACGCCGGCCTGGGCGCCGTCGCGCTCGATCCGCTCACCCTGCGGACCAACTTCCGCTCGCAGGCGAACCTCGTCTCCTGGTTCAACGAGTCCTTCGCGCGCGTCCTTCCCGCCGAGGAGGACGAAGCCTCCGGCGCGATCCCTTACTCGCCCGCCGCCCCGAAGCACCCGCCGCTCGACGGCCCTGCCGCGCAGTGGCACGGCTTCTACGACCGCGTCCTCGAAGCGCAGAAAGTCGTCGACCTCGTCCGCCAGTCCTCCGGCAGCAAGGCCATCCTCGTCCGCAACCGCGCCCACCTCGACGAGATCGTCCCCGCCCTGAAGGACGCCGGCCTTCGCTTCAAGGCCGTCGAGATCGAGCAGCTCGGCGAGAAGCAGGTCGTCCAGGACCTCTTCGCCCTCACCCGCGCCCTGACCCACCTCGGCGACCGCGTCGCCGCCTTGGCCGTCCTCCGCGCCCCCTGGTGCGGCCTGTCCCTCTCCGACCTCCACCTCCTCGCCGGCGTCGATTCTGTGGAAGAGGGTGCCGGTAGTCGCCCCCGCGCAGGCGGGGGCCCAGTTTCGTTTTTGATCTCCGATCTCCTCCGCGACGTCTCCCACCTCTCCGAAGACGCCCAACTCCGCATCTCCCGCACCCTCGCCGTCCTCGACCCCCTCTGGCGCAACCGCCAGCGCGGCTCCCTCCGCGACGCCGTCGAAGGCGCCTGGCTCGCCCTCGGCGGCCCCGCCTGCGTCGCCGACGCCACCGAGCTCGAAGACGCCGAGATCTTCCTCGACGAGCTCGAGCGCCTCGAAGACGCCGGCGCCGTCGACCTCGCCAAGCTCGCCGAGCGCATGCAGAAGCTCTACGCCCTCCCCGACGTCGAAGCCCCCGCCGACGCCGTCGAAATCATGACCATCCACAAGGCCAAGGGCCTTGAGTTCGACACCGTCATCGTCCCGGGGTTGGACAGGATTCCTCGTGCAGGACCAAGACCGCTGTTCGCCTGGAAGACTATTGCTGGTGGGGGAGGGGTTAGTCATCCCCGCGACCCACTTCGTCATCCCCGCGAAGGCGGGGATCCAGTTCCGTCTCTACTCCTAGCCCCCATCGACTCCCCCGGCGGCGAAGGCGACGAAATCTACAAGTACATCCGCTCCCTCGACCGCGACGCCGACGACATCGAGTCCGGCCGCCTCTTCTACGTCGCCGCCACCCGCGCCCGGCAGCGCCTGCACCTCCTCGCCTGCACGAAGTGCGACGACGACAACGCGCCCAAGGAACCCTTCAAGCGCTCGCTCCTCCACAAGATCTGGTGGCAAGCCGCCCCGCACTTCGGCCCTGCGCCCGCCGACGTCGAGGAAGAAGAACGCCAACCTCTCCCCGACTTCCTCCGCCGCCTTCCTGCCGACTTCAAAGTCCCAGGCGCGCCTTTACCGACGACGTGGATCCCGCCCGCGCAGGGCCGTGAAGAAGCACAGATCGAGTTCTCGTGGGCTGGTGAAACGGCGCGGCACGTCGGAACCATCGTGCACCGATGGCTGCAGCGCATCGCCGACGACCAGCTTCAAAACTGGAATCCGGCACGTGTTGATGCACTCAAAGCGCGATTCAGCGCCGAGCTTCGTCGTCGCGGCGTGACTTCAACCGAGGCGAGAGCTTCGTCGGAGCTGATCCACGTTGCTTTGCTTAATACGCTGACCGACGAGCGAGGACGCTGGCTCCTATCCGCGCATCCCGAGGCACGCAGTGAGCTCCGGCTCCGGGTGCATAGCGAGCACGGGGCTCGCCACTTCATCATGGATCGCGTCTTCCGTGACGATGCCGGTATCTGGTTAGTAGATTTCAAGACCAGCCGGCACGAGGGTGCTGATGTCGAAGCGTTTCTCGATCGAGAACGAGACCGTTACACGCCACAATTGAGCGCGTACGGGAAGCTGATACCCGGCTCGCGCCAGGCGCTCTACTTCCCGATGCTCAAGGGCTGGCGGGAGGCCGCACCTTAGTCGCGGGCCTTCGCGGATTCGGGTTAACCACACAGGTACGCCCATGGCGGTAGCTTAGGCGAGCACCCTTGACATCAGTCATGTCACCCCGCTGAAAGTTTCCCCTGTCGACCAAGAGTCATGCCTATTGACAAGGAATCCTGAGCAGGAGTATCGTTGGCCGCAAGCAAGGGGACGCTGGAGAAGTTCCAGTGGACTCAGCTCTTTTAAAACCAGGCGATTCGGAAAGGCACTACCCAAGCGGTGCGGGCGTTGTTGCTCGCATTGAAGTCGGTCGGCATTGCGCCGCCCTTATTGGTCCGCATTCCATCGCGGGCCGCGTGCTGCGAGGCACGTAGGTTTCCTTGCGTGTTGCGGTCGTTGTCCCGTCGTGGGCGACGGGCGAAGCGCGAAGGGAATCGGGGCGCAGGAAAGTCTGCGTCTCTCTAACTCTATCTCACTCGGTCCAGCTTCGAGCCTCGGTCGGGAAGTGCTATCGCGCAGGGGCGCTTTTGCCCTAAACCGAGAAGGATCGCCGTCGTGAAACACCATGAGCTGAAAGAGGCACTGCGGTTGCTGACCAAAGTGCTATCTAACCCGAAGCTTGGACCAGACCAAGGTCAGCGGTTGCAACGAGCGAAGCGAGAACTAGAAGCAGTAGCACGCTCTGGCAAGGATGAAAGGGAGCGGTTGTTTCGAGCAGTAAAAAGCATCACAGAAGTTCTTCTAGAGATCGGCTGAGTTGGAAGCAAATGCCAAGGTCACGAGTGATTTAGAGCCACGAAATGGAAATGGAAAGAAACTACGCGAAAGCGTTTCGTATCGTCCGAGCGGCGTTCGGATTGAAGCAGTCCGAACTTGCCGCACGGATGCCGATCACAGCAAGCCAGCTTTCCTTAATTGAGGCTGGTAAGCGACAACCCAGCGTGCGCGTTGTCGACGCGCTGGCGAGCGCCGTCGGTGTACCGGCGGCATTGATATCCCTATTGGCGTCCGCTCCGAACGAGATGGACTCGAAGTCGGAGCAGGATGTTTCGGATCTATCGCGCGCACTCCTTCGCCTCCTAGTGACAGCTAAGGAGGAACCGCAGCAGAACCTGAAGTTCAATGGGTAACACGATGCAGCCGATCTTGTCTGTCAGGGATTTGTCTTCGCGCCTCCGGGTGAAGCCCGACCGTCTCCGAGAGATCGCGCGAGACATCGGGTCGCACTACAAGGACCGGTGGCTCAAGAAGGGCAGCAAGTCGCGCAGGCTTTCGGTTCCCGACGAGGAACTGAAGGAGATTCAGCGCCGAATCAACAGCAATATCCTCTCGAAGCTGCCGCTTGGGAGCACGGTGTACGGAGGCGTGCGAGGTGGGTCGCCGCGCCGCAACGCAGGCGAGCATGTGAGCCAGCCGTATGTCGTGAACATGGACGTGAAGGAGTTCTTTCCGAACGTGCGGCATTACATGGTCTATCGGATGTTCCGCCATGAGCTTGGCTTCGGGAAGGATGTGGCAAGCCTGCTTACCCGACTTACTACCTATCGAAGTCTGCTTCCGCAGGGTGCGCCAACGAGCACTGCAGTGGCGAACTTGCTGCTCGCGTCACCGGTCGATATCCCAGTCGCCAAGGAGGCGGAACGTCTGGGTTTGAAGTATTCCAGGTTCGTCGACGACATCGCGATCTCGGGGCCAAACCCCCGGCCTTTGATCAACGCCATCGCGAAGCTACTGTCGCGCCGTCGGTTGCCGATTCATCGAGCGAAGCGCAATGGACGGTCCAAGCTGCGCATCACCGGGGTGGGGCGCGTGCAGATGGTAACCGGGCTCATCGTGAACTCACCGCGCGGGCTCAGCGTCCCGCGCGCACGCCGTGAGAGCGTTCGGGCGGCGGTATGGGCGCTTCGCCGTGCCCAGAATCATGAACTGAAGAGCGCTATCGCCTCGATCCGCGGGAGGGTTGCTTACATCGCCCAGTTCAATCGGGGCTCTGCAAAGCGCCTAAACGCCTACCTAGCCTCCGCACTCGCGGCTAAAGGGCTCGCGAGTTAGTCGCCCCCCGGTTCACCTCGTAGGTGCGGCAGGAACCCACGCGGGGCGCAAGCTGCGAAGCGTTGATCGTGCAGTAGAGCGAGACGGGCGTGTGAGAGAAACCCGGTTACCCGCCACTCTCTGCCCGACCAACTTCTTGCGAGCCGAGAACGCGATATAGCGCGCCGCCGCGCTGCGCAAGTTCGTCCAGGATGGAAAAGTGATCGTGGCCCGCTAGCTTGAGAAGCTTCGCGTGCGGCGCGAGGGCGGTGGCGTACTCCTCCGACTGCCGAACTAGCTCCGGAAGCTCCGCAGCGCCAACGGCGACAACAACAGGCTTCCCCGGCGCCTTCACGTGCCGCATCGGGCTATAGCGCGCCACATCCTCGGGCGTCAGCTTGAGGAGATCGTTCAGGTAGTTGAGCCGGATCGGCTCGAGGTCGAAGAGGCCGCTGATGGGGATGGCGGACTTTACGACGGGGTGGTGCATTGCCGAGGCGGTGAGGTGGCCGCCGGCGGAGTGGCCGGCGAGGCAGAGGGTCGAGACGTCGAGGCCGTGGCGCGGGCCGTTGGCGGAGAGCCAGTCGAGGGCCTGGGAGATCTCGGCGACCATGTCGCCGATCTTTCCGTCCGGGGCGATCGTGTACTCGATGAGGGCGACGGCGATGCCGTCGGAGGGGAAGTGCTCGGCGATGAAGGCGCAGCCTTCCAGGTTGCCGCCTTGCCAGTAGCCGCCGTGGATGTAGGCGAGAACGGGGGCGGGCTTGCGGGCGTCGGGGAGGATGAGGTCGATGACCTGGCGCGGGCCGGGGCCGTAGTGGAGGCCGCGCTGGCAGCGGCGACGGGCGTAGACCGCGCGGCCGCGGGCGAGGCGCTCCTCGGAGACCTGCGGGAAGTTCGGGACCGCGGCGCGGTTGTTGTAGGCGGCGTCCAGCTCGGGCCGCGTCATGCCGCGGTAGACCTTCTCCATCTCAGGCGGCGGAGCGCTCGAGGGTCGTGGTGCGCCGCAGGTCGCGCCGCAGGCTGAGGTCGTAGCGCCGCCCCCGGTGAAGCGTGGCGCGGTTATCCCACATCACGTAATCCCCAGCCCGCCAAGTATGCCGATAGACGAACTTCGGCTGCGTCGCGTGCTCGAGGAGCTCGGCGACGAGTAGCCGGCCTTCCGGAACGCTCATGCCGCTGACGCGGTCGATGTGGGCGCTGGGGAAGAGGACGCGGCGCTTCGAGCCGGGGTGCACGTGCACGAGCGGGCGCTCGACGGGAGGGAAGCGCTTGAGCTGGGTTTCGTTGTAACGGTCGTCGCCGAGCATGACGCGGGAGTGGAAGGCGAAGTGGCGGGCGGTGCGGCCGTCGATGTAGCGCTTCGTTTCCTCGGGGAGCTCGTCCCAGGCGGCGCGCAGGTCGCACCACTCGGTCTGGCCGCCGTCGGCGGGGACGGTGACGGCGGAGAGCATGGAGTACTTCACCGGCAGGTCCTGGAAGGAGCTGTCGGAGTGCCAGAGCTGGTTGGCGAGCTGGCCGATCAGCTTCTGGTCGCTGGTCTCGGCGACTTCGCCGTCGAGGGCGACGTTGCCGATGTCGATCAGCTCCTCGTGCTGGAAGCGGGTCGGGACGCCGGTGGCCTTGCGCAGGCCGGCGTCTAGCGGGCCGAACTTCTTCGCCAGGGCGACCTGCTCGGCCTGGGTGAGCGGCTGGCCGCGGAAGACGAGCACGGCGAAGCGGTCCATCGCCTCGTCGATCGCCCGCACGGCGGCGTCGTCGAGCGCGCGCAGGTCGACGCCCGACGCCTCGGCGGCGAAGGTCGGGGTAATCGGCCTTAGAGCAAGAGCCATCAGTTCGGCTTGACGCCCGCCGCCTTGACGACCGTGCCCCACTTCGCGACTTCCTCGCGCAGGAACTTGTCGGCTTCCTCGGGCTTGTTGCCGATGATGGTGGAGCCAGCGTCGAGGAGGCGCTTGTTCACGTCCGGGAGCTGGAGCGCCTTCACCGTCTCGGCGTTCAGCCGGTTGACGATAGGCCGCGGCGTGGCGGCGGGGGCGACGATGCCGAACCAGGCGACGGTCTCGAAGTCCTTGATGCCGGCCTCCTGGATGGTCGGCACGTCGGGCAGGGCGGGGTGGCGCTTCGCGCTCGACACGGCGAGGGCGCGCACCTTGCCGCTCTTCACGTGCGGGATGAGCGCGACGATGTTGTCGAACATCATCTGGATCTGGCCGCCCATCAGGTCGACGTGCGCCGGGCCCGAGCCCTTGTAGGGCACGTGCAGGATGTCGATGCCGGTCTCGAGCTTGAGCTTCTCGCCGGTGAGGTGGTGCGAGGTGCCGACGCCGGCGGAGCCGAAGCTCACCTTGCCGGGGTTCGCCTTGGCGTACTGGATGAGCTCCTGCACGTTCTTCGGCGGGAAGTTCAGGTTCGCGGCGAGGAGGAGCGGCGAGTGCGTGATCACCGTGACCGAGGCGAAGTCCTTCGCGGTGTCGTACTTGAGGTCCGGGTACACGTGCGCGCTCACCGGCAGCGCGGCGGTGGAGAGGAGCAGCGTGTAGCCGTCGGGCGCGGCCTTCGCCACCTGGTCCGCGGCGATCGTGCCGCCGGCGCCGGTGCGGTTCTCGACCACGAAGGCCTGGCCCATCTGCTGCGTGAGCTTCTCGGCGAACATGCGGCCGATGATGTCGGACGTGGTGCCCGGCGCGAAGGCGACGATGAGGCGCACCGGCTTGGCGGGGTACTCCTGAGCGCCCGCAGGCGAAACGAGGGAAACGAGGGCGAGCACGGCAAGGACGCGCGAAAGCATGGGATTCCTCCTTGGGGAGGCGCTGATCTTAGCGTCCGGTCGCCTGCGCTCCGGGCGGAAAAGCGAAACGCGGCAGTACTAGCGCGGGAGGTGCGCCTCGAGCCAGGCCCGGATGCCGCGGCTGTCCATCGCGCCGCTCGTGCGAGCGACTTCGCGCCCGCCGCGGAAGAGGATCATGGTCGGAATCGAGCGGATGCCGAAGCGCGCGGAAAGTCCCTGCGCCGCTTCCGTGTCGACCTTGGCGAAGCGAACCTGGGTCTTCATCGCGCCGGCGAGCTGCTCGAAGGCGGGGGCCATGGCGCGGCAGGGCCCGCACCACGCGGCCCAGAAGTCCACGACCACCGGCAGGTCGCTGCGCTGCAGGAAGGGGTCGAGCGTGGTGTCGCCGAGGGCGGTGGGCGTGCCGTCCAGGACGTGGGCGCCGCACTTGCCGCACTTCGGGTCCTCGCCGAGCCGTTCGGCCGGGACGCGGTTGGCGGTGAGGCACCGCGGGCACGCCAGGAGGAGCTTGTCTTTCGCTTCGACCGCCATCGCCCTTAGCTTGGGCCGGCCGTCCGCATTGCAAGCCTGAGCGGCTGGTGGTCGGAGGCGTCGGTCGCGGCGTCCATCTCCAGCGAGGCGACGCGGGCGGCCAGGTCGGGGGTGACGGCGAAGTAATCCCGGCAATGCCCGCCCATCGGCCACTGCACGCGATCGTGCAGGCCGGTGGTGTGCGGATCCGGCTTTCCCGGGTGGACCTTGCGCCAGGCGTCGGCGAAGGGCGGCTGGAAGAGCGCCTTGTAGGCGGCGTCGTCGGGCGCGAGGTTCAGGTCGCCGCAGAGCACCAGCGAGCCGGGGCGCGGGACGTAGTCGTAGGGCGAGCTCACCCACTTCGGCGGCTGGGCCTCGTTCGCCTCGACCTCGGCCTGGATCTCGCGGATGCGCGCGACCTGCGCCAGGCGCTGGCGCTCCGAGTGGTAGGCGAGGTGCGTGGTCATGACGCGGAGCGGGCCCGCGGGCGTCTGCACGACGACCTCGAGCGCGGCGCGCTGCATCTGCTTCACGCCGGCCTCCGCGGGGCTCGGCAGGAG
>DASZQH010000357.1:0-4436 GCA_035549805.1 Burkholderiales bacterium
AGGCGCTTGAGCCATTTCCGCGGCGAGGTCACCATGCGCGGCGCACCTTGAGCAGGGTGGCGTACACGCCGCGCGGCAGGTGGAGCACCGGCCAGACGTAGAGCCAGTAGAGGAGCGGCCAGCGGCCGTAGAGGCGCCGCAGGCGGGCCTCGACGAGCGGCGTGACGCGAAAGCCGCGCTCGCCGAAGTTGGCGACATAGCTCGGCAGCTTGCGCACGAACTCGCGCATCTTCGCGCGGTAAAGCGACTCGGGCACGCAGCTTCCGCCGATGCGGTAGACCGTGTCGTACACCTCTAGGCTGCCGCTGAAGATCTCGAACAGCATCTTGCCGCCGCCGAGCTTCCAGGAGTCCTCGGGCACGCGGCAGCCGACATAGCGCGGGTCCGCCACCACGTAGGTGCGCGCCGACGGAAGGTTGTAGAGCACCACCCCCATCTGCACGTAGTGCGTGTCGAAGAATTTCTCGTAAGGCGTCGCGTCCCAGAGCGCGCGCCGCATCACGGTCGCCGCGAGGAAGGTCGGCGCGTGGTCCATGGCCCGGAAGTAGGCCTCGCCCGACTCGAAGAATGCATCCTCCGCGAGCTTCACGCGCGGCGGCAGCACCTCCTTCGACAGGTCGCCGCTCAGGAACCGGTAGTTGAAATAGATCACGTCCACGTCGGGATGGCGCGCGAGGATCTCGCGGAAGCGCGCGAACGCCCCGGGGTAGAACACGTCGTCCTGCCCGCACATCCAGGCGTAAGTGCCCCGCGCCTGCAGCACCGACTGGGTGAAGTTCCGGTCCATGCCCAGGTTCTTCTCGTTGCGCACCACGCGGATGAACGGATGGCGGCGCGCGTAGTCCTCGGCGAGCGCCACGGTGCCGTCGGTCGAGCGGTCGTCGCAGACGACGACCTCCAGGCCCTCGAAGGCCTGCGCGACGATGCTGTCGAGCGCCTCGCCGAGCGTCGTCGCGCCGTTGTACGCCGGGATGCAGATCGAGACGAGCGGAGCGTCCATGGAGAGCGGCTCGCTCAAGCCAGGATCTCCTGCAGGCGCCGGAACCACGCGTTGCGCCCGGCGAGCTCGGCGTAGGTGCCCTCGTCCGCGACCCGGCCTTCGTCGACGAGGATGAGGCGATCGCAGCTCTTCACGGTGCTCAGGCGGTGCGCGACCACGATCAGGGTCTTCGCCCCGCCGAGCTGGCGGATCGCCTCGTTCACCTCCGACTCGGTCTCGACGTCGAGCGCGCTGGTCGCCTCGTCGAGCACGAGCAGCTCCGGGTCGCGGTAGAGCGCGCGGGCGATGCCGATCCGCTGGCGCTGCCCGCCGGACAGGCGCACGCCGCGATCGCCGACCGTCGTGTCCAGCCCCTGCTTCAGCCCGTCCACGAACGCGGCGAGCTGCGCCGCGGCGAGCGTGCGACGCAGGCGCGCCTCGTCGATCGCCTCGTCCTCGATGCCGAGCGCGACGTTGCGCCGGATCGTGTCGTCCATGAGGTAGATCGTCTGCGGGATGTAGCCGACGAGCGCCTGCCAGTCCGCCGGGTGCTCGGCCACGGCAACGCCGTCGGCGAGCACGCTGCCCTCCTGCGGCTCGAGCAGGCCGAGCACCACATCGACCAGCGTCGACTTGCCGGCGCCGGATTTCCCGACCAGCCCGACCACCTCGCCCTTGCGGATGCGCACCGACACGCTGGCCAGCGCCGGCGTCTTCTCGCCCGGATAGCGGTACGACACGCCGCGCAGCTCCAGCTCGCGCTCGAGCCGCACCGCGCCGCGCCCGGCCGGGCGCTCGCCGCGGGGCAGGAGCCGCTCGCCGCGCGTCTCGTTCAGCTCCTCGAACAGCATGTGCAGCGAGACCGCGTGCACGCGCGCGCCGGTGAACGCCGCGAGGATGCGGTTGAACGACGGCAGCAGGCGCATGAAGGCGAGGGCGAAGAGCGCCATCACCGGCAGGTCCCCCTTGAGGTCGCGGCCGCTCGCCGACAGCAGCATCACTGCGCCGACGACCACCAGCACGAACAGCGTCTCGCCGACCAGGCGCGGCGCGTTGTTGAGCACGTGCAGCCGGACCGAATAGCGCATGTAGAGCTGGGCCAGCCGGTCGAAGCGGCGCAGGAAGTACCCCTCGGCGCCGACGATCCGCGTCTCCTTGAGGGAGCCCAGGCCCTCGAGCACGCTCTTGTTGAGGCCGAGCGTGGCGGCGTGCTGCTCGCGGCCGATCCGCGTGAGGCGCGCCTTGCTCCAGAGCACGTAGGCGGTCCCCGCCACGACCATGAAGCCCGCCGCGATCGCCGTCATTGCCGGGCTGACGGCGAGCAGCAGTGCAGCGAGGGTGAGGCACACGAGCAGCTCGGAGACGAGCATCAGCACCGAGGAGAGGAAGGCGTTCGAGAAGTTCGCGGTCACTCCCGCGATGACGTGGATGAGGTGGGCCGTGTTCTTGCGCAGGTAGCGCGCGTAAGGAAGGAAGAGGTAGTGCGCGAACAGGGCGCGCGAGAGCTCGGCGCGCTGCTGGTGCAGCACGCGCCCCTGCAGCCACGTCGCCAGGAGCACCACGCCGCCCTTGAGCAGGAAGAGCAGGATCATCGCCGTCCCCGCCGCCATCACCAGCGCGCGCGGCTCGGCGGGTACGCCGAGGAACGCCAGCGCCGAGCGGACCCGCGCGTCGGCGAGGACCGGGCCGGGCTCGGTCACCGCGCCGAGGAACGGCAGCACCGCGCCGATCCCGAGCGCCTCGAGCAGCGCCGCGGCGAGCATGAGCGCGATCAGCAGCGCGAAGCGCGGCGCGCGCTCCCGGCCGACCACGGCGACCGTGCGTCGGGCGGCCGCTAGCATTTGCGCGCGACCACCCGGAAGTACGGGAACGGCTCGTACGGCGTGCGCAGGCGCTTGAGCGCCTCCATCAGGCCGCGCTGCAGGCTGAAGCGCCGCAAGGCGGGACCCGCGGCCGGAAGGCTGAACAGGCCGCGCCGCAGCGCGCCCTTGGCAGTCGGCTTCGGCGCGGCGGCCGGCGTGTAGTGCGCGGGGCCGGCGGGTGCCGCGGCGCCCCATCGCCCGACGTGCACGATTTCGAACCCGTGCCGCTCGAGCAGGCGCACGATGCTCTCGCGGGTGAAGAACAGCGTGTGCGGCGCCCAGAGCATCTGGATCGCGAGGTCGTCGGGCACCTCGAAGAACATGTGCCCTCCCGCCGCGGTCGCCAGCGACAGGCCGGCGAACAACTCGTCCAGGCTCGCCGGGTTGACGTGCTCCAGAGAATGGCTCGCATAGACGAGGTCGAGGCCGCCTTCGCCGACCTGGCGTACGACCTCGGCGCCGTTCGCGTACGGGCCGAGCCGCCGGCCCCCATAGCTCGCGATGACCGGCGACTCCACCTGGTCGAAGTAGCGATAGCTCGGCTTGCAGAAGAGCGAGAGCGCCGGGAGCGCGCTCACCACGTTGGGCCCGAACTCCAGCACGCGCAGCCCGTCGCGCAGGTCGACGAAGGACTTGAGGTAGAGCACTTGGCTGAGGAAGCGCGCGGTCAGCTCGTGCAGCCGTTCCGGCGCGGCGGAGCCGGCGTCCTCGCGCCCCGTATAGACGGCGGCGTAGAAGGCGCTGATCTCCGCGTCGGTCATCGCCTCGCGGATGAAGCCGCCGCCGCAGGCCGGGCAGAGCGCGACCGCCTTGTCCTGGAAGCAGTGCTTCGGCGGCCAGTGCGCGGGCACTTCCCCCGCGCCGTAGGCCTGCGCGGCGAACGGGCCGGGGCCCGAGCAGAAGACGCAGCGCGCCAGCGGCGCGTTCATGCCGCCCCCTGCATCGCGCGCTCGGCGTCGGCGTAGTGCACGACCTTCAGGCCGAGGCGGCGAATGTGCGCGACGAGCTCCGGCGGGTAATCCTCGGGAAAGCGAACGTCCAGCGAATCCCGGAACAGGCCCGGCTCGTTCTGCGCGCGCTTCTTCTGGTGGCGCAGGTACGCCGCGACATGGCGATTGTCGGGCGACACCTCCCAGTCCACCAGGTACTTGAACTTCGCGGGCGGCGGATCGCGCAGCTCTGCGTTCTTGTGGCCGCCACGCGGCTTGTCGGCGGCGGGCTGGGACGCGCGGTGCAGCAGGTTGGCATGGAAGACCAGCGCGTCGCCGGCCTTCAGCGGCAGCCAGAGCGGCTTGAGCGCCTTGTTTCTGGCGCTCACGAGCATCCGCTCCACGAAACGCGACACCTTGCCGAGCGCGCTGCCGCCGGTGAACGAGGAAAGCGGCGGCAGGCAGTCGGGCCGGTGGGAACGCGGCACGATCTCCATGCCGCCGCCCCACTCGCGGTCGTTGTCCTGCAGGTACACGGCGGCCTTGGCGACGAGGTAGTCGGGCTCGTAGAGGACCGGGTCGCCGAGCTGCGACTGCGAGTCCCGGTGCCATTGCGGGTTGTGCAGGTTCGCCGACACCGAATACTGGCTCAGCGTCACGTAGTCC
>DASZQH010000358.1:0-17208 GCA_035549805.1 Burkholderiales bacterium
CGGGATGATCGTGGCGACGAGGCGGCGGCCTGCGCTTCACGGCCCGAGCTCCTCGGGCCCGGAGGCCTGCAGCGCGCAGCTCGAGCAAAGACCAGGCGCGACCCATGAGCAGCCGCCAGGACAGGCGCAGTCGTCCGTGCAGCCGCAGATCTCGCACTCGTCGCCGGCGAAAGCCTCGAGGAGCTGCAGGCGTTGCAGCTCGTCGCGCGAGATCGGTAGCCAGGTCACGCGAAGAGCAGCCAGCTCACGAGCGCGGCGATCGCGCCGCCGACCGCGGCGCCGGCGACGAAGCCGACGCGGTAGGCCTCGCGCTCGATCCGCGCGAGCGTGTGCGCCTCGAGGACGATCGGCGGCCGTCGCGGATCCACGGTCCTAGCGCCCCTCCTCGAGCTCGCGGCAGGCCGTAGCGCGCGCCGCGCTTGTCGCCGTACATGACGAGCTCGCCGCGCTCGAGCATCGCGCGCAGCAGCTCGTCAAAGTCAGTGCGGTAGCCGCGGGCGAGGCCCTGCAGGACTGTCCGTTTGCGCGGCCCGCCGTTGTCCGGCGCGACGAGCCGGAGGATCCGCGCTCTCAGCCCCATAGGTCACGCTCGAGGAGCTGCGCGAGGAACGCGAGGATCTCCGGCCAGTTCCACGCGACGACGCCGACGACGATCGCGAGCGCGATCGGGCCGCCGATGCAGAGTAGATCGAGCTGCAGGTCCGATAGCTCGGTCATTGGAGTCTCGCCTTCTGGCGATCGTCCTGCAGCTTGATCGCGTCGACGAGCTCGCCGGCGGCCGCGGCCAGGTGCGCGCGCTGCTCCGGCGAGTACTCGCCGACGCGGCGCGCGTGGTTCTTGAGGTTCTCGATCGCGATCGCGATCGCCATCGCCTGCATTTCCTCGAGGAGCGTGGTCATCGTGGCGCCCATCCGGCTTCGCGCAGCGCGGCCTGCAGGCGCTCGATCGCGGCGCGGATCTGCCGCGTCTCAGCTTCATCGACAGCGCACTCGCGCATACCGCCCCACGTGAGGCGCTTGACGAACTGCGCGAGCGCGAGCGCCTCGACGTCTGGAAGCTCGAGCTCGATCCGCGTGACTTCGCTCATGACCGGCCTCCTCGAGCGAGCGCCTCGAGGCCGCCGGCGACTTGCGCGAGGCGCTCGCGGCTTTCCGGACTGAGCTCCTCGATCGCGCCGGCGAGCTCGTACGCGATCGCGTAGAAGCTCGAGAGCTGCAGCTCGAGCGCCTTGCGGCGCGCGCCTGGCGCCGGCGGCCGGCCGCGGCGCTCGCCCTCGAGGACGTTGGTGCGGATCCCGGCGATCGTCGCGCTCATGACCGCCCTCCCCGCTTCTGCAGGTACTCGAGGCCCTTCGCCGTGATCGCGACGGTGCCGTTGATCCGGCGCGCGAGGCCTCGGCGCTCGAGCTCCTCGAGATCCCGGTCTAGCTGCTGTTGGGCTTGCTGCTTGAGGACTGCGGAATCGACGGCCGCTTGGGCGCGCTGCCCGTTGGAGACGAACCGCCGGAGTGCTGCTGCAACGAGACTCATGACTGCCTCCCTGACGAGGTGCCGGCTCGAGCCCCCCTGGCCGCGACCCTTGCCACTGCCCGGGCCCAGGTGTCAGGACCCGGGCCCGGGTGCGGTCAAAGTCGGCGCCGGCGGCGAGATGGTCGCCCGTGGTTGACCGTAAGTCAACCAGAAGAGACCGTTGCACGCGGTTGACCGGTCGCGTAGGGTTGACGCCTGGACCTGTCAGGAGGCCCCGGTGACGACGACTCAGTACCTCGACGCGGTGAAGGCCAAGCTCGGCCTCGAGAGCGACTACGCCCTGCAGGGCCCCCTGCAGATGACCAAGCAAGGCGTGAGCAAGCTGCGCAACGGCGCCGTCATGAGCAACACGACGGCCGCGCTCGTTGCCGGGATCCTCAAGATCCCCGTCGTCCGCGTGATCGCGGATCTCGAGCTCGAGCGCGGGACCAACGACGAGCTATGGAAGCGGATCCGGGCGGCCGCGGCGGTCGCCGGCGCGATCGGCGGCGCGGTCCTGGCCGCGCATCTTGCGCGCTCGAGCGGCGCGGATCCTCTGCAGGTGCTTGAAGCCTCCGCCCTACTCGCGGTCACGCCCGGGGGGCCTGTGTATTATGTAAACTAATGGGATGATGCGAGAACTCGACTCATTATCGTTACGTAACAGCCTATTGTAGGCCATACCTAATGTGATTTCTATGGCTTCTCCCCTAGCATCTGGGCTCCGAAAAGTCTGGGATTCAAAGGGTGCCGGGCGAGCCCCCTGTGATGGCCCATGCGCCGGGCGAAGCGAAGCCAGGTCAGGAGATCCCGCTGCCCGGGACCGGAGGTGGTGCCGTATTTCGACGGGAGCCCGGCGGCCGTGAGTGCGCCGTCGATGGCGAGCTTCTGAAGGGCTTCGGCGAGGGCCTCGAGTTCCTCCCGGGAGTCCGGCAGGGCGTCTGCCCTGCCCTGGACGGTGGCGAGAAGCCGATCGAGCACCGCCGCGTTCTCCGCGTACTCGCGTGCCCGAAGCGGGGCGCCGCCGGCATACGCAAGCCAGCGCGCTGCGTCCTTTACGCCCTCGGCGGCGAGCCAGCCCAAGGCGCTTTCCCGGTCGGGGACGCCCACGGAAACGGCGACGCACCGGCTGCGGATCGTCGGCAAAAGGCGCGCCGGCCGATGCGAGACGAGGATGAACATCGCGCCTCCGGGGGGCTCCTCGAGTCCCTTGAGGAGCGCGTTGGCCGAGTTCGCGTTCATGTCCTCGGCGGGATGGACGAGCGCCACCCGGCGACGCCCGCGGTGCGAGCCGACGTTGAGGAAATCGGCGAGCTCGCGAACCTGCCCGACCTTGATCTCCTGGCTCGGCTTGCCCTTGCGCGCCGGCTCCGCGGGCGCGTCCTCGTCGGGTTCCCCGGTAGCCTGCGGCAGGAGCGACTCCGGCTCGACGCGGCGGAAGTCGGGGTGGTTGCCCGCGGCGAACCAGCGGCAGCCTTCGCAGGTGCCGCACGGTCGCCTGCCGGGATCGGCGGACTCGCAGAGGATCAGCTGGGCGATCGTGTCCGCGAGCGCGCGCTTGCCGATGCCTTTCGGCCCGTGCAGGAGGATCGCGTGCGGCAGGCTCTCGAGCCTCCTGCGCAGCGCCTCCAGGTGCGGTTCGGTCCAGGGGTGCATCGTCAGAACGCGAGGCTCGCTTCGATGGCCTTGCGGATGGCCGGGAAATCGCCGGTCGCGTCGATCACGCGGATGCGCTGCGGCTCGGCCCTGGCGCGCGCCAGATAGGCCGCGCGAACGCGCTCGAAAAACGCGCGGTCCTCGCGCTCGAATCGATCCAGGGCCTTCCCTGTCGCGGCGAGGCGCTCGCGCGACACCTCATAAGGCACGTCGAAGACGAGCGTGCGATCCGGCCGCAGGCCGGGATGCGCGGCTTCGCCGAGGCGCTCGATGAAATCCGCGGCGACGCCCTTCCCCGCGCCCTGGTACGCCGCCGTCGCATCGTGGAAGCGGTCGCAGACCACCCATTGGCCGGACTCGAGCGCCGGCCGGATGACGCGGCGAACGTGGTCGGCGCGCGCGGCGAGGAGCAGCAGCGTCTCCGCCGCCGGCGGCATCGGCTCCTCGAGGATCGCCTTGCGCAGGCGCTCGGCGAGGTCGGTGCCGCCGGGCTCGCGCGTCACCACGACGTGCGGGGCGCGCGGCGCGACGAGATCCGCCACGAACTGGACGTGGCTCGACTTGCCGGCGCCGTCGACGCCTTCGAGCGTGATGAAGCGGCCACGGCTCATCGCTTGAGCTGGTACTTGTTCACGGCACGGTTGTGCTCGCTCAGGTTGCGCGAGAACTGGCTCGAGCCGTCGCCGCGGGAGACGTAGTACAGCGCGTCGGTCTTGGCGGGACGCATGGCCGCGCGCAGCGAGGCGCGGCCGGGCATGGCGATCGGGGTGGGCGGCAAGCCGGCGCGCGTATAGGTGTTGTACGGGCCGTCCTCGAGGAGGTGCACCTTCTTCAGGTTGCCGTCGAACGCCGCGCCGAGGCCGTAGATGATCGTCGGGTCGACCTGCAGCCGCATGCCGATGCGCAGCCGGTTCGTCAGCACGCCGCCGATCTGGTCGCGCTCCGAGCCCCGCCCGGTCTCCTTCTCGATGATCGACGCCATGACGAGGCCTTCGTACGGCGTGCGATACGGCACCGACGGGAGGCGCGCATCCCACTCCTCCTTCAGGTGGCGCTGCATCGTCCGGTACGCGCGTCGCAGGACCGCGAGGTCGCTCGAGCCCTTGGCGAACAGATAGGTGTCGGGGAAGAAAAGCCCTTCCGGGTGCTGCTCCTCGACCTGCAGCTTCGAGAGGATCTGCGAGTCCTCGAGGCCGGCGGTCTCGTGCTTCAGGTGCGGGCTCGCGTCGAGCGCCGCGCGCAGTTGCGCGAAAGTCCAGCCCTCGATGAAGCGCACCTCGGCCTGCGTCACGTCGCCGCGCGTCAGCCGGTCGAGCAGCTCCATCGGTGTCAGGGCGCGCCCCAGTTGGTAGTTGCCGGCCTTCACGTCGCGCTCCCGTCCGGTGACGCGCGCGAGAATCTCGAACTCGTAGCGGCGCACGCGAACGCCCGCGCGCTCCAGGATCTCCGCGGTGCCGCGGAAGCGGGTTCCCGGAGGAATCTCGACCTCGACGGGTAGCCGTGCCGTCTCGAGCGGGGTCGCGACGTACCAGGCGCCGTAGCCGAGCGCCGCCAGCACGGCGAGAAACACCAGGGTGACTAGGGCTTTCAGGACGGAGGTGCGCGGTAAAATGCGCATCTTACGATGGAAATCGCGCGACTCAGCCGCTACGGCCTGCTCTCGGTGACGGGCGAGCAGGCGCGCGAATTTCTTCACGCGCAGCTCACCAACGACATCGCGAACCTTCCCGCCGGCCGCGCCGCGCTGGCCGGCTGGTGCTCCGCCAAAGGCCGCCTGCTCGCGAGCTTCCTCGTCATCCCCGTAGCGGGCGGATTCCTGCTCCAGCTCTCGCGCGACCTCGCGCCCGCGATCGCGAAGCGCCTCGCGATGTTCGTGCTGCGCTCGAAAGTGAAGGTCGAGGACGTCAGCGCACGCGCGCAGCTCGGCGTGTGGGGCGCCCTTCCCGGCGCGTCGGGCGACGCGCTCGCGGTTTCCGAAGTGCCCGGCGGCATCGCGGTGGCGATGGGGGCGGACCGTTTTCTCGTGATCGGCGAAGTCGCGGGCGACGAAGTGCCCGAGACGCGCTGGGCGCTGGAAGAGATCCGCGCCGGGCGTCCGCTCATCACGGCGGCGACGCAGGACCAGTTCGTGCCGCAGATGGTGAACTACGACCGCATCGGCGCGGTGAGCTTCCAGAAAGGCTGCTACCCGGGCCAGGAGATCGTCGCGCGCGCGCAGTATCGCGGCCAGGTGAAGCGGCGCATGCAGAAGCTCGAAGCGCCCGCATCGGCGCAGCTGCAGCCCGGGCAGGAGTACCAGGGCGGGACCGTGGTGGACGCGGCGACCACGCCGCAGGCGGTCGAGCTGCTTGCCGTGATGCCCGTCGACGGCGCTTGAATTACTACGTCTACTACAAGCTCGACCCGGCGCGGGCGGAAGCTTCGCGTGCCTCGGTCGAGCAGATCTTCGACGCGATCGAGCGCGCCGTGGGCGTGCGGGGCCGGTGGATGCGCCGGCGCGACGATGCGGCGACCTTCATGGAAGTCTACGAGGACGTGCGCGACGCGGCCGCGTTCGAGGCGGTGCTCGAGCGCGAGGGCGCGCGCCTCGGCGTCCCGCGCAAGGTGGAGCGCTTCCAATCTGCCTGATCCTGCTCGCGTGGCGCACGAGCGCCGCGCATCCGCTGGTCGTCGCCGCGAACCGCGACGAGTTCCACGCCCGGCCCGCAGCGCCCGCGGCCTGGTGGGCGGAC
Source organism: Burkholderiales bacterium (assembly GCA_035549805.1). Classification (GTDB taxonomy): domain Bacteria; phylum Pseudomonadota; class Gammaproteobacteria; order Burkholderiales; family SG8-39; genus SCGC-AG-212-J23. The sequence goes on from DASZQH010000358.1 coordinate 5,897, forward strand.
GCGCCGGCCATCCTGGCCGGGCGCGACCTCGAGGCGCGCGGCACCTGGATGGGCGTGTCGCGGACCGGGCGCTTCGCCGCCGTCACGAACTACCGCGGCGCGCGGGAGCCGCGCGCCCGCGAATCGCGCGGCGCCCTCGTCACCGCGGCGCTGGGCGGTCCCTCGCCCGCCGACCTGGTCGCGCAGATCGAGCCGCACGCCGCGCAGTACAGCGGCTTCAACCTGCTCGCGAGCGACGGCGAAGAGCTCTGGTCGCTGTCCAACCGCGGCGGGGGTGCCCGCCGCCTGGAACCGGGCGTTTATGCCCTGGGCAATACCCTGCTCGATGCCCCGGAAGTCGGAGAAGCGAAGGCGGCGTTCGAGAAAGCCCTCGCCGCGCCCGCCATCGAGTCGCTCTTAGGAACGCTCGCGCCCTGGCGCATCGTGAACGACGTCTACGGCACGCGCTGCTCGACCGTGCTGCGGGTGGATGGGAAGCAGGCGACCTACGTCGAGCGTCCGTACCTGCCCGACGGCAGCGCCGGGGAGACGCGCCGGTACCGCTTCTAGAGCGCGCGGCGCATGTCCTGGTGCGGGATGCCCGCCTCCTCGTAGACCGCGCCGAAGGCGGCGAACCCATGCCGCGCATAGAAGGGAATCGCATGCACCTGCGCGGAGAGGACGATCTCGCGGTCGCCGCGCTCGCGCGCGCGCTCGACGAGGCGCTCGAGGATCTCGCCGCCGACGCCCCTGCCGCGGCACTCGCGCAGGACCGCCATCCGGCCGACGTGCGCGTCCGGCAGGAGGCGGCCGGTGCCCACCACACGGCCGTCGAGGCGGGCGAGCGCGTGAACGCAGGCGGCGTCGCGGTCGTCGATCTCGATCTCCGGCGGCACGCCCTGCTCTTCCACGAATACCGTGAAGCGCACGCGACGCGCTTCCTCGCGCGCCTCCGCCCAATCCACCAGTTCGATCGTCAGCATGCGGCGAAAAGTATAATCGCCCGATGAAAAGCCTCTGGAGCGACGCCGAAGCGTCGCAGTTCGAGAAGCTCGGGCCGCTCGGCCTGCGCGTCTACACCTCGCGCCTGCTCGGGCGCGACAAGTCGCTGGTGCTGCACGGCGGGGGCAACACCTCGGTCAAGCTGCGCGAGAAGAACCTGTTCGGCGAGGAGCAGGACGTCCTCTACGTCAAGGGCAGCGGCTGGGACCTCGAGACCATCGAGCCGGCCGGGTTCACGCCGGTGGACCTGCCTTACATGCAGCGGCTGGCGAAGCTCGAGAAGCTCTCCGACCCGCAGATGATGAGCGAGCTCGCCACGCACAGCCTGCGCGCCGGGGCGCCGGCGCCGTCGGTGGAAACGCTGCTGCACGCCCTCCTCCCGCACAAGTACGTCGACCATACCCACGCCGATGCGGTCCTGTCGGTCTCGAACTCCCCGGACGGCGAGAAGCGGATCCGCGACATCTACGGCGACCGCGTCGTGGTGATCCCGTACATCATGGCCGGCTTCGACCTCGCGTCCTATTGCGCCCGCGAATTTCCCAGGCAGGCGACGAAGAAGACCATCGGCATGGTGCTCCTCTCGCACGGCGTGTTCTCCTTCGCCGCCGACGCACGCGAGTCCTACGAGCTGATGATCGAGCTCATCTCCTTGTCGGAGAAGTACCTGGAGGCGAAGAAGGCCTGGAACGTCGGCGTCCCCGCCTCTTCTCCTGCTTCGAAAGCCTCGAAGTTCAAGCGCGACGAGGCCGCTAAGCTGCGCCACGAGGTCTCGAAGGCCGCCGGCTTCCCGATGCTGTGCCTATGCAACGATTCGCCGCGCTTCCTCGGCTTCGCCAACCATCCCGAGGTGGAGCGGATCTCCCAGGGCGGGCCCGCGACCCCGGATCACGTGATCCGCACCAAGCCCGTGCCGATGCTCGGCCGGGACGTGGGCGGCTTCATGGCGTCCTACCGGAGCTACTTCCAGCGCAACTCCGCCAAGGCCAGGGAGCCCAAGACGATCCTCGACGCGGCGCCGCGGATGGCGCTCGACAAGGACCTCGGCCTGGCCGCCTTCGGCCGGACCGCCAAAGAGACGCGCATCGTCGAAGACATCTACGAGCACACCGTGGATGTCATCCTGCGAGCCGAGGCGATCGGCGGCTGGCGGGCCCTCGACGAGCGCCACACCTTCGACATCGAGTACTGGGACCTGGAGCAGGCCAAGCTGAAGAAGTCGGGCGCCGCGCCCGCGTTCACCGGGGAAGTCGCAGTCGTCACGGGAGCGGCCTCCGGCATCGGCAAGGCCTGCGTCGAGTCGTTCCTCAAGCGGGGCGCGGCCGTGGTCGGGCTGGATCGCAATCCGGCGATCCGCGATCTCTGGAAGCGCGCCGACTTCCTCGGCGTGGCCTGCGACCTCACCCGCGCGGAAGCGATCGAGCAGGCCCTCGACGAAGCCGTGCAGCGCTTCGGCGGCGTGGACATGCTGGTCCTCAACGCCGGCATCTTCCCCTCCTCCGCGGCAGTGCAGGACATCACCGAAGAGAGCTGGCGCAGCGCGATGACGGTCAACGTGGAGGCGAACCTGCTCGTGATGCAGCGCTGCCACCCGCTCCTCAAGCTCGCGCCGCGCGGCGGCCGCATCGTCGTCATCGGCTCGAAGAACGTGCCTGCGCCCGGGCCCGGGGCCGCGGCCTACTCGGCCTCCAAGGCGGCGCTCAACCAGCTCGCCCGCGTCGCGGCGCTCGAGTGGGGCAAGGACGGCATCCGCATCAACTCGCTGCACCCGAACGCGGTGTACGACACCGCGCTCTGGACCGACGAGGTGCTCGCCTCGCGCGCCAAGGCCTACAACCTGACGGTCGAGCAGTACAAGAAGAACAACCTGCTCAGGACGGAGGTCGGGTCGAAGGACGTGGCGGAGCTCGCGGCGGAGATGTGCGGCCCGCTGTTCGCCAAGACCACGGCCGCGCAGGTTCCCGTCGACGGCGGCAACGAGCGCGTCGTCTAGTGACGGTCGAGCCGATCCGCTGGAAAGGCGACGCGTTGGAGCTCCTGGACCAGCGTGCCCTTCCCGACCGCACCGTCTACGTCACTTGCCGAAACGCGGACGAGGTCGCCACGGCCATCCGCGACATGGTGGTCCGCGGCGCGCCGGCCATCGGCTGCGCCGCTGCCTTCGGTATTGTCTTGAGTAGTGGCTCCGAGAAGAGCTACCAGGTCCTGGCTGCGAGCCGGCCGACGGCCGTCAATCTCTTCTGGGCCCTCGACCGCATGCGCAAGGCGAAGGACCTGCGCGCGGAGGCCGAGGCGATCTTCGCCGAGGATCTCGCCGCCAACCACGCGATGGGAGACCATGGCGCGAAGCTGATACCGCAGAAGGCGCGCGTGATGACCCACTGCAATGCCGGCGCGCTGGCGACGGCGGGCTACGGCACCGCGCTCGGCGTGATCCGCTCGGCGAAGGGCAAGGGCATCTCGGTGATCGCCAACGAGACGCGGCCCTACCTCCAGGGCGCGCGCCTCACCGCGTACGAGCTCGTCCAGGAAGGCATTCCCGTCACGCTGGTCACCGACAGCATGGCCGGGCACCTCATGAGCCGCGGCGAGGTGGACGTGATCGTGGTGGGGGCCGACCGCATCGCCGCGAACGGCGACACGGCGAACAAGATCGGCACCTACGCCCTCGCCGTGCTCGCGAAGCGCCACGGCATTCCCTTCTACGTCGCCGCCCCGCTCTCGACGTTCGACGCGAAGATCCCCGACGGCTCGCACATCCCGATCGAGGAGCGTCCTGCCGGCGAGGTGACGGGCTACCGCGAGATGCGCTGGGCGCCTGAAGGAGTCAAGGTGCGCAATCCCGCTTTCGATGTGACGCCGGCCGACCTGATCACCGGCATCGTCACCGAGAAGGGCGTCGTCCTCGCCCCCGACCGCGCCAAGATTCAGGCCTTGATGTCGACTTCGGTGTAGGGCGGCACGAGGTCGAACAGCTCGAGGATGTCCGGATTGCGCATCCGGACGCAGCCGATGGAGCCAGGCTTTCCCATCTCCGCGTACTCGTGGGTGCCGTGCAGGTAGATGTAGCGCCGCATCGTGTCCACCTCGCCGAGGCGGTTGCGGCCCGGCTCGCACCCCGAGAGCCAGAGAATGCGCGTGAGCATCCAGTCGCGACCCGGGTACTTCTCGTGCAGCTCGGGCGTCCAGACCTCGCCGGTCGGCCGGCGGCGCACGAACACCGCGTTGGCGGGCTGCCCGGCGCCGATCTTGGCGCGGATGATGTGCCGGCCGCGCGGCGTGCAGAAGCTGCCGTTCTTCTCTCCGACGCCATTCTTCGCCGTCGACACGGAATAGGTTCTCAGTACCTTTTCCCCCTCCTTCACGACGAGGGTCTGGGCGGGAACGTCGATCTCGATCTTCATCGGCGCGCGGCGAAGAACCTCGTCAGGACCTCGCCGCATTCCCCGGCGAGGACGCCGCCGGAAATCGCGACCTTGTTCTTGAGGACGAGCTTCTTCGGATCGCTTGCGCCGAACACGCAACGCTCGACACGCGCGTGGAACATCGCGCCGACGCACATGTCGCAAGGCTCCAGCGTCACGTACAGCGTGGAGCCTGTCAGGCGGTAGTTCTTCAGCTTCGCGGCTGCAGCCCGCAGGGCCTGGACTTCCGCATGCGCGGTCGGGTCGGCGGCCGCGATCGGGCGGTTCCAGCCCTCGCCGACGATCTCTCCTTCCAGCACCAGCACGGCGCCGACGGGCACCTCGCCCTCCTGCGCGGCCCTGCCGGCGAGCTCCAGGGCGCGCAGCATGAACTGCTCGTCGCCTATTCCCATGGGCGATCCCCATAGGTGCGGAAGCGGATGGCAGGGTCGCGCTTGATCTGCTCGACGAGCGCGACTTCCCAGTCGAGGTACGCCCGCGCATGCTTCTCGAAGTCCTCCTCGTGCTCGTGGTCGTAGGGCTTGTACCAGACGTCATCGAGCGCGGTGGTGGGCTTCGCCATGCCCGACTCGGTGGCGAGCTTCGCCGCGCGCCAGGCCTTGTTGCCGCCTTCGAGCACTTTGACGCCAGGCCACAGTGCCGCCGCCTCGGGCGCCGCGAGATGCGCGAGCACGCCGTCCTCCGAGGTCAGCACCACGTCCGGCGCCTCGCCGATTCTGCTCCGCGCCTCGGCCAGCCGCGAGCGCACCGCCCACCAGGCGCCGGGCAGGTGCCAAGCGCGGTACCGGAGGCTGGTGGACAAGTCGACGACCGTGGCCTTCTCTGGCGCGAACTGCTGCGCGCGTATGCTTTGCCAGCGCTTGAAGCCGGGAATCTGCAGGACGCGCGGGCCCGCCTCCGTTTCCCAATCGCCCCCCTTCGGTTCGAGCACGTACACCTCGTCCCAGCCCATCTGGTTGAGCCACGAAGCGGTCATCACCGCGCGCACGCGCTCCGGGTCTACCAGCACCACTCGCGAATTGCGCACGGCGACGAACTCGTCCATCGCCTGCACCACCTGCCCACCGGGTGCATGGCGCGCTCCCTTGAGGTGCCCCGCCTCGAACTCCTCGCGCGAGCGCACGTCGAGCAGGTAGGTGGTGCGAGTGCCGTCATCCAGCCATGCCTTCACCTGCGGCGCATGGGCGAACTTCACCTGGAACTTCGCCGCCACTGCGTCGGCCGCCGCGCGTGCCCTCGCCTGGCCCTCTTGCGTGGGGAGGGGCGCCACGCGCGCGGAGCCGCGCTCGCACTCGAAGCCCGCAAGCTCCCAGCCCATGGTGCCGTCCTTCAGCGCGACCACTTCCTTCCAGCCCGCGTTGCGCAACGACTGGCAACCGATGATGCTGCGCGTGCGCCCCGCGCAGTTCACCACCACCAGGGTGTCCGGATCCGGCGCGAGGTCGGGCGTGCGATAGACAAGCTCAGCCCCCGGCGCGTCGATGCCGCCGGGGATGTTCATGCGGTGGTATTCCTCCCAGGGGCGTGAATCGAGGATCACGAGCTTCCTGCCCGAGTCCTTGAGCGCCTTGAGCTCCTGCGGCGGGATGCGCGGCGTGCCGTAGTGGTGCTCGACGAACTCGCCGAAGGCTTTCGAGGGTACGTTGACGCCGCTGAACAGCTCCCCTCCCGTGGCCTGCCACGCGGCGCAGCCGCCCTCGAGGATGTCGATGTCCGTGTAGCCGAAGCTCGCGAGCTTCGCCCTGGCCCGCTCGGCGAGGCCTTCGTTGCCGCCGTCCAGAATCACGAGCGGCACGCCTTTGCGCGGCAGGAGGTCCTGCACCATCAGCTCGAGCCTCGACAGCGGCAGCGAGCAGGCGAAGAACGGATGGCCCCGGTAGTGCACGCCCTGCTCTCGCACGTCGAGCAGCGCGAGCTCGCCCGTGCCGAGCAGGCGTTCGCGCAGCGCCGCGGGTGTCATGCGCGAGCGTCGCGGATGTCGGAGTGCGCCGGGAATACGTCCCAGCGACGCTCTTTCTCCTTGTAGAACTCGCGCCTGTGCAGTTGCTCGAGCCCAAGGCCGTACATGTGGAAGTTGAGCAGCGGCGCCTCGATGTGGATCGAATGCAGGTCGTCGGGGAGGAATGCCACGCCGGTGCCCTGGCGCACCACGTCGCGGCCTTTCTCGCGCACGCCGTCGCCAGCCCGGTCGTAGAACTTGTTCAGCTCCTCGCCCGTGACGCCGACGATCACCGCCCAGGTGGTGTGGTTGTGCGGCGGCGTGCCGTAGCCGCCGAGGGATGCGTTGGCGTAGAGCGCGAAGCGGTGGTCGGCGTCTTCCGACAGGCGATAAAGGCAGGAGCGCAGCTTCAGCCCGGCCTGGGGCGGCGGATAGTCCTTCGGATCGAAGAGGTCGGTGCGCGCGGCGAGCCGGATGAGGCGCGCCTTGATTTTCTCCAGCGCGGCCCGGTTCACGCCCTCGCGCTTCTCGAGGTCGCGGATATCGGCGACGGCGGCTGCGATTTCCCTGCGGCGTTCGGCGGTTCGGTCCATGCGGGAATCTTATCGCAGGGCAGGCCGTTGGCCGACCCCTACTCCCACTCTATCGTGGCCGGGGGCTTCGAGGAGATGTCGTAGGCGACGCGGTTGATGCCGCGCACCTCGTTGATGATGCGGCCCGACACGCGCGCGAGGAGCTCGTGCGGCAGCGGCGCCCAGTCGGCCGTCATGAAGTCCGTGGTCTGCACCGCGCGCAGCGCGACCACGTACTCGTAGGTGCGGCCGTCGCCCATCACGCCGACGGACTTCACCGGCAGGAACACGGTGAAGGCCTGCGAGGTCCTGTCGTACCAGCCGCTCTTCCTGAGCTCCTGGATGAAGATGTCGTCGGCGCGCTGCAGCAGCTCGACGAACTCCTTGCGGATCTCTCCCAGGATGCGCACGCCGAGACCCGGGCCGGGGAACGGATGGCGGTACACCATCTTGTGCGGCAGGCCGAGCACGGTGCCGAGCTCGCGCACCTCGTCCTTGAAGAGCTCGCGCAGCGGCTCGAGCAGCTTGAGGTGCAGCGTCTCGGGCAGCCCGCCCACGTTGTGGTGCGACTTGATCGTGACCGCCTTCTTCGACTTCGCCCCCGCGGACTCGATGACGTCCGGGTAGATCGTGCCTTGCGCGAGCCACTTCGCACCCTTCAGCTTCTTCGATTCCTCCTGGAAGACATCCACGAAGAGGCGGCCGATGATCTTGCGCTTCTGCTCCGGGTCCGCTTCGCCCTTCAGCGCGGAGAGAAACCGCTCAGCCGCGTTCACATGGATCACTTTCATGTGCTTGTGCGCGGCGAACGTCTCCATGACCTGCTCGGCCTCGTTCAGGCGCAGCAGGCCGTGGTCGACGAACACGCAGGTGAGCTGGTCGCCGATCGCCTTGTGGATGAGCGCTGCCGCCACCGAGGAGTCCACGCCGCCCGAGAGGCCGAGAATGACTTCCTCATTCCCCACCTGCTGCCGAATCTTCTGGACGGCTTCGGAAACATAGTCGGGCATGCTCCAGTCGCCGCGGCAGCCGCACAGGTCGCGCACGAAGCGGTGCAGGAGCTTCGTCCCCTGCAGCGTGTGGGTGACCTCGGGATGGAACTGCACGCCGTAGAAGCGGCGCGCCTCGTCCGCCATGCCGGCGATGGGGCAGGACTCGGTGGAGGCCATCAGCTTGAAGCCCGGCGGCAGCTCGCTCACCTTGTCGCCGTGGCTCATCCAGACCTTCAGCATGCCGTGGCCTTCGGCGGTGCGCAGGTCCTCGATGCCGTCGAGGAGCTTCGTGTGTCCCCGGGCGCGCACTTCCGCATAGCCGAATTCGCGCACCTTGCCGGCTTCCACCTTGCCGCCGAGCTGCTGCGCCATCGTCTGCATGCCGTAGCAGATGCCGAGCACCGGCACGCCGAGATGGAAGGCGGCTTGCGGCGCCTTGCCGGCGTCCTTGTCGTACGCGGAGAGGTGGCTCCCGGAGAGGATGATTCCCTGCGGGGCGAACTCGCGCACGAAGCCGTCGCTGACATCGTGCGGATGGATCTCGCAGTACACCTTCGCCTCGCGGACGCGACGCGCGATGAGCTGGGTGTACTGGGCGCCGAAGTCCAGGATCAAAATCTTTTGGTGCGCCACTGCTATTCGACCCTGTAGTTCGGCGCCTCTTTGACGATCTGGACGTCGTGCACGTGCGATTCGCGGATGCCGGCCGCGGTGATTTCCACGAACTGCGTCTTCGTCCGCATGTCCTCGACCGTGGCGCAGCCGGTGTAGCCCATGCTGGCGCGCACGCCGCCCATGAGCTGCGTGATCACGGTGAGCGCGCTCCCCTTGTAGGGCACGCGGCCCTCGACGCCTTCCGGGACGAGCTTCTCGACGTTCATCTCCGAGTCCTGGAAGTAGCGGTCCGCCGCGCCCTTCTGCATCGCGCCGAGCGAGCCCATGCCGCGGTACGACTTGTAGGAGCGGCCCTGGAAGAGCTCGATGTCCCCGGGGGACTCCTCGGTGCCCGCGAAGAGCGAGCCCAGCATCACCGCATGCGCCCCGGCGGCGAGCGCCTTGGCGACGTCCCCGGAATACCGGATGCCGCCGTCGGCGATGAGCGGCACGCCCGACCTGGCGAGGGCGTCGGCGACATTCTGGATCGCGCTGATCTGCGGCACGCCGACGCCGGCGACGATGCGCGTGGTGCAGATCGAGCCCGGGCCGATGCCGACCTTGACGCCGTCGGCGCCGTGGTCGACGAGCGCCTTGGCGCCGTCCGCGGTGCCGACGTTGCCGCCGATCACCTCGACGCGGCCGAAGTTCTTCTTCACCCACTGCACGCGGTCGAGCACGCCCTGCGCGTGGCCGTGCGCGGTGTCGACGACGATCACATCGGCGCCGGCCTCCACGAGGGCCGCGACGCGCTCCTCGGTGCCCTCGCCTACGCCTACCGCGGCGCCGGCGCGCAGCTTGCCGTGCGCATCCTTGCAGGCATTGGGATGCTCGCTTTCCTTGAGGATGTCCTTCACCGTGACGAGGCCCTTCAGGTGGAACTCCTCGTCCACCACCAGCACGCGCTCGAGGCGGTGCTGGTGCATGAGCTTCATCGCTTCCTCGCGGCTCGCGCCGTCGCGCACCGTGATCAGCTTGCGCTGCGGCGTCATGATCGACTTCACCGGCTGGTCGAGCTGCGCCTCGAAGCGCAGGTCGCGGTTGGTGACGATGCCGACCACCTTGCCGGCCTTGACCACCGGGAAGCCGGAGATCTTGTGCTCGCGCTGCAGGGCGAGCACTTCGCGCACCGTCTGCTCGGGGCTCACCGTCATCGGGTCGCGCAGCACGCCCGACTCGAAGCGCTTGACCTTCGCCACCTCGGCGGCCTGCGCCTGCGGCGTCATGTTCTTGTGGATGATCCCGATGCCGCCTTCCTGCGCGAGCGCGATCGCGAGGCGTGCTTCCGTCACGGTGTCCATCGCCGCGGAAACGAGCGGGATGTTCAGCTCGAGCTTCCGGGTAAGCCGGGTCTTCAGGGAGACTTCGCGCGGGAGGACGCGGGAATGGGCGGGGAGGAGGAGTACGTCGTCGAAGGTCAGCGCCTTCTGGATGACCCGCACTAGCTTTTCCTTTCTCGCAAAGCGCAATTTTACACGAGGCGTGTTTGACGCCCCAAATCAAAGCCGCTACTGTCCCTGCACTATGAAAAAGCTCCTGCTCCTCCTCGCCGCCCTCGCGTTCGCCGGCGCCGCCGCCGCGCAGCAGTTCAAGTGGGTCGACAAGGACGGCCGGGTCCGCTACGGCGACACGCCGCCGCCCGGCGTGAAGGCCACGCCCCTCGGCGCGCCCGCCACGGGCCGGGCGCCGGCGCCCGCGCCGGAAGCGGCGGCAAAGGACGCCAGGGACGCGAAGAAAGGCCCCCTCACCCCGGCCGAGCAGGAAGCGGAGTTCCGCCGGCGGCAGCAGGCTGCGACGAAGGACGCCGAGAAGCAGGCGAAGGCGGACGAGGACGCGCGAGCCCGCAAGCAGAACTGCGTGAACGCCCAGGCGAGCCTGCGCCAGCTCGAAAGCGGCGAGCGCGTCGCGCGCCTCAACGAGAAGGGCGAGCGCGAGTTCCTCGAGGACAGCCAGCGCGCCGGCGAGATCGCCCGGGCGCGAAAGAGCGTCAGCGAGTGGTGCGGCGGCTGAGCGCGGCGCGCCGCCGGCGCGCTTCCTTCGGATCGGCCGCCAGCGGCCGGTAGACCTCGATCCGGTCGCCCTGGGCGACCGGCGTTTCCCCCGGCCGCTCCCGGCCGAACACGCCCAGCCGCACGGCACCGATGCCCGGATGCCGCGCCGGGATTCCCGAAGCCTTCAGGGCATCCAGCAGCGTGGCACCCGGAGGCAGCGACACCACGACCGCGTCCTCGCCATCCGGCGTCGCGTAAACCACCTCAACGCGCGGCATGGGCGGCGCGGCGCGCAAAGGCATCGACCATCGTGTCCGCGATGCGCTCGAAGAGAGGCTCGAGCAGGCGCGCGGCGGCCCGGCTCGCGAACTCGTACTCCAGCGCGAACTCGATCCGCGAGGCCTGCGGCGATAGCGGCCGGAACTGCCAGGCTGCGGCGAAGGCCCGGAACGGCCCCTCGACGAGCGCCATCGCGATCGACTCGCCCGGCACGTTGCGGTTGAGCGTGGTGAAGGACTGGCGCAGCCCGCGCATGCCGACGGTCAGCGTGGCGCGCGTCGTATCCGCGGTCCGCTCGTGGACTTTTGCCTCGAGGCACCAGGGCAGGAAGTCGGGGTAGGCCTCGATGTGCTCCACGAGCGCGTACATGCGCGCGGCGGGATGCTCGACGAGGGCCGAACGGGCGATGCGCTTCATGCAAGAATCCGTTCCATGTCGATCGTCGAGAACCGCAAGGCGTTCCACGATTATTTCATCGA
>DASZQH010000359.1:0-6273 GCA_035549805.1 Burkholderiales bacterium
GCGGAGCAGCTCGCGGGCCTCATCGCCGACGTCCTCGACCGTCCCGCGGACGAGGCGAGCCTCGCGCGCGTAGCTGTCGAGGTGAAGGCGCTCTGCGCCAGGCACCCGGTGTATAGATGAAGTGCCCTTTCTGCGAGTCGGAGGACACTCAGGTCGTCGACACCCGCGCGAACCTCGAGGCGAACACCATCCGGCGCCGCAGAAAGTGCCTGCGCTGCGAGAAGCGCTTCACCACCTACGAGCGCGTCGACCTGAAGATGCCGCGCCTGGTGAAAAAGGACGGCAGCCGCACCGACTTCGACCGCGACAAGCTGCTGGGCAGCATGATGCTCGCGCTGCGCAAGCGCCCGGTCGCCACCGAGGACATCGAGGGCGCGGTGGACCGCGTCATCGAGCGCCTGCGCGCCACCGGCGAGCGCGAGGTGCCCACCAGCCGCGTCGGCGACTTCGTCATCAAGGAGCTCGCGAAGCTCGACAAGATCGCCTACATCCGCTTTGCCTCGGTGTACCGCAGCTTCGAGACGCCCGAGGACTTCCGCGAGGCCGTGCAGGAAGTGAAGGCGGCGACCGCCGGGAAGCCCGCCGGGAAAAGAAGGCGCAAGTAATGTTCTCCGAGCAGGACCGCGCCATGATGGCGCGCGCTCTGGCGCTCGCCGAACGCGGCCTGTACACCACCACGCCCAATCCCCGGGTGGGTTGCGTGGTGGCGAAGGACCGGCAGATCCTCGGGGAGGGGTGGCACGAGAAGGCGGGCGGCCCCCACGCCGAGGTCGTCGCCCTGCAGCAGGCGGGGGCCGCCGCCGCGGGCGCCACGGTCTACGTCACCCTCGAGCCCTGCAATCACTACGGGCGCACGCCGCCCTGCGCGGGGGCGCTCATCAACGCGAAGGTCGCGCGCGTGGTCGCGGCATCGCGCGATCCGAGCCCGCAGGCTTCCGGCGGGGGCGCCGCGCTCGCGACCGCCGGCATCCGCTTCGACGCCGGCCTCATGGAGGAGGCGGCGCGAGAGCTGAACGTCGGATTCCTGTCGCGCGTCTCGCGCGGCCGCCCCTGGGTGCGCGTGAAGGCGGCGGCGACGCTCGACGGGCGCACCGCGATGGCGGACGGGCGCTCGCAGTGGATCACCGGCCCCGAAGCGCGCCGCGACGGCCATCGCTGGCGCGCGCGCGCCTGCGCGATCCTGACCGGCATCGGCACGGTGAAGGCCGACGACCCGCGCCTCACGGTGCGCGAAGTGGACACACCGCGCCAGCCGCTGAGGATCGTGGTGGACAGCAGGCTCGAGCTGCCGGAGAACGCCAGGATTCTCTCTTCCGAAAGGGTTCTCGTGTTCGCGGCGAAGAACGGAAGCCTGAAGAACGCCGAGGTCGTGCCCCTGCCGAACAAGGAAGGCAAGGTGGATCTTCCGGGCATGCTGGCGGAGCTGGGGCGGCGCGGCATCAACGAGCTGCACGTCGAGGCCGGGTTCAGGCTGAACGGCTCGCTGCTGCGCGAGGGCTGCGTCGACGAAGTGCTGCTCTACCTCAATCCCAGCCTGCACGGCGACTCCGGCCAGGGCCTCTTCGATCTCGCGGCCCCCGCGGGACTCGAGATGCGCACGAAGCTACGCATCGTCTCGCTCGACCGGATCGGCGAGGACCTGCGCGTTCTCGCGCGCCCGGCCGCATAGGGCCGCGGCCAGCAGGTCGAGCGCTACCGCCGCGCTCGCTCCGTCCGCATCCAGGGCGGGCGAATACTCCACCAGCTCGATGGCCGCGAGGTGCCCGCAGTCCGCGATGCGCACGAGCGCGCGCGCGAGCTCGGCGGCGCCGACGCCGCTCGCGACCGGGGTCCCCACCCCCGGCGCTTCCTCGGGCGTCACCACGTCGAGGTCGATGCTCACGCCGATCGCGTCGGTGCCGCGCGCGGCGATCGCCAGGGCCTCCGCGGTGCACGCTTCGATGCCGCGTCGTCTGACTTCTTCCATCATGAACACGCGCACGCCGAGGCGGCGCAGGCGCTCGTCCTCCTCCGGCTCGAAGCTGCGAACGCCGACCAGCGCCACATGGCGGGGATCGAGGACACCGGCGCTCAGGCCGTAGAGCGGATCGTCGTCCTCGCCGAGCAGCCAGGCGAGCGGCATGCCGTGCAGCCGGCCGGTGTGGCTGGTGCGCGGCGTGTGGCTGTCCATGTGGGCGTCGATCCACACGAGGCCGAGGCGGCCGTGCAGCGCACGCGCGACGCCGCTCCACGTGCCGCCCGCGCAGCTGTGATCTCCGCCGAGCACGCAGGGAAGGCGCCCGCCGCGCAGCGCCGCCGCGACGGCGGAAGCCAGCTCGCCGCACAGCCGGCCGACCGTGGCCGCCTTGTTTCGTCCGGGAGCCGGCGCACGCACGATCGGCCCGGCGCTCGCGGCGACGCCGCATTCCTGCAGGCGGCGCAGGAGGCGCGGCGCGAGCACGTCCGGCGCGTCCGCGCACCCGGGGTCGGCGCCGCCGAGGCCCCACGCTGCGCCGATCACTTCAATGTGTCGTTCCACCGCTACATCCGGGCGCGGGACCGCGCGACTCGCAAGGCGAGAACGGAGGGGTCATGCTTCGGTCGAATGGTTGGCCTCGAGAACATGGACGTCAAGAACCGCATGCACGGCGCGCCGCAAGCCGCGGCGCACTGGCAGGACTGGGCGAGCTTCGCGCTCGGGCTCTGGCTCGCGATCTCGCCGTGGGCGCTCGACCATGCCGCCGTCGAGGCGGCCACCGCCAACGCGGCGTTCCTCGGTCTCGCCATCGCGCTCGCCTCGCACTTCGAAGTCAGTTTCGATGCGGTCGCCGCCCAATGGTTCAACATGGCGGCCGGGCTGTGGCTCGTGCTCTCGCCGTTCCTCCTCGGCTTCAGCGGCGAGATGCTCGCCACCCTGAACGCCCTCGCCGTCGGCACGCTCGTCGCCGCGCTCGCGAGCTCCGCGCTTTCCCTGGAGAAGCTGCTGCTGCGGTAGCGGAAACTTCTTTTGCGGTAACCTGCCGCTCGTGTTTACGGGCATCGTGCAGGCGGTCGGGCGCATCGTGCGCGCCGGGCCCCATGAGATCGAAACGGGCGCGCTCGACCTCGCCGGCGTCGCCGTCGGGGATTCCATCTGCGTGCAAGGCGCCTGCCTCACCGTCACCGCGCTTACCGGCCGCGGCTTTCGCGCCGATGTTTCCGCGGAGACGCTGTCGGTGACCGCCGGGCTCGATGCGCCCGGCGCGGTCAACCTGGAGAAGGCGCTGCGCGCCGGCGACCCGCTCGGCGGGCACCTCGTGAGCGGGCACGTCGACGGCGTCGGTGCCCTGGTCCGGCGCGAGGGCAGCGTTTTCCGCTTCGCCGCGCCCCCGGGACTGGCGCGCTACATCGCGCGCAAGGGGTCGATCTGCGTCGACGGCGTCAGCCTGACGGTGAATCGGGTGGAGGGCGCGGAATTCGAGGTCAACCTGATCCCGCACACCCTGCAGGCGACGACGCTCGGCCGGCTGGCCGCCGGCGCCAAGGTCAACCTGGAAGTGGACCAGGTCGCCCGGTACCTCGAGCGCCTGCTTGAAGGAAGATGAGCGGGCGCCTCAGCGGCGCAGCAGCTCGTCGTCGCCTTCGTCCTCGTCGCGATCGAGCGGCTTGTCGCGCGCGGCGAGCAGGCCGAGCGTGCGCTGGCCGTCGGGGCCGAGCTCGCTGAACGGCGTCAGCCAGCTCAGGTGCTGCGACAGGAACGCGAGGCGGGACTCCTGGCCGTTCGCCTCGCGCGGCAGCCGGATCGGCGTGCCGGTCGGCGTACGCAGCGTGCGTTCAGGAATCGCAGCGAGGATCGTGGCGACGCGGCTCATCGGCGGAATAATTCTAGTGCGACTTCGGCAGAAGTAAACCCGCGCGTCCCATGAAGCTCGTGGAAGATTTTTCCGCCGTCCGGTTCGATCCCGCGCTGCCGATCAACGCCCGGCAGGACGAGATCCGCGCCGCGGTCGCGGCGCACCCGGTGGTCATCGTGTGCGGCGAGACCGGCTCGGGCAAGACGACGCAGCTGCCGAAGCTGCTCCTCGCCATGGGCCGGGCGCGCGCGGGGCGCATCGGCCACACGCAGCCGCGGCGCATCGCGGCGCGCGCCGTCGCGGCGCGCATCGCGGAGGAGCTCGGCAGCGGGCTCGGCGGGCTGGTCGGCTTCAAGGTGCGCTTCCACGACAAGGTGGGCGAGGGCACGGCGATCAAGCTGATGACCGACGGCATCCTGCTCGCGGAGACGCAGGGTGACAGGGACCTGCGCCAGTACGGCACGCTGATCATCGACGAGGCACACGAGCGCAGCCTCAACATCGACTTCCTGCTCGGCTACCTGAAGCGCCTCGTGGCGCGGCGCCCGGACCTCAAGGTGATCATCACCTCCGCCACCATCGACGCCGCGCGCTTCTCGCGCCATTTTGACGGCGCGCCGGTCATCGAGGTGTCCGGCCGGCTGTACCCGGTCGAGGTGCGCTACCGCCCCGTGGAAGGCGACAGGGAGGACACGACGCGGGACGAGGAGGAGCAAGCGCTCGCCGACGCGGTCCGCGAGCTCGGCTCTCAGGGGGAGGGCGACATCCTCGTCTTCCTGCCCGGAGAGCGGGAGATTCGCGATGCCGCCCAGGCGCTCGCAAAAGCGCAGCTCAAGAACACCGAGATCCTGCCCTTGTTCGGGCGGCTGTCGGCCGCCGAGCAGGACCGGGTGTTCAAGCCGGGCAGGCAGCGACGCGTCGTGCTCGCGACCAACGTGGCCGAAACCTCGCTCACGGTGCCGCGCATCCGCTACGTCGTCGACACCGGCGACGCGCGCGTCAAGCGCTACAGCTATCGCAACAAGGTGGAGATGCTGCGCGTCGAGCCCGTGTCGCAGGCCGCGGCGCAGCAGCGCGCCGGCCGCTGCGGCCGCGTGGCCGACGGCATCTGCGTGCGGCTGTACTCCGAGGAGGATTTCCGCAAGCGTCCGGCGTTCACCGACCCGGAGCTGCTGCGCTCGTCCCTCGCCGCCGTCATCCTGCGCGCGAAAAGCCTCGGCATCGGCGAGGTGGAGGACTTCCCGTTCCTCGACCCGCCCAGCCCGCGTGCGATCGCCGACGGCTATGCGCTGCTCGAGGAGCTCGGCGCGGTCGACGAGCAGAAGGCGCTCACGCCGCTCGGCGCCGAGCTCGCGCGCCTTCCCCTCGACCCGCGCGTGGCGCGGATGCTGGTCGCGGCGCGGGAAGAAGGCTGCCTCGACCAGGTGCGCATCATCGCCGCCGCGCTCTCGGTGCAGGATCCCCGCGAGCGACCGATGGAGAAGGCGGCGGCGGCCGACGAGCGGCACGCGAAGTACGCCGACGAGCGCTCCGACTTCCTCGCCTATCTCAAGCTGTGGAAGGTCTTCGACGGGCCGATGGAGCGCACCGCCCGCCAGGATTTCCTCTCCATCCCGCGCATGCGCGAATGGCGCGACATCCACCAGCAGCTCGGCCGGACGCTCGACGAGCTCGACTGGAAGGCCTCCAGCGTCGATCCCTGGAAGGAGGGCGGCTACCGCGCGATCCATCGCGCGCTGCTCGCCGGGCTGCTGGGGAACGTGGGCCTGAAGGAAGACGCGGAAAGCGCCTACCAGGGGGCGCGCGGCATCAAGTACTGGGTGCACCCGGGCTCGTGGACGAAGAAGCCGGGCAAGTGGATCGTCGCGGCGGAGCTGGTGGAGACCACGCGCCTTTATGCGCGCTGCGTCGCCGGCGTCGAGCCGCGCTGGCTGGAGGAGCTCGGCGCGCACCTCCTCAAGCGCCATCGCGAGAACCCGCACTGGGAGAAGAGCCGCGGCCAGGTGGTCGCGCTCGAGCGCGGCACGCTCTACGGTCTGCCGGTCTACGCGGGCCGGCGCGTGCCGTTCGCGCCGCACGACGCGAAGCGCGCGCGCGAGATCTTCATCCGCTCCGCCCTGGTCGAGGGCGAGCTCGAGACGCGCGCGCCGTTCTTCGCGCATAACCAGCGCCTGGTGCGCGACATCGAGCGCCTCGAGCACAAGTCGCGCCGGCCGGACATCCTCGTCGACGACGAGCTCATCCACGCCTTCTACGACGCGCGCATTCCCGAGGACGTGCACGACGCGGCGGGCTTCGAGCACTGGCGGCGGCGGGCCGAAGCGGCGCAGCCCCGCCTGCTGCACCTCGCCCGCGAGGACCTCATGCGGCACGAGGCGGCGGGAATCACCACCGACAACTTCCCGCCCGCGCTCCAGCTGGGCCCGAACCGCTTCGCCCTCGAGTACCACTTCGAGCCCGG
>DASZQH010000360.1:0-6413 GCA_035549805.1 Burkholderiales bacterium
GTCGCCGGCGTGCGCATGCGCGCGCCGATGATGAGCATCCACACCGTCGCCGCGGGGGGCGGCTCGATCCTGCACTTCGACGGCGCGCGCTATCGCGTCGGGCCGGATTCCGCGGGCGCGAAGCCGGGGCCGGCGAGCTACCGCCGCGGCGGCCCGCTCACCGTCACCGACGCCAACGTCATGCTCGGCAAGGTCCAGCCTGCCCATTTCCCGAAGGTCTTCGGCCCCGGAGGAAATCTTCCGCTCGATGCTCTTGAAGTTGAAAAGAAATTCGTTTCATTGAAGGAAAGGATCAACGACGGCCGATCGGTCGAAGAGATCGCGGAAGGGTTCGTGAAGATCGCGGTCGGGAACATGGCGAACGCGATCAAGCACATCTCGGTGCAGCGCGGCCACGACGTCACCGCCTACACGCTATGCTGCTTCGGCGGCGCCGGCGGCCAGCACGCCTGCCTGGTCGCCGACGCGCTGGCGATGACGCGCGTCTTCATCCATCCGCATGCCGGCGTGCTTTCGGCCTACGGCATGGGCCTCGCCGACCAGATCGCGATGCGCCAGCGTTCGGTGGAAGCGAGGCTTGAGGACGCCTGCCAGGATGTCGAGAAAGTCCTGGATCGCCTCGCCTCCGAGGCGAAAGGCGATCTTGCCGGCCAGGGCCTGCAGGAAGCGGGGCTGAAGGTCGTGAGGAGGGTGCATCTCAAGTACGAAGGGACCGATACGGCGCTCATCGTGAACGAGGGGCCGGTCGAGGCGATGAAGCGCGACTTCGAGGCGGCCTACCGCAAGCAGTTCAGCTTCCTCATGCCGGGCAAGGCGCTGGTCGTGGAGGCGGTGTCCGTCGAGGCGATCGCCGCCGGCGAGCATTTCGCGGAGAAGGCATCGCCGCCGGGAGGGGCGAAGGCGGCGGCGGTCGAGACGGTGCGGTTCTTCAGCGGCGGGACATGGCACGCGGCGCCGCTCTACCGGCGCGAGGACCTCGGCCCCGGCCAGCGCATCGACGGCCCGGCCATCATCGCGGAGAAGAACGCCACGACGGTCGTCGAGCCCGAGTGGCGCGCGCAGGTCACGTCCCTGGATCATCTGGTCCTGGAAAGAACCGCTCCAAGGAAGAGCGAAGCCGCGATCGGCACCTCGGTCGACCCGGTGATGCTCGAGATCTTCAACAACCTCTTCATGTCCATCGCCGAGCAGATGGGCCTGCGGCTGCAGAACACCGCGTACTCGGTGAACATCAAGGAGCGGCTCGATTTCTCCTGCGCCCTGTTCGACGCGCAGGGCAGCCTGATCGCCAACGCGCCGCACATGCCGGTGCACCTGGGCTCGATGGGCGAGTCCATCAAGGCGGTGATCCGGCTGAACGCCGGGAAGATGAAGCCGGGCGACGTCTACGTCCTGAATGCGCCCTACAACGGCGGCACGCATTTGCCGGACGTGACGGTCATCACCCCCGTTTTTTCCGCTTCCGGCGAAATTCTTTTCTACGTGGGGTCGCGAGGGCACCACGCCGACATCGGCGGCCTGACCCCGGGCTCGATGCCGGCGAGCTCCAAGGTGGTCGAGGAGGAGGGCGTGCTGATCGACAACTTCCTCCTCGTGGAGGAGGGGCGCTTCCGCGAGAAGGAGACCGTCGAGCTGCTGACGTCGGGCCGCTTCCCGGCGCGCAACGTGACGCAGAACATCGCCGACCTGCGGGCGCAGGTCGCGGCGAACGAGAAGGGCGTGCAGGCGCTGCGCGAGATGGTGGATTACTTCGGCCTCGACGTCGTGCGCGCCTACATGGGCCACGTCCAGGACAACGCCGAGGAGTCCGTGCGGCGCGTGATCGGGGTGCTGAAGAACGGCGCCTTCACGCTGCCGATGGACTGCGGCGCCGACATCCGCGTCGCGATCCGGATCGGCGAAGACCGGCGCAGCGCGGTGATCGACTTCGCCGGCACGTCGGCGCAGCTGCCGAACAACTACAACGCGCCGACGGCGGTGGCCATGGCGGCCGTGCTCTACGTCTTCCGCACCCTCGTCGACGACGAGATCCCGCTCAACGCGGGCTGCCTGAAGCCGCTCGAGGTGCGCATCCCGGAAGGCAGCATGCTGCGGCCGCGCTATCCCGCCGCGGTGGTCGCGGGCAACGTCGAGACCTCGCAGTGCGTGACCGACGCCCTGTACGGCGCCCTCGGCGTGCTCGCCGCTTCGCAGGGGACGATGAACAATTTCACGTTCGGCAACGCCCGCTACCAGTACTACGAGACCGTGGCGGGCGGCTCGGGCGCCGGCCCGGGCTTCGACGGCGCGGACGTGGTCCAGACGCACATGACCAACTCGCGGCTGACGGACCCCGAGGTGCTGGAGTGGCGCTTTCCTGTCCGGCTTGAAAGCTTCGAGATCCGCCGCGGCTCCGGCGGGCGGGGGCGCTGGCGCGGCGGCGACGGCGCGGTCCGCCGGGTGCGCTTCCTCGAGCCGATGACCGCGGCGATCCTCTCCGGGCACCGCACCGAGCGCCCGCACGGGATGGCCGGCGGCGCGCCCGGGGAGGCCGGACGCAACTACGTCCTGCGGGCGGACGGGCGCCGGACCGAGCTCGGCCCGTTCGACGAGACGGAGATGGCCGCGGGCGACGTGTTCGTGATCGAATCGCCCGGAGGCGGCGGTTACGGCAAGCTAGAATAGCGGCGCCCTAATGTCTCCGAGCGCCATTTACTCTAAGTCCGGAAAAGGCGTCCAGGAAGCCTCCGGCAAGACCAGCGTCCTTCCGCGCGCCGAGCGCGCGGTGCTTTCCGCCTTCGACGGAAAAATGACCGTCCAGGAGGTCGCCGACAAGGTTGGCAAGCCCTTCGACGCGAAGTTCCAGGAGCTGATCGCCAAGCTCGACAACGACGGCTTCGTCCGCCAGGTCTCGGCGGGCGCGCCCGCGCCCGCCGCCGCGAAAGCGGGGGCCGCGCCGGCCGGCAAGCCCGCGGCGAAGCCGGCGGGCGGCGGCGGCGGCAGCCTAGGCGAAGACCTCGACTTCACGATCGCGGTGCCGTCGGCCCCCAAAGCCGCACCGAAGCCCGTTGCGCCGCCCGCGCCGCCGGTCGCGCCGCACATGGCGCAGAGCAACGCGGCGGCGTTCGCGCGCGCGCGCGAAGATGCGGAGGAAAAGGCGGCGCGGGAGCGCGAGCGCATCAAGGCGGAAGCCGAAGCGAAGATGCGCAGCGAAATGGAAGCCAAGGCGCGCTCGGAAGCGGAGCTGCGGGCCAAGGCCGAGGCCGAGGCGCGGGTCAAGGCGGAAGCGGAAGCGAAGATCAAGGCGGCGCGCGACGCGGCCGTCAAGGCGGCAGCCGAAGCGAAGGCGAAGGCCGAGGAAGAAGCGCGCAAGGCGCGCGAAGAGGCAGAGGCGAAGCTCGAAGCGGAGCGCGCCCGCGCCCGCGAGGCGGAGGAGAAGGCGCGGCGCGAGGCCGAGGAGGCGAAGCGCCAGGCCGAGGAAGCGCGGCGCCAGGCCGAAGAGGCAAAGCGCAAGGCCGAGGAGGAGGCGCGCAAGGCGCGCGAAGAGGCCGAGCGCATCCGCAAGGAGGCCGAGGAGGCGAAGCGCAAGGCGGAGGAGGAAGCGCGCAAGGCGCGCGAAGAGGCCGAGCGCCGCCGCAAGGAAGACGAAGCCCGCCGCGCCCGCGAGGAGCAGGAGAGGAAGGAGCGCGAGGCCCGCGAGCGCCAGGAGCGCGAGGCTCGCGAGCGCCAGGAGCGCGAGGCTCGTGAACGCCAGGAGCGCGAGGCGCGCGAGAAGGCCGAGGCCGAACGCCGCGCGCGCGAGGATCAGGAACGCCAGGACCGCGAGCGCGAGGAGGAGAAGCGCCGGGTTCGCGAGCAGGTCGAGCGGGCGGAGCGCGAGCAGCGTGAGCAGGAGGCCCGGGATCGCAAGGAGCGCGAGGCCCGCGAGGCTGCGGAACGCGAGGAGCGCGAGGCCGCGGAGCGCGCGAAGGCCGCCGCCGCGAAGGAGAAGGCGGCCGCGAAGCCGGAGAGCTTCGGCGACAGCCTGCTCGCCGACCTCGACTCGTTCTCGAAGCAGGACGACGACGACCGCAAGGCGAAGGAAGAGGCCGCGCGCAAGGAGAAGGAGTCCGCGCAGCGCCGCCGCGAGGAGGCGGAGCGCGAGGCGAAGGACAAGGCCGAGCGCGAGGCGCGCGAGCGGGCCGAGCGCGAAGCGAAGGAAGCGAAGGAAAAGGCGCGCGCCGAGGAAGAGCGCCGCCGCCGGGAAGAAGAGGAGCGCCGCGAGCGCGAGGCGGAGGAAGAGCGCGCGCGCAAGGACGAGGAGCGTCGGCGCCGCGCGAGGGAAGAGGCGAAGCCCGCCGGCGACGACGACATTCCCCTCTCCGACGACGACCTCGACATGGACGAGGTGAAGAAGGACGAGGCGGCGCTCAGCAAGGAAGCGCGCCGCGCCGCGCGCGAGCGCGAGGAGCGCGAGCGCCAGGCGAAGAAGGACGCGAAGCGCGAGGCGCGCCGCGCCAAGGAAGAGGAGAAGGAAGACAAGAAGGCGCAGAAGGAGAAGGCGCGCCGCGAGGAGCCGGCGCCGACGCCGCAGTTCCGCCGCCCCCGCAAGTGGGGCAAGATGGTGTCGACGACCCTGTTCCTGGTGCTGGTCGGCGGCATCGCCGCGATCCACGTCATGCCGGTGTCGACGGCCGAATACGAGGCCGCGGCCAGTCAGGCGCTCGCCCGGCCGGTGAAGATCTCCTCGGCCAACCTGTCCCTCTACAGCGGCGTGCAGCTCAAGTTCAACGGCGTTTCCGTGGGCGACACGAAGGTGGCCACGGTGCGCGGCTTCCCCGAGATCGGCTCGCTGTTCGAGCCCAAGAAGGCCTTCAAGCGCATCGAGCTCGAGGGCGTCACGGTCCCGCAGGAAGCGCTGGCGGGCCTTTTCGGGGCGCGCGTGCGCAGCGACAGCTTCTCCGTCGGCCGCGTGCTCGCGAAGCAGGTCAAGCTGACCGGGCCGCTCGTGCTTCCGCCGCTCGAGGTCGACCTGGCGATGGCGGAGGACGGCAGCGTCACCGCGACGAACGTGCGCGGCCCCGAGGGCCTCTCGGGCAAGATCACGCCGAAAGGCGCGGGCGAGCTCGAGCTCGACATCGTCGCCCACAGCTTCTCGGTGCCCGTCCTTCCCGAGTTCTCCATGAGCGGCTTCGCCATGAAGGGCACCGCGACGCCGACCGGCCTGCGCATCGAGTCCTGGGGCGGCAGCAGCCTCGACGGCGCGGTCTCCGGCAGCGCCAACGTGCGCTGGTCGGCCGGCAACTGGATGATGGACGGCGTCCTCACGATCCGCGGCATCAATGCCGCGGTGTTCGCGCCGGCGCTGCTCTCCGAGGGCAAGGCCGAGGGCACCGGGCGCTTCTCGTTCAACGATGCCGACCCGATGGCGTTCCTGAGCCGCGGCCGCATCGAGGGGACGTATTCCGTGCACAAGGGCGTGCTCGGCAGCTTCGACCTGTCGCGCGCGATCCAGACCGGCGGCCGCCAGGCGCAGGGGCGCACGCCGTTCACCGGCCTGACCGGGCAGGGCGTGTTCGACAAGGGCGCGGTGGCGCTGCGCAACGTCTCGTTCAGCGCCGGGGCGATGAACGCGGGCGCGAGCGCCGACATTTCGGCCGACGGCAACCTGTCGGGACGGATCGTGGCGGACGTGCGGACCGCGGCGCAGACGCTGCGGGCCACCCTCAACCTCGGGGGAACGGTCAGGGACCCGCAGGTCAGAAACTAGTGCCCCAGATCCTGCAGCTCCGCGGCCCGAGCGCGCTGTCGGAGTTCCGCCTCGCCAAGCTTCTCGCCGCCCTCCAGAAAGCCGACCCCGGCGTGCGCGGGGTCGCGGCGGAGTACCGCCACTTCGTCGAATGCGAGCGCGAGCTCGATGCCGCCGGGCGCACGCTCCTCGGGCGCTTGCTGGATTACGGCAAGCCCGGGCCCGAGCCCAAAGGCGAGGCCTTCCTGGTCGTGCCGCGCCTGGGCACGATCTCGCCCTGGTCGTCGAAGGCCACCGACATCGCGCGCAACTGCGGCCTGCGCGGCGTGACGCGCATCGAGCGCGGCACGCACTACTTCCTCCAGGGCAAGGTTTCCGACGCGCGGGCGGTGGCCGCGCTGCTGCACGACCGGATGACCGAGGCGGTGCTGCGCTCGCCCGACGAGGTCGCGGGCCTCTTCACGCACGTGCCGCCGCGGCCGCTGCAGGCGTTCCCGATCGCGGAGCTCGAGGCGGTGAACGCGCGCCTGGGCCTCGCGCTCGCGCCCGACGAGATCGAGTACCTGCGCGCCGCCTACGGCCGGCTCGGCCGCGATCCGACCGACGCCGAGCTGACCATGTTCGCGCAGGCGAACTCGGAGCACTGCCGGCACAAGATCTTCAACGCCGACTGGATCGTCGACGGCCGGCGCATGGACAAGTCGCT
>DASZQH010000361.1:0-45909 GCA_035549805.1 Burkholderiales bacterium
AAGGCGAGCAGGGATCCTTCTTCGGCCATTTTCCCCGCTACGCTGATACCGTCTCCCGCTTGCCCGCGCGCATCACCTTGCGCTTGAAGTCCTGGTAGAGCTGGTACATGCGGCGGAACGCCGGCCCCGGCCGGCCGTCGCCCACCTCGCGGCCGTCCAGCTCGACGATCGGGAAGACTTCCTTCGACGAGGACGTCACCCAGACCTCGTCGGCGCCGCGCACCTCGGCTTCCGTGACCTCGCGCAGCTGCAGCGCGACGCCGTTCGCCTGCGCGAGCTCGACCACCACGTCGTACGTGATGCCCGGCAGGATCAGGTTGCCCTTGGGCGGCGAGACGACGGTGCCGTTCTTCACGATGAACACGTTCGACGCGGAGGCCTCGGTCAGTCTTCCGTCGCGGAACAGGATCGTTTCGGTGGCGTTCGCCTCGGCCGAGAGCTGGCGCAGCAGGCAGTTGCCGAGGAGCGAGATCGACTTGATGTCGCAGCGCAGCCAGCGGTTGTCCTGCGCGCTGATCGCGCGGCCGCCCTTCTCGACCTGCTCCGGCGGCGGCGGCACGAGCGGGTTGGACATGACGAACACCGTCGGCTCGACGTTCTTCGGGAACGCGTGGTCGCGCTTCGCGACGCCGCGCGTCACCTGGAAGTACACGCTCTGGTCGTCGAACGACTGCGCATCCACGATGCGGTAGACCACGTCGCGCCACTGCGTGCGCGTGAGGGGGTTGCGGATGCCGACGGCGTCGAGGCTGCGCTCCAGGCGCGCGAGGTGCTCCTCGAGCCGGAACGCGACGCGCGAGTAGACCGGCACCACCTCGTAGACGCCGTCGCCGAAGATGAAGCCGCGATCGAGGACGGGGACCTTCGCTTCCTCGATGGGCAGGACCTTGCCGTTCAGAAAGACCATGCTCATGGGTGAACCTTTCTTACTTCAGCCACAGCCTCAGTGTATCCCACGCCCGACCGACGAGGCCCGCGGCGGCGACCGGCTCGAGCGCGACGACGGGGTACTCGCCGAGCGGCTTCCCGTCGTGCGTCACGCGCAGCGTGCCGACGCGCTGGCCCGCGGCCACCGGCGCGACGAGCGGCTGCTGCGACAGCAGCTCCGATTTCAGCTTGTCCGCCTCGCCCTTCGGAATCGTGATGACGAGATCGTTGCGGAAGCCGGCCTTCACGGCGCCCGTGGCGCCTTTCCAGACCTCGAGCGAGCGCACCGCGTCGTTCGCGCCATGCAGCTTCACGCTGTCGAAGAACTGGAAGCCCCAGTTGAGGAGCTTCTGCGACTCCTGCGCGCGCGTCGATTCCGACGTCGAGCCGAGCAGCACCGAGAGCATGCGCCGCTCGCCGCGCTTGGAGGAGGCGACGAGGCAATAGCCGGCCGCCTCGGTGTGGCCGGTCTTCACGCCGTCGACCGTCGGGTCGAGCCACAGCAGCCGGTTGCGGTTCGGCTGGGTGATGTTGTTGTACCGGAACTCCTTCTGCGCGTAGTACTGGCCGTAGTAGTCGGGGAAGTCGCGGATCATGGCCGCGGCGAGCAGCTGCAGGTCGCTCGCGGTACTGTAGTGCTGCGGGTCGGGCAGGCCCGACGCGTTGCGGAAGCTCGAGTTCTTCATGCCGAGCCGCTGCGCTTCGCGGTTCATCATCTGCACGAAGACCTCCTCGTTGCCCGCGACTGCCTCGGCGAGCGCGATGCAGGCGTCGTTGCCCGACTGCACCACCATGCCGCGGATCAGCTCGTCGACGCCGACCTGCGTGCCGACGCGGATGAACATCCGCGAGCCCGGCGCGCGCCACGCCCGCTCGGAGACTAGGATCTTCTGCTCGAGCGCGAGCTTCTTGTCGCGCAGCGCCTGGAACACGACGTAGGCCGTCATGATCTTCGTCAACGAGGCGGGCTCGATGCGCTCGTCGGCCTTTTCCGCCGCGAGCACCTGGTTGCTGGACAGGTCGACGACGACCCAGGAGCGGCCGACGACCGACGGCGGCTGCGGTGCCGCCGCGTGTGCGGCGCTCGCGAGAGCGAGGAGGAGAATCAGGAAGGAGCGGTGCATAGGCCTGCCGAAAAGGGGCGGATTATACGGACACGACTGTTACGCGTGCCTTAGCGGACGACGACGAAGCCCTTCAGGCTGAGGAGCGATTCCAGCCGCTCGGCGATCGCGCGCGCGGCATCCTGCGTGCCGTAAGGGCCGACGTGCAGGCGCCACAGGTTGTTGACCGAGATCACTTCGAGGCTTTCCGCCGGCAGCTCGGTCGCCACGCGCGCGCGCAGGTCCTCCGCGTTGTTGCGCACGGAGAAGGCGCCGACCTGGATGTAGACGTTTCCCGCCTGCTTCTTCTCCGCTTCCCCGGGCAGGACGCTCTCCACCTCGACGCGCGCGCTGCCGGCCTGCACGTATCCCAGGCGGTGCGCGGCGGCATAGGAGAGGTCGATGATGCGATCGGCGTGGAACGGGCCGCGGTCGTTGATGCGGACCACCACGCTGCGCCCGTTGGCGAGGTTGGTGACGCGCGCGTAGCTCGGGATCGGCAGCGTCTTGTGCGCGCCGGTCATGCGGTACATGTCGTAGACCTCGCCGCTCGAGGTCTTCTGGCCGTGGAACTTCTTGCCGTACCAGCTCGCGATGCCCTGCTCGCGGTACGGCTGCACGGTCGACATCGGCGTATAGCCGCGTCCGAACACCGTGTAAGGCCGGTTCGCCCAGCGATGCATCGGCTCGGCGCGCGGCTCGGCATCGGGGATCTCGGACAGGTTCGGCGGCGGCTGGTCGCCCGGCCCGTCGTCCTTGTAGTACCCGCCCGGCCGCCTCGGCTCCTGCGGCGCCTGCACGGTGTCGGTCCGCTCGGGCGTCGACGAGCAGGCGCCCAGCAACAGCAGGACGGGAAGCGCCGCTTTCCTCAAGCTTCGTGGACCACGTTGCCGGCGACGATCGTGTAGCGCACGCGCCCGGTGAGCGAGTACCCCATGAAGGGCGTGTTCTTGCCCTGGCTGCGCAGCGATTCGGGCGTGAGGCGGAACTCCGCCGCCGGATCGAACACGGCGAGGTCCGCGGGGGCGCCGGGCGCGAGGCGTCCGGTGGCGACGCCGAGCACGCGCGCCGGCTCCGAGGTGATGCGCGCCAGCGTCTGCGCGAGCCCGAGCTTCTGCGCCGCGCCCCACTTGAGCGCGAGGGGCAGGAGGAGCTCGAGGCCGGTCGCGCCGGGCTCGGCCTCGGCGAACGGCAGGTGCTTGCCATCCTCGTCGACCGGCGTGTGGTCGGAGCACAGGACGTCGATCGTGCCGTCGGCGAGGCCGCGGGCGAGCGCGTCGCGGTCGCGCTGGCTGCGCAGCGGCGGCTCGAGCCGGCAGTGCGAGTCGAAGTAGCCGAGGTCCCTGTCGGAAAGAAGCACATGGTGGATGGCGACGTCGCAGGTCACGGGCAGGCCTTCGGCCTTCGCGCGCCGGATCATCTCCACCGCGCCGGCGGTGGAGAGGCGGCAGACGTGGATGCGCGCGCCGGTGGCGCGCACGAGCTCGAGCAGCGTGCCGAGCGCGATCGTCTCGGCGAACGGCGGGATCGCCGGCAGGCCGAGGCGCGTCGCGACGTCGCCGTCATGCGCCACGCCGCCCTTCGAGAGCCAGACGTCCTCGACGCGCAGCCAGACCGGGAAGCGGAACGTCGCCGCGTACTGCAGCGCGCGCCACAGCACCTGCGTGTCGGCGAGCGGCGAG
Organism: Burkholderiales bacterium; assembly: GCA_035549805.1. Classification (GTDB taxonomy): domain Bacteria; phylum Pseudomonadota; class Gammaproteobacteria; order Burkholderiales; family SG8-39; genus SCGC-AG-212-J23. Next base: position 3,713 of record DASZQH010000361.1, read on the forward strand.
TTGCCCTGCGAGAAGGCGACGCAGCCGGTCTCGGCGAGCTGCCCCATTTCGGTGAGCCGCTCGCCCTCGAGCTTCACGGTGAGCGCGCCCACCGGATAGACGCGCGCGCGGGTGAGCGCCTTCGCGCGCCGGCGCAGCATGTCCACGAGGCCCGGCTCGTCGAGCGGCGGATCGGTATCCGGCGGGCAGGCGAGGCTGGTCACGCCGCCCGCCACCGCCGCGGCCATCTCCGACTCCAGCGTCGCCTTGTACTCCTGTCCCGGCTCGCGCAGGCGCGCCGCGAGGTCGATGAAGCCCGGCGACACGACCAGGCCCTTCGCATCGATCACGCGGTCGGCCTTCTCCGCCTTCTCCGCGATCTTTCCGTCCACGATCCACACGTCCCCCACGCCGTCCCGGCCGGTGGAAGGGTCGACGACGCGTCCGCCCTTGACGAGGAGCTTCATCAGTTCCCCGCCACGATGGACATCACGGCCATGCGCACCGCGATGCCGAAGGTGACCTGCGGCAGGATCACCGAGTGCGGGCCGTCGGCGACGGTGGAATCGATCTCGACGCCGCGGTTCATCGGCCCGGGGTGCATCACGATGGCGTCGGGCTTCGCGAGCGCGAGCTTGTCGGCGGTCAACCCGTAGTGCTTGTTGAACTCCTGCGCCGAAGGCAGGAGCGCGCCGCGCATGCGCTCGTTCTGCAGCCGCAGCATCACGATCACGTCTGCGCCGCGCATGCCTTCGCGCATGTCGTGGCAAACGCGCACGCCGAGCGCCTCGACCCCGGCGGGCAGCAAGGTCTGCGGCCCGATCACGCGCACCTCCGGCGCGCCGAGGATCTTCAGGCCGTGGATGAGCGAGCGCGCGACGCGCGAGTGCAGGATGTCGCCGACGATCGCCACCGTCAGCCCGGCGAACTCCTTCTTGTAGTGGCGGATGGTGAAGAGGTCGAGCAGGCCCTGCGTCGGGTGCGCGTGGCGCCCGTCGCCGGCGTTCACCACGTGCTCGTGCGGCTTGACGTGCCGCGCGATGAGGAACGGCGCCCCCGACGCGGCGTGGCGCACGATGAAGATGTCGGCCTGCATCGCCGACAGGTTCGCCACCGTGTCGAGCAGCGACTCGCCTTTCGTCTGCGACGAGGCCGCGATGTTGAGGTTGATCACGTCCGCCGAGAGGCGCTTCGCCGCGATCTCGAACGTGGTGCGGGTGCGCGTGGACGGCTCGAAGAACAGGTTGAACACGCTCTTGCCGCGCAGCAGCGGTACCTTCTTCACCTCGCGCTCGGTTACGCCGCCGAGCGATTCCGCGGTGTCCAGGATCTGCACCAGGATCTCGCGCGGCAGACCCTCGATGGAGAGCAGGTGCTGCAGCTCGCCGTTGGCGTTGAGCTGCGGGTTACGCTGCACGGTCGCCCTCCAGGACGAGCGCGAGCCTGCCGTCGTCGCCGCGCTTGAGCGTGAGGCGCTGCCCGGCGGGCACCTCGACCTGCGAGCCGACGTGCTGCGCGCAGATCGGCAGCTGTCGGCCGCCGCGGTCGGCGAGGACCACCAGCCGGATGCTCGCCGGCCTTCCGTAGTCGAACAGCTCGTTCATCGCCGCGCGCACCGTGCGCCCGCTGTAGAGCACGTCGTCGACCAGGAGGATCTCCGCGCCGTTCACGTCGAACGGGATCCTGGTGCGCTTCGGATCGTGCTTGAGCCCGCGCGCCGCGTAATCGTCGCGGTAGAACGCGATGTCCATGAGGCCGAGGGGCTGGGCGATCTCCAGCCGCTTGTGGAGGCGCTCCGCCAGCCAGGCGCCGCCGGTATACAGGCCGACCATGGCGGTCTTCGCGCCCACGAGCGGCTTGAGCTCGCGCAGCAGCGCCTCGCAGAGGCTTTCGGCGTCAGGCAGCCTGGTCAAAGTACTGCTCCAGGATGAGCTGCGCGGCGACCGAGTCCACGTTCTTCCTTTTCTGTCCCTTCAGCATGCTTTCCGCGGCCACGGAGGTGAAGCGCTCGTCGACGCGCGCCACCGGCAGGCGATAGCGGCCCTCGAGCTGGCGCGCGAACCGCTCGACGCGCTTCGCGAGCGGATGCTCGCCCTGCTCCGCGACCGGCAGCCCGACCACGAGCCGCCCCGGGCGCCATTCGGCGACGAGCTTCTCGATCTGCGGGAAGCCGCTCACCGCCGGCAACGGGTGCGCCGTGCGCGTCTCGGCCTCCCCGACGGCAACGCCGATGCGCTTGAGACCGAAATCGAAGGCGAGGACCGTGGCATGCCGGTCAGGCATGCCCTGCCTCGTCCTGCAGGCGCGCGAAGTCGACGCCGAGGAGCTCCATCGCGGCGGGCAGGCGTTCCTCCGCCGGGGTCTCGAACAGGATGCCGTCGCGCGCCTCGACCGTGAGCCAGGCATTCTGCGAGATCTCGTGCTCGAGCTGGCCGGCCGACCAGCCCGCGTAGCCGAGCGTGACCAGCATGCGGCGCGGGCCTTCGCCGCGGCCGACCGCCTCGAGGATGTCCTTCGACGTCGTCAGGCCGATGCTCTCGCCCACGCGCAGCGTGGACTGCCAGTTGCCCGCCGGCTCGTGGAGCACGAAGCCGCGATCGGTCTGCACCGGGCCGCCGAAGTAGATCGGGGCGGCGGCGAACTCGCCGTGGCGCAGCTCGAGGGACAGGCGCTCGAACAGCGCCTGCAGCGTCATGTCGATCGGGCGGTTGACCACCACGCCGAGCGCGCCCTGGTCGTTGTGCTCGCAGACGTACGTCAGGGATCTTGCAAAGTACGGATCGGCCATGTTCGGCATGGCGATCAGGAAGTGATGCGTCAGATCGATCGAGGACATGCGCCCACCCGGCATTTTACCGCAGGAGTGGGTTGGAGCCTGCGCGGCGCGGAAAGTTTTAGATCTCCGTCATTTCGAAGTCTTCCTTGCGCGCGCCGCACTCCGGGCAGGTCCAGTTCATCGGCACGTCTTCCCAGCGCGTGCCCGGCGCGATGCCCTCGTCCGGCAGACCCTTCTCCTCGTCGTAGATGAAGCCGCAGATGAGGCACATCCAGGTCTTGTACTGCACGGTGTTCTCGGTCATTTGCGCGGAGATCTCGGGGCTCGCCAGTAAAATCCGGGGCGATAGTAACCCATGTCGCGCACCGCCCCGCCCCCGCTCGTCCTCGCTTTCGCCGCTTCGGATCCCACCGGCGGCGCCGGCATCCAGGCGGACATCCTGACGCTCGCGGCGCGCGGCTGCCATCCGCTCAGCGTCATGACCGGCGTCACGGTGCAGGACACGCACGGCGTGCGGCAGATGCGCGCGCTCGACGCGGATCTCGTCGCGGCGCAGGCGCGCGCGCTGCTCGAGGAGCTGCGCGTCGCGGCGTTCAAGCTCGGCGTGCTCGCCTCGGCGGCGAACGCCGCGGCGATCGCGCGCATCCTCGGCGAGCATCCCGCGGTGCCGGTCGTCGTCGATCCGGTGCTCGCCTCCGGCCGCGGCGATGCGCTCTCGGACGACAATCTCGTCGCCGCGCTGCGCGCGGACATCCTGCCGCGCGCGACGGTGCTCACGCCGAACAGCCTCGAAGCGCGGCGCCTCGCCGGCCTCGAGGACCTCGCCGCGTGCCCCGCGCGCCTGATCGAGATGGGCTGCCGGCACGTGCTCGTTACGGGAACGCACGAGGACACCGCAGAGGTGGAGAACGTTCTCCATGGCGCCGGCGGCGTCCTGCGCAGCCATCGCTGGCCGCGCCTGCCCGCCAGCTATCACGGTTCGGGATGCACCCTCGCTTCGGCGCTCGCCGCGGCGCTCGCGCACGGCCTGCCGGTCGAAGACGCCGCCTACGACGCCCAAGCCTATACGTGGAAGACGCTCGAGAACGGGTTTCGCCCCGGCACCGGGCAGTTCCTCCCCCGTCGATGAAGCGAGGCCTCTACGCGATCACGCCGGACATCCCCGACCGGCGCAAGCTGCTCGACATGGTGCTCGCTGCACTCGAGGGCGGGCTTGCCGCGCTCCAGTATCGGTGCAAGTCCCTCGAGCCTTCGCACCAGGTGAGCGAAGCAAAGGCCCTGGCGGCTGCCTGCCGTGCCAGAGGGGTGCCTTTGATCTTCAACGACAATCTCGAGCTGGCGATGGCGGCCGGCGCCGACGGCGTGCACCTGGGCAAGGACGACGGCGATGTCGCGGCGGCGCGCGCGAAGCTGAAAGGCAAGCTGCTCGGCGTTTCCTGCTACAACTCCCTCGAGGCAGCGGCCTCGGCCGTCAGGGCGGGCGCGGACTACGTGGCGTTCGGCAGCGTGTTCACCTCGTCGACCAAGCCGAACGCCGTGCGCGCCGAGCTGTCGCTCTTCGCGGACGCTCGTGCGCTCGGCGTGCCGCTGTGCGCCATCGGCGGCATCACGCTGCAGAATGCGCCGCAGCTCGTCGCGGCGGGCGCGGACCTGCTCGCCGTCATCACCGATCTCTTCGATGCGCCCGACATCACCGCGCGGGCGCGCGATTACGCGAGGCTCTTTCCATGAAGAACGAGACACTCTTCGAGCGCGCCCTGCGCTCGATTCCGGGCGGCGTGAACTCCCCCGTGCGCGCCTTCCGCGCCGTGGGCGGCACGCCGCGGTTCTTCGAGCGCGCCGCCGGCCCGTACCTCTGGGACGCCGACGGCCGGCAATACATCGACTACGTCGGATCCTGGGGGCCGATGGTCGCCGGCCACAACCCGCCGTCGGTGGTGGCGGCCGTGCAGGCGGCCGCCGCCCGCGCGCTTTCGGTCGGCGCGCCGACCGAGGCGGAGATCGAGCTCGCCGAGCTCGTCTGCCGCCTCGTGCCGTCGATCGAGATGGTGCGCTTCGTCTCGTCGGGCACCGAGGCGACGATGACCGCGATCCGCCTCGCGCGCGGCTACACCGGACGCAACGCGATCGTGAAGTTCGACGGCTGCTACCACGGGCACGCGGACCCGCTGCTCGTGAAGGCCGGCTCCGGCGCCCTCACCTTCGGCAACCCGAGCTCGGCGGGCGTGCCGGCCGATACCGCCGCGCACACGGTGGTCCTGCAGTACAACGACGCGCAGTCGGTGCGCGATCTCTTCGCCGCCCGGGGGCGGGAAATCGCCTGCATCATCGTCGAGCCGGTCGCGGGCAACATGAACCTCGTCCTGCCAGCGCCGGGCTTCCTCGAGACGCTGCGCGAGCAGTGCGAGCGCCACGGGGCGCTGCTCGTCTTCGACGAGGTGATGACCGGCTTTCGCGTCGCGCAGGGCGGCGCGCAGGCGCGCTTCGGCATCCGCCCCGACCTCACCACGCTGGGCAAGGTGATCGGCGGCGGCATGCCGGTCGGCGCCGTCGGCGGACGTCGCGACATCATGGAGAAGCTCGCCCCGCTCGGTCCGGTGTACCAGGCCGGAACGCTCTCCGGCAACCCGGTCGCCGTCGCGGCCGGCCTCGCCACGCTGCGGCTCGTCCAGGAAGCCGGCTTCCAGGAGCGCGTCGAGGCGACGACGCGCTCGCTCGTACAGGGGCTCGCGGGCGAGGCGCGCAACGCCGGCGTGAAGTTCTCCGCGCAATCGATCGGCAGCATGTTCGGCGTGTATTTCTCCGAGCGGCCCCCGTCGTCGCTCGCCGAAGTGATGCAGACGGACCGCGAGCGCTTCAACCGGTTCTTCCACGCGATGCTCGAGCGCGGCGTCTACCTCGCGCCTTCGGCGTACGAGGCAGGCTTCGTCTCGGCCGCCCACGGGAAAGAGGAGATCGACAAGACGCTCGCCGCGGCGCGCGGGGCATTTGAAACCTGCCGGTAGCACAAACCTTGCTTGATGCGGGTTGTCCAACGAGGGCACAGGGGCCCATGACAACGACTCGCATTCCCGTCCGGCAGCTTTCCCGTCTCGACCGCACCGCGATGGAGCGGCATCTTCTCGCACTCGAGGCGGAGGACCGCCGGCTGCGCTTCGGCATCTTCATCGGTGATCCAGCCGTGACGGAGTATGTCGCGCGCATCGACTTCGACCGCGACGCCGCATTCGGCGTCTTCGACGACGACCTCGCGCTTCTCGGCGCCGCCCATCTCGCGCGCGGCGGCCGCCACGCCGAGCTCGGGGTCTCGGTGCTTCCCGGCCAGCGCGGCCAGGGGATCGGCGGCGCACTCCTCGAGCGCGCGCACCTGCACGCCCGCAACTGGGGCGAGCGCGCGCTGTTCATGCACTGCCTCGCCGAGAACGGCGCCATGATGCACCTCGCCCGCAAGCAGGGCATGGCGATCGGCATGGGCGGCGGCGAGGCTGACGCCTGGCTCGAGCTGCCGCCGGCCGACGCCGCGACGCATTTCGGCGAGGTGTTCGCGCAACGCGTCGCGCTGTTCGACTACGCGCTCAAGTCCCAGCTCTCGACGGCACGCCGCCTCGCCGCCGCGCTCGCCGAGAAATGACTACGGGACCTGCGCGGCGTCCATGCGCCCGTAGATCGTGGAGACGCGGCCGGCGAGATAGGGCGTGACCTTGCCGCGGTGGTAGCGGCGCGGGCTTGGCAGGATCGACGCGAGCCAGGCGGCCTGCGAGGCATTGAGCGACGACGCCGGCAGGTTGAAGTGATAGCGCGCCGCGGCCTCGGCGCCGAACACGCCCTCGCCCCACTCCGCGACGTTGAGATAGAGCTCGAGGATCCGCCGCTTGGACATGGTGCGCTCGAGCATCCAGGTGATGATCGCCTCCTGCACCTTGCGGACATAGGAGCGCTCGCCCGAGAGGAAGAGGTTCTTCGCGAGCTGCTGGCTGATGGTGGAGGCGCCCGCCACCACCCTGCCCTTCTTCTCGTTGCGCGCGATCGCCTTCTGGATCGCCTCCCAGTCGAAGCCTTCGTGGTCGAGGAATTTCGCGTCCTCGGCCGCCACCACGGCGCGCTTGAGGTGCGGCGAGATCCGCTCGTACGGCACCCACTGGCGGCGCAGGGTCGCCTTCGGATCCTTCGCCCGCAGCTGCTCGAGGCGCCGGTCCATGAACGCGGTGCTCGCGGGATCGAAGGCGTTCAGGTACAGGATCTGCGCATAGAACCAGGCCTGCAGGCCGGCGACGACGAGCACGGCCGCCGCCGCGGCATAGGCGAGCGCCTTGAGCAGCAGCCGGAGAGCCTTCACGCCGCGCCGTTGCGCAGGCGCCGCAGGACGTCCCCCGTTTCGGGGCGCACGCCGCGCCAGATGTGGAAGGACTCGGCCGCCTGCTCGACCAGCATCCCGAGGCCGTCGCTCACGCGTGCGCCGGCCTTGCGCGCGCTTTCCAGGAACGGCGTGTCGCGGCCATAGACCATGTCGTACGCGAGGGTCCCGCTGCGCAGGACGCCGGCGGGAAGCGCGATCGCATCCCCGGACAGGCCCGACGACGTGGCGTTCACGACGAGATCGAACGCGCGGCCGGCAACGGCGTCGTAGCTGCTCCCGAGCGTGCCGGCGAAGCGCTCGGCCAGCGCCGCCGCCTTGCCGACGGTGCGGTTCGCGATGACGAGGGAGGCGACGCCGGCCTCCAGCAACGACGCCACGACGCTCTGCGCGGCGCCTCCCGCGCCCATCAGCAGAACGCGGCGCCCGCGCAGCGGGAAGTCGAGGTTGCGCTCGAGATCCGCGACGAGCCCCGGCCCGTCGGTCGTGTCGCCCCGGACTTCGCCTTCGAGGACGAGCGTGTTGACGGCCTGGGCGCCGCGCGCCCGCTCGGTCGGGCGGGTGCAATACCGATAGGCATCGCCCTTGAACGGCAGCGTGACGTTGAGGCCCTTGCCGCCCGCGGCCCGGAACGCGTCGACCGTCTCGGCGAAGCGCCCCAGCGGCGCTTCGATCCTCGAGTACTCGATGTCCTGCGCGCAGGCGCGCGCGAACTCGCCGTGGATCCACGGCGACCGGGAGTGCGCGACCGGATTGCCGATCACGGCGTAGCGGTCGGTCATGCCCGCCCTCCTACTCCGTCCAGATCTTGTCGCCCTGCCCGAAGAACCAGGTCCGCGTGATCACGAGCAGGTCGGTATCCCGGCGGATGCTGGCCGGGAACGCCGAGAACGGCGCGGCCATGCGCACGATGCGGAACGCCGCCGCGTCGAGGACCTTGAGGCCCGAGGAGCGGTCGAGCTCCACGGATTCCACCGAGCCGTCCGGGCGCAGCGTGACGGTGAGACGCAGGGTGCCGTAGAACTTGCCGCGCGCCTCGGCCGGATAGTTGAGCGTGCCGACGCGCTCGACCTTCGCGCGCCACTCTTCCTCGGATTGGGCGAAGCGGTATTCCGCGGCGCGGGCGCCGATGAACTTCTTGCGCGGCCGCTTCTGGTACTCCTCGATGTTCTTGCTGATCTCGGCCTCGAGCTTCATCATCGCGAGCGCCCGGTCGGCGAGGTCGCGGCCGCTCTGGGCCGGCTCTTCCGCGGGCGCCTGCTTCTGCGTGTCCACGTTCACCCGGGAGCGGGACTCGCGCGCCTGCGCGAGCAGGCGCTGCTGCTGCGCCTCGAGCTGCTGCACGCGGCGCTGCGCCTCGAGCACGTCGCGGCCGGGATTGCGCGGGTTGGTGAGCGGCAGCGGCGAGCTCATGCGGCGGTTCTCGTCGACGTTGCCCCCGCGGTCGAGGTTCGCCTGAGCCAGCACGTCGGCCTTCGCCGGACGTTCGCGCGTGCGGGCGTTGACCAGCACGACGTCGAGCGGCGCGGTCATGGATTTCCAGTGCGGGTCCGGAAACTTGAAGTGGACCGAAAGGAAGATGGCGTGCAGGACGATGGAGGCGCCGACCGCGGCAGAAAGCGCGCGGTCCCGGGCGGCCCACTCCATCATCAAGCTTATTCTCACGTTTCCCTTACAAGCCTTTCATCACACAGGTTTTTCAGGTCGCATGCCCCGCCATTCTAGGCTTTTCAGGCGGCCGCAGCGAGGGTTTCACGATAGCGACAGCTCAGGGTGCGCTCGAGAAGGTCGACCGCTTCGACGTCGAGACGGACCCGCGTGCCCGGATCCAGGGGAGGAAGGGAGGACACCCGCGTCACGAGCGGAATGCCATCGAGCCGCACCAGGTTCTCGCGCAGGACCACGCCGGCGATGGACTTGACCTCCTCCTGCAGCAGCCAGCGCAGCGACCAGTAGTCTTCCATTGCGCGCTGGTGCTCGTCGAACCGCGCGTAGGTCACCTCGAAGGCGCGCAGCGCGGCGAGCAGCGAATCCGAGGTGCGGGTGAAGGGTGCGCGGCGGCCGCCCAGGCTCGCGATGAGCTGCCACTGGTTGACGAGGTCGACGTAGCGCCGCAGCGGCGAGCTCATCCATGCGTAGCAGGCGACGCCGAGGCCCTCGTGCGGTTCCGCGTGCACGCTCATCCGCACCTTGCCGACGGATTGGACGCGGTACAGCGCCGCGACGTCGCGCTCCGCGAGCAGCTCCCCCCAGGTCGAGTTGGCGAGGATCATCAGCTCCGAGACGAGCTTGTCGAGCGGCGAGCCGCGCGGTCGCGGCACGATGCGAACCCTGCCCTCCTCGACGTAGAACGAATAGTCGAGCAGGCCGGCGGGCGTGCTCGCCTTGCCGCGCTTCTTCTCGAGCGTTTCGGCAAAGCGGTGCAACGCTCGCAGCTCCTCCTCGTACGGCAGGCCCGTCAGGCCGCCGGTGGCGAGCGCGTGGTTGAGCACCTCGTACTCCACGTGGCGCAGGTTGGCGGCGACGCGCAGGCGCTCCACCTTGGATGCGCGCGCCGTGATCGACCCGTCTTCCTCATTCACCTCCACGTAAAGCGAGACGGCGGGGCGCATTTCGCCGGCGTCGAGGGAGAAGCGGGCAATCACATCGTCGGGCAGCATCGTGAACTTCCGGCCCGGCATGTAGGCGGTCGACAGGCGCTCCCGCGCGATCGCGTCCAGGGGAGATCCCGGCGGAAACCCGACCGCGGGGGCCGCGATGTGGATGCCGATGCGCAGCACGCCCGGGGCCGGGCGCCTGACCGAGAAGGCGTCGTCGATCTCCGTGGTTCCAACGTCATCCAGGCTGAACGCCTCCACCTCGGCGAGCGGCAACTCCGCGGGAAGCTCGGGGACTTCGTGGGGCGCAAACCCGGTGCCCCGCGGGAAGAACTCGCGCAGGAACCGCCCCAGGTGGTACTCGTGCGGGTCCGGCAGGAGGTTGCAGCGGGCGAAGAGCTGGACGGCGCTGAGCCCCGCTTCCTTGCACGCCTGCTCGAAGGCCTTGGTCTCGGGCTTGTTGCGATCCGGGGCGTAAAGGAGCTCGTCCTTGAGCGCGGCGATCTCCGGCGGGCACTCCCCGCGCCCGAGCGCGGCGGTCCATTGCACGATCTGCTCCTGCTGGCGCTTCTTCTTCTCGACCGCGGCGAGCGCGAGCTTGAGGGTCGCTTCGGGGGCGGCCTGGAAACGCCCCTTCCCTCGCCGGTAGAAGTACACCGGCGCCGCGTGCAGCGCGACCAGCACGCCCGCGGCTTCCAGCGCGCTCGGCGCGTGGCCCACGTAGTCGCGCGCGAGATCACCGAAAGCGAACTCGTGCGTGCCGCAGCACTGCCAGAGGAAGTCGACATCGACCGACCTGGCGAACGCGCCCGCCTGCGCGAGGAGCTCCGCGCCCGCGGGATGCTCGAACTCGAGCAGCACGCTCGCCGCCTTGATCTTGGAACGCCGGCCGTGCGGGCTCTCGACATGCAAGGAAGCCGGCGCCTGCGACATCACGGCGCCGACCTTGAGCTCTCCGTCCTCCTCATAGAGCACCTGCATGGCGCTCAGCCCGCCAGGCCGGCGAAGCGCAGGATGCGCGGCAGGTGCTCCGGGAAGCTCTGCAGGCTATGGTCGCCGCCCTGCACGACCACCTGCTCCGCCCCGGCATACCGCTCGACCGCCTTGCGGTAGTCCAGGAGCTCGTCGCCGGTCTCGACCAGCAGCAGGTAGCGGCGGGGATCAATGCGGGGCACGACCAGCGCGGCCCACTCGTCGAGATGGCGCTCGGTGAGCTCGTACGGCTCCCCCGTATGGAGGTTGGTCTGCGTGCCGAGGAAGGCGCGCAGCCCGACGTGCGGCTCGATGGCGGGGTTGATCAGCACCGCCTTCGCATCGTGCTTCTCGGCGAGATGCGTCGCATAGAAGCCGCCCAGCGACGAGCCGACGAAGCAGGTTCCGCTGCCCAGGGAGAGGGATTCGATTCGGCGCATCGCCTCGCTCGCGAGCGGCGGGAGCGCAGGGCACGCATAGCGGGCGCCAAGGCCGCGGGAGTTGAGATACTTCTCCATGACCTGCGCTTTGTGCGACTGCGGCGAGGAGTTGAAGCCGTGCAGGTAAACGATCACTTCGTCCTCCCGCGTCGCTCCAGCGCGGCGAGCAGCTTCGCGTGCACGCCGCCGAACCCGCCATTCGACATCACGAGGACGTGATCGCCGGGGAGGGCGTCCTGTGCCACTTCCCCGACCAGGCGATCGAGATCATCGATGCAGCGCGCCCTTTCACCCAGCGGACCGAAGACCCTTTCGGCGTCCCAGCCCAGGCCGGCCGTGTAGACGAAGACCCGCTCGGCGCTCGCCACGCTCGCCGGCAGCTCGTCCTTCATGACGCCGCGCTTCATCGTATTGGAGCGGGGCTCTAGCACCGCGAGGATCCGGCCCTCCGGCTCCTTGTGGCGCAGGCCTTCGAGCGTGGTACGGATCGCCGTCGGGTGGTGAGCGAAGTCGTCGTAGACGGTGACGCCGGCCACCGTCCCGCGCAGCTCCATGCGGCGCCGCACGCCGCCGAAGGAGCTCAGGGCCTCGACCGCCGCGCCGGGAGGGACACCGATCGCATGGGCCGCACCGATCACGGCAAGAGCGTTCAGGCGGTTGTGCTCGCCCATCTGGGTCCACTCCACGGTACCCACGATTCGACCGTCCATGAAGACTTCGAATGCGCCATCCGCGGCTGCCGCGCCCGCAGTCCACTTCCCAGTAGGTCCGAACCCTTCCGCCGACGACCAGCAACCTAATGTGAGCACCCGCTTCAGGTTTTCGTCCCCGGCGTTGTACAGGATCCGACCTGATGCGGGGACGATCCGCACGAAGTGATGGAATTGCCGCTCGATCGATGCAAGATCTTGAAAGATGTCTGCATGATCGAATTCCAGATTGTTCAGAATCGCCGTGCGCGCCCGGTAGTGGACGAACTTGGAACGCTTGTCGAAGAAGGCGGTGTCGTACTCGTCTGCCTCGATCACGAAGAACCGTGATGCGCCAAGCCGGGCTGACACCGGGAAATCCTTCGGAACCCCGCCAATGAGGAACCCCGGCTGGAGCCCTGCGCGCTCGAGCACCCACGCCAGCATCGATGTCGCCGTGGTCTTGCCGTGCGTGCCGGCGATCGCCAGCACATGGCGGCCGTCGAGGACGTTCTCGGCCAGCCACTGGGGCCCGGAGATGTACCGGTCCCCCCGATCGAGGATCGCCTCCATGAGGGGGTTTCCCCGGGTGACGACGTTGCCGATCACCCAATGGTCGGGCTTCAGCGCGAGCTGGTCGGCGCCGAATCCTTCGGTGAGCTCGATGCCGAGTGCGGCCAGTTGGTCGCTCATCGGGGGGTAGACGTTGGCGTCGCACCCCGTCACGCGGTACCCGGCGGCTTTCGCGATCGCGGCGATGCCGCCCATGAACGTGCCGCAGATGCCGAGGATGTGGATGTGTCCGGCCATGAGAGGGGAAATGGGAGGCGAGGCGGGAAGCGGCGCAATTTTATTCGCTATGATTGGGCGCTCCCCCGTTCTTTTCCTTCCACCCTCGTGGCCCGCAGGAACTCCCGACAGACCGGCGTCCGGGCGCGCATCGCCGCCGCCGCCGCGCGCCTCATGGCCGAGGACGGCATCGACGACTTCGCGCTCGCGAAGCGCAAGGCGGCCCGCCAGCTCGGGGCGTCGGAGAAGGAGGGGCTGCCCGGCAACGACGAGATCGAGGCGGAGCTGCGCGCCTACCGCGCCCTCTACCAGGCGGACGAGCACCCCGAACGCATCGCCGAGCTGCGCGCCGTCGCACTGGACGCGATGCAGGCCCTCGAGCGGTTCAGCCCCTACCTCACCGGCCCGGTTCTCGAGGGAATCGCCGGGCCGTATGCCGAGATCGAGCTGCAGCTCTTCCCGGAAAGCGCGAAGGAGGTCGAGATCTTCCTCCTCGAGCGCAACCTTCCGTTCACGACGCGCGAAGGGCGCCGCTACGCGGGCGATCGCGCGCGGTCGGTCAGCGTCTTCTCCATCGAGTGGCAGGGCGTGCCGCTGCGGCTGTCGGTGTTCGACCCGCGCGACGAGCGCGTCGCGCTGAAGACCTCGGTTGCCGGGCGAGTGGCAGGGCGCGCCGGGATCGCCGAGGTCGGCGCCTTGCTGCGGGGCTCCGGTGGATCGTCGTAGGGCCATTACCGTCGCCGGCATCGGCATCGGCGCCGCGGCGGCCGGCGCCATTGCGGGCGCCTTCTTCTGGCAGCAACGCAGCGGTGCCGCCGCCCTGCTGAACACTGTGTTCCCCGACCTGCATGGGCAGGCGCGCCGCCTGCGGGACTGGCAAGGCAAGACGGTGGTGGTGAATTTCTGGGCAACCTGGTGCGAGCCGTGCCGCGAAGAGATCCCTTTACTTATCCAGGCTTCCGATACTTATGCCGGAAGAGGGCTGGAAGTTGTCGGCATCGCCATCGATACGGTCGATAAAATACGCGAATTTGGCGCTAAGTTCGGCATTTCCTACACTTCCCTGGTCGGGGATATGCGGGCCTTGGACCTGATCCGGCAGTTGGGGAATCCCGCCGGGGCGCTGCCGTTCTCCGTGATCCTGGACCGGGCCGGGGCAGTGGCGAGCCGAAAGCTGGGCGCCTACAAGGACAGGGAGCTGGACCGGGAGCTGACAGCCATCCTGCGGTAAACTGCCGCCTTCTGCGGCGAAAATGGTCAAAAAATCAAAAAAACCCAAGGTCCTCGTGATTCATGGACCTAACCTGAACCTGCTCGGAACCCGCGAGCCGACGGTTTACGGCCGCGAAACGCTCGAGGCAATCAACAAGCGGCTGGTGTCTGCGGGCTCGAAGGAGGGCGTCGACGTCGCCTGCTTCCAAAGCAACCTCGAGGGTGCCCTCATCGACCGGGTCCACGCGGCAAAACGGGAAGGCGTCGGCTTCATCGTCATCAATCCGGCCGGTTACACGCATACCAGCGTCGCCTTGCGCGACGCGCTCGCGGGAGTCGCCGTCCCGTTCATCGAAGTGCACCTGTCCAACGTCCATGCCCGCGAGGCTTTCCGCCACCGCTCGTTCTTTTCGGACATCGCGGTCGGCACGATCGTCGGGCTGGGAAGCCGCGGGTACGACTACGCGCTCGAAAGCGCCATCGAGGCCGTCGCCCGCTAGGCGGGCCGGTCGAAGGGGACGCCATGGATCTGCGAAAGCTCAAGAAGCTCATCGATCTCGTGCAGGAGTCCGGCATCGCCGAGCTCGAGATCACCGAGGGCGAAGAGAAGGTCAAGATCGTGAAGGGCGGAACGGCCAGCGTCTCCCATGCCGCGCCCGCCCCCGCTGCGCCGCCCGTGGCCGCCCCGCCTCCCGCCGCTCCGGCGGCGGCTGCGACGCCGGCCGCTCCCGAAGCGGCGCCGGCCGTGCAGGGGCACGTCGTCAAGGCGCCGATGGTCGGGACGTTCTACCGGTCCCCGTCCCCCGACGCGAAGGCGTTCGTCGAAGTCGGCCAGCCGATCAAGGAAGGCCAGACGATCTGCATCATCGAGGCGATGAAGCTGATGAACGAGATCGAAGCCGATGCCTCCGGGGTGGTGAAGGCGATCCTGGTCGAGAACGGCCAGCCGGTCGAATACGGCCAGCCGCTCTTCATCCTGGGCTAGCGTGTTCGAGAAGATCCTCATCGCCAACCGCGGCGAGATCGCGCTGCGCATCCAGCGCGCCTGCCGCGAGCTCGGAATTCGCACCGTCGTCGTGCACTCCGAGGCCGACACCGAAGCGAAGTACGTGAAGCTCGCCGACGAATCGGTCTGCATCGGTCCGCCACCGGCGAGCGCGAGCTATCTCAACATCCCCGCGATCATCAGCGCGGCGGAAGTCACCGACGCCGAGGCGATCCATCCCGGCTACGGCTTCCTGTCGGAGAACGCGGATTTCGCGGAAAAGGTCGAGCGCTCCGGCTTCGTGTTCATCGGTCCGCACCCCGAGAACATCCGTCTGATGGGCGACAAGGTGAGCGCGAAGCAGGCGATGGTGAAGGCGGGGGTCCCGACGGTCCCGGGCTCGGAGGGCCCGCTGCCCGAAGACCCGAAGGAGATCGTCAAGGTCGCGCGCAAGATCGGCTACCCGGTGATCATCAAGGCGGCCGGCGGCGGGGGCGGGCGGGGGATGCGCGTGGTCCACACGGAGGCGGCGCTGATCAACGGCGTCAACATGACCCGCGCCGAAGCCCAGGCGGCCTTCGGCAACCCGGTCGTCTACCTGGAGAAGTACCTGGAGAATCCGCGCCACATCGAGTTCCAGGTGCTCGCCGACGGGCACAAGAACGCGGTGTACCTCTTCGAGCGCGACTGCTCGCTGCAGCGCCGCCACCAGAAGGTGATGGAGGAGGCTCCCGCGCCGGAGCTGCCGACCAAGCTGCGCGACAAGATCGGCGAGCGCTGCGTGGAAGCCTGCCGCAAGATCGGCTACCGCGGCGCGGGCACGTTCGAGTTCCTCTATGAGGACGGCGAGTTCTTCTTCATCGAGATGAACACGCGCATCCAGGTCGAGCACCCGGTCACCGAGATGATCACCGGCATCGATCTCGTGCAGGAGCAGATCTACGTCGCCTCGGGACAGAAGCTGCGCGTGCGGCAGAAGGACCTGCAGGTCCGCGGCCACGCCATCGAATGCCGGATCAACGCCGAGGATCCCTACCGCTTCACGCCCTCGCCGGGCAAGATCACCTCCTACCATCCCCCGGGCGGGCCCGGCATCCGCGTCGACTCCCACGTCTACCAGGGCTATTCCGTGCCGCCCTACTACGATTCCATGGTCGGCAAGGTCATCGCCTACGGCGCCACGCGCGAGCAGGCCATCGCCCGCATGAAGATCGCCCTCTCGGAGATGGTGGTCGAAGGCATCCAGACGAACATCCCCCTGCACCGCGATCTTCTCAACGATACGCGCGTGCTCCGGGGCGGGGTCTCGATCCACTACCTCGAGTCGAAGCTCGCCGAGGAGCACAAGAAGAAGTAATGCCCTGGCTCGCCCTGAGCTTCGCGGTCGATGCCGAAGAGGCCGACGTCATGGGCGATGCGCTTCTCGGCGCCGGCGCGCATTCGGTCACCGTCGACGACCCGCAGTCGCCGACCTGCCGCGTGACTGCGCTGCTCGCCGAGGCCGCCGACGCCCGCGCCGTGCTGGCGAGCGCGGCCCGCGACTGCGGCGTCGCGGCGCCGGCGAGGTTCGTGGTCGAGCGCGTGGAGGACGAGGACTGGGTGCGGCGCACGCAGGCCCAGTTCAAGCCGATTGCGATCGGCGATCGCCTGTGGGTCGGTCCGGGATGGCACGAGCCCCCGGCGGGCACGCGCGCCGCGGTGGTCCGCATCGACCCCGGCCTCGCGTTCGGCACCGGATCGCACCCGTCGACGCGTCTCATGCTCGAGTACCTTGCCGGGCGCATCTCGGGGAACGAGCGCGTGCTCGACTACGGGTGCGGCTCGGGGATCCTCGCCGTGGCCGCTGCCCGCCTTGGTGCCGCGGCCGTCGACGCGGTCGACATCGACCCGCAATCGGTCGAGGCAACGACCGCGAACGCCGCGCGCAACGCGGTGCGCGTGCGCGCGGCGCTCCCGGATGCCCTGCCTGCCGGCGACTATGATGTCGTGGTGGCGAACATCCTCGCGCAGCCCCTGATCCTGCTCGCGCCGCTCCTTGCGGCCCGCGTCGCGCCGCAAGGAACGATCGCCCTCGCCGGGCTGCTCGAGGCCCAGGCCGACGAAGTGAGGACGGCCTACGAGCCGTACTTCCATACACGCCGCGCGCTCGCTCAGGAGGGCTGGTCCCTCGTCGAGGGCACGAAGCGATGAGCCTGGTCACCCGGTGCAACGTGTGCGGAACCGCGTTCCGCGTGCAGCGCGCGCAGCTTTCCGCCCGTGGCGGCAAGGTGCGCTGCGGCAAGTGCGCGGCGGTCTTCGACGGCGTGGCCGGGCTGGTCGAGGAGGGCGCCGAGATGCTGCGGCTCGAGCCATCGCCGCAGCTCGGCCTCTTCGATCCCTCGCGGCGCCCGCAGCGCGCCGCGGTCCGGGCCGTGCCGGCCGACGACGAAGACCTGCCGGTGCCGGAGTTCCTCGCGCGCGAAGAGCCGCGGCGCCACGCGTGGCTCTGGGGCCTCGCGGCCCTCGTCGCCGTGCTCGCCCTCGCGGCGCAGGCGGCCTATCGCTATCGCACCGAGCTCGCGGTCCTCGCGCCCGAAACGCGGCCCGCGCTGCTCGCCGCCTGCCGCACGCTCGGCTGCACCCTCCAGTTGCCGCGCCGCCCCGACCTGCTCGGCATCGAGTCCTCCGACCTGCAGGCCGACGGCAAGCGGGAGAACGTCATCATCCTGAACGCGGTGCTGCGCAACCGCGCGCCGTTTCCGCAGGAGTACCCGGCGCTCGAGCTGACGCTGACCGACGATGCCGACCGCCCCGTGGTGCGCCGCGTCCTGCGCCCGGCCGATTATCTCGAGCCCGCCCGCATGGCCCAGGTCGCGGCCGGCATCGCGCCGGGCGGCGAGGCAGCCTTCCGCTTGAGCCTGGACGCGAGCCGCGCGCGTGCGACCGGGTACCGTCTCTATCTCTTCTTCCCCCAATGAGCATGAAGATCCTCGTCACGGGCTCGATCGCGTACGACACGATCATGGTGTTCCCGGACCGCTTCCGGAACCACCTCCTGCCGGACCAGCTGCATATCCTGAACGTCTGCTTCCTCACGCCGCAGATGCGGCGCGAGTTCGGCGGCTGCGCGGGAAACATCGCCTACAACCTGCGGCTGCTCGGTGAAAGCCCGCTGCTCATGGCCACCGTCGGCGACGACATCGCGCCGTACCTGGACCGGCTGCAGGCGCAGGGCACGAGCGCGGCGCACCTCAAGCGGATCGAAGGGCAGTTCACCGCGCAGGCGTTCATCACCACCGACCTCGACGACAACCAGATCATCGCCTTCCATCCGGGTGCGATGAACTTCGCGCACGAGAACCGCGTCGGTCGCGAGCTCGGCGCGTCGCTCGCAATCATCGGCCCGGACGGGAAGGACGGCATGATCCAGCACGCGCAGCAGTGCGCGGAGCACGGCGTGCCGTTCGTCTTCGACCCGGGACAGGGCCTGCCGATGTTTTCCGCGGCGGAGCTCGACGCTTTCCTCGCGCAGGCGACGTACGTCGCTGTCAACGACTACGAAGGCAAGATGCTCGAGCAGAAGACCGGCCGGTCCCTCGATGACATCGCGCGCCGCGTGAAGGCCCTCGTATACACGCAGGGCGGCAAAGGATCGATCATCTTCGCCGGAGGTCAACGGCACGAGATTCCGTGCGTTAAGGCGGATGCGGTGGTCGATCCGACGGGCTGCGGCGACGCCTACCGCGCCGGACTGCTCTACGGGATCGCGCGCGGCTGGGACTGGCCTTCTACCGGTCGCCTCGGCTCGCTGCTCGGGGCGATCAAGATCGGCTATCGTGGCGCGCAGAACCACGCGCCGGCGCTGGCGGAGCTCGAGTCGCGCTTCCGCGCCGCGTTCGGCTATTCGCCATGGAAAGGGTGAACCTCATGAAAGCACTGCTTCTCGTCCTCGCCGCCGCGGCGCTCGCCGGCTGCGCCAGCCGCGAATCGTCCAATGTATACAAGAGCTCGGAGGCGCAGCGCGAGCAGACCGTGCGCTTCGGCACGGTCGAGTCCGTCCGCGAAGTGCAGATCCAGGGGCAGCGCTCGCAGGTCGGCACGGTCGGCGGCGGCGTGGTCGGCGGCATCGCCGGCAGCACGGTCGGCCACGGGCGCGGCTCGGCGGTCGGCGCGGTCCTCGGCGGCATCGCCGGCGGCGTGGCCGGCACCGCAATCGAAGAAGGGGTGACGCGCAAGACCGGCCTGGAAATCACCGTCAAGCTCGACAACGGCGACTTGCGGGCCATCGTCCAGGAAGCCGACACCCCGTTCAAGCCGGGTCAGCGGGTTCGCCTCGTCAGCTCGGGCGGCGTGACCCGCGTTACGCCTTAGCGATCCCGTCGCGGATCCGCGCCGCGTACTCTTCCAGCCTCTCGCGCGGCGGATTCTTCACCGGCCAGCTGAGCGCCATGCCGTCGCCTTCGTGCCGCGGCACGAGGTGGAGATGGATGTGGAAGACCGTCTGCCCGGCCGCCTTGCCGTTCGCCTGGTAGACGGAAAGGCCCTCGGGAGCGAACGCCGCGCGGATCGCGCGCGAGACTTTCGATGCCGTTCGGAACAGCGCGCTCGCCTGCTCATCGTCCAGCGCGTAGATGTTCTCGGCGTGGGCCTTGGCGGCGACCAGGACGTGACCGGGGTTGACCTGGCCGATGTCCATGAACGCGAGCGTTTGCGCGTCTTCGTACACCACGGTAGCGGGAATCTGCTTCGCTACGATCCTGCAGAAAATGCAGCTCGGGTCGCTATGCACGCTTCACCTCCTGATGGCCGGCGCAGGGAATCTGGAAGAGCTTGCGGTCCTCGAGCCGCAGCGCGCTGAGCGCGCCGCCCCAGACGCAGCCCGTGTCGATGACGGCGAGACGCGGCCGCAGCTTGAGACCGAGCGCGGACCAGTGGCCGCAGACGATCGGCCCTTCATCGCCCGGCCTGAGCTCGAACCAGGGACGATGGCCCGCGGGCGCCTGCTCGCCCTTGGCCTTGAAGTCCATCGTACCGTCGGGAGTGCAGAAGCGCATCCGCGTCATCGCGTTCACGACGACGCGCAGCCTGTCCCATCCCTGCAGCGCATCCTGCCAGCGGTCCGGCGTGCTGCCATACATGTTGTCGAGGAAGCTGCGATAGCGCGCGGAGGCGAGGGCGCTCTGCACTTCGCGGCTGAGCGCAAGCGCCTTGTCGAGCGTCCACTGGGGAACGAGGCCCGCGTGCACCATCGCCCAGCCGCCGGCGACGTGCATGAGCGGGCGCGTGCGCAGCCAGTCGACCAGCGCCTCGCGGTCCGCCGCGCCGAGGACGTCCGCGATCGTGTCGTCCTTGCGCGGCCGCTCGAAGCCTTCATGCTGCGTGATCAGATGCAGGTCGTGATTGCCGAGCACGGTCGTCGCGCGCTCGCCAAGCCCCTTGACGAAGCGCAGCACCTCCGCCGACTTCGGCCCGCGATTCACCAGGTCGCCCACGAACCACAGGTGGTCCGCCTTCCGCAAGCCGATCGCGCCGAGCAGCGCCTGCAGCTCGTCAAAGCAGCCTTGCACGTCGCCGATCGCGTAGGTCGCCATCGGCGGCGACTATAGCGTCAAAAGCTCGCGTCGAGCCGACGGTACTGGATGGCTTCCGCGATGTGCTCGGCGGTGATCGCGGCGCTCTGCCCGAGGTCCGCGATCGAGCGCGCCACCCTGAGGACCCGGTGGTATGCCCGGGCCGACAGCAGCATGCGGGCGAGGGCGTGCCGGAGAAGCTGATCGCCCTCCTTGTCCGTTTCGCAGTAGCGGTCGATCTCGCGGGTCCCCAGCAGCGAATTCGGCATGCCCTGGCGGGAGAGCTGTGTCGCGCGCGCCCGCTCGACGCGCGCACGGATAGCCGCGGACGCCTCGCCCGACGCTGCGGCGAGCAGCTCGGCCTCGCGCGGCGCCGGCACCTCGAGCTTGATGTCGATGCGGTCGGCCAGGGGTCCCGAGATGCGGCCGCGATAGCGGGCGATGCGTTCCGGCGTGCAACGGCAGCGCCCGCTGCGGTCCCCGCAGTGACCGCAAGGGCAGGGATTCATCGCGCCGATCAGCTGGAAGCGCGCCGGAAACTGCGCCTGCCGGGCGGCGCGCGCGATCGAGACGCGGCCGGACTCGAGCGGCTCGCGCAAGGATTCGAGCACGTCGCGATCGAACTCCGGGAGCTCGTCCATGAAGAGCACGCCGTGGTGCGCGAGCGAGATCTCGCCCGGGCGCGGCGAGTTGCCCCCGCCGACCAGGGCCGCCGAGGACGCACTGTGATGCGGGGCGCGGTAGGGGCGCTCGCCCCAGCGCGACGCGTCGAAGCCCTGGGCCGACACGGAATGGACGGCGGCCACCTCGAGGGCGTCGGCTTCGGACAAGGGCGGCAGGATGCCCGGGAACCGGGCGGCCAGCATCGATTTCCCCGTGCCCGGAGGACCGAGCATCAGCAGGCTGTGACCGCCGGCCGCGGCGACTTCGAGCGCACGCTTCGCCTGTTGCTGCCCCTTCACGTCGCCGAAGTCCGGGTAGCGCACCGCGTTCGACTGGCGCTGACCGGCATAGGGCGTGAGGAGCGCTTCGCCCGCGAGGTGAGCGACGACTTCGAGCAGGGTGCGCGCCGGCAGAATACGCGCGCCGTCGGCCAGCGCGGCCTGGGGAGCGTTGCTCTCGGGAACGACGAAAGCGCGTCCCGCTCGACGTGCGCAAAGCGCCATCGCCAGCGCGCCCCGGATGTTGCGCAGCTCTCCGGTCAGCGATAGCTCGCCCGCGAACTCCATCCCGGACATGGCGTCGGCCGCGAGCTGGCCGCTCGCCGCGAGTATCCCGAGCGCGATCGGCAGGTCGAAGCGGCTGGAATCCTTGGGCAGATCCGCGGGCGCCAGGTTGACCGTCATGCGCCGCGCCGGAAACTCGAAGCGCGCATGATTGAGGGCCGCGCGCACCCGGTCACGCGCTTCGCGCACCTCGGTGTCGGGCAAGCCGACGATGTGGAATGCCGGCAATCCCGGACCGAGGTGGACCTCGACGGTCACTTCCGGCGCTTCGATTCCCGCCAGGGCCCGGCTCGTCACGGTCGCGATCGACATCGAATCCTCCCGGAGGAGGAAACGCTCTCGTCGCTGCGGGGGTTTACCCGGATTGTCCTGAGCGCGTCCTGCGCTCGAGCTCTCCAAGGCGAGCTTCCATCTCGGCAAGCTTCGTCTGCGCGCGCTCGAGCAGCTTTCGCTGTACCTCGAAATCCTCGCGCTGGACGAGGTCCATCCGGTCGAACCAGGCCCCCAGCAAGGCCTTGAGGTTCTTCTCTACGTCCGCGGCCGGCGAGTTGCGAAGCGCTTCGTTGATCCGCGCTCTCAGGTCGTCGAAAAGTCTTCTATCGATCATCGGGGCCAAGGTATCACCGGCCAGGGCACCAGCTTCGCGCAAGGCGGAAACGTCATGCACCATAACAGTGCTTCGGTGTCGCTCGAGCGGCACACAACCACCGTAACTAATTGATAATACGCATAAATTTATCTGGCACAGGAGATGCTATGGCAATGCGCTGGAATCATTTTTCCATAAGGGAGATCCCGATTTATGCGCAAGTCATTGCTTACCCTCGCAGTCGTCTCCGCGTTCGCCGTTCCGACTGTCGCCAGCGCGCAGTCCACGCCGGCGGCGTCGCCGCACACGCTCACCGGCAACGTCGGGCTCTTCAGCGAATACATCTTCCGCGGCATCAAGCAGACGGATGGAAAGCCCGCCCTGCAGGGCGGCTTCGACTACTCGCACGCCAGCGGCATCTACCTCGGCACCTGGGCGTCGAACGTCAGCGTCCTCGCTGACGCGGGCGCTTACAACGGCAGCAGCCTCGAGATGGACTTCTATGGCGGCTACAAAGGCAGCCTCGGGGACTTCGGCTACGACGTCGGCCTGCTCAAGTACTACTACCCCGGCCGCGTGAATCCCGGATTCGTGAAGGCGGACGCCCTCGAGATCTACGGCGCCGCCACCTGGAAGTGGCTCACCGCGAAGCTGAGCCTGAGCCTGGACGACGAGACCTTCGGCGTGCCGAACAGCAAGAACACCTATTACCTGGACCTGAGCGCCAATTTCCCGGTGACGGACAAGCTCGCGCTGCAGGCGCACTATGGAATCCAGGAGTTCAAGGGAACGACGGCGGGCGTCTCCAACGACTCGTTCGCGTCCTACAAGGACTGGAAGCTGGGCGTGACTTATGCGCTCCCGCAGAGCTTCACGGTCGGCGCGTTCTTCACCGACACCGACATGAACGGCACGCAGACGGCCTTCTACACCAACCCGGCCGGCCGTTTCCTCGGCAAGGAGACCTTCGGCCTTTTCGTGCAGAAGACCTTCTGATCCGGCGCGGGGGGCGCGCCCGCGCCCCCCGCTTCACTGAGGACACCCAATGAAACTGGTAACCGCAATCATCAAGCCCTTCAAGCTCGACGAGGTGCGCGAAGCGCTCTCGGGCATCGGCGTGCAGGGCATCACCGTCACCGAGGTGAAAGGCTTCGGGCGGCAGAAGGGCCACACCGAGCTCTACCGTGGCGCCGAGTACGTCGTCGACTTCCTGCCCAAGGTGAAGATCGAGGCCGCGATCAAGTCGGAGATGCTGGAGCAGGTGATCGAGGCCATCGAGAAATCGGCGAACACGGGAAAGATCGGCGACGGAAAGATCTTCGTGTTCGAGCTCGAGAAAGTCATCCGCATCCGCACCGGCGAGACCGATGCGGCCGCGCTTTGAGGCGAAATAAGGGGAATGCAATGAAAAAACTCGCAACATGGGTGGCGATGACGCTGTGCCTCGCTTTCGCGGGCGCGACGTTCGCCCAGGACAAGCCCGCCGCGGCGGCGGACAAGCCGGCCGCCGAGGCGCCGAAGGCGGAAGAGGCCAAGGCTCCCGCTCCGGTCCCGAACAAGGGCGACGTCACCTGGATGCTGGTCTGCACCGCGCTCGTCATCATGATGAGCGTGCCGGCCCTCGCGCTCTTCTACGGCGGCATGGTGCGCGCCAAGAACGCGCTTTCGGTCCTGATGCAGGTCTTCGTCGTCTTCTCGCTCGTGACGGTGCTGTGGTTCATCTACGGCTACAGCCTCGCCTTCACGGAGGGCAACGCGTACTTCGGCGGCTTCGACCGCCTGTTCATGAAGGGCGCGATGGACGTGGCGAAAGGCGAGTTCGCGATGGCCGCCACCTTCAGCAAGGGCGTGGTGATCCCCGAGATCCTGTTCGCCACCTTCCAGGCCACCTTCGCCGCGATCACCTGCTGCCTGATCGTGGGCGCGTTCGCCGAGCGGGTGAAGTTCTCCGCCGTGATCGCGTTCGTCGTGCTGTGGTTCACCTTCGCCTATGCGCCGATCGCGCACATGGTGTGGTTCTGGATGGGCCCGGATGCGTACACCGATGCGAAGCTCGTCGACGAGCTCACCTCCAAGGCCGGGCTGATCTGGCAGTGGGGCGCGCTCGACTTCGCCGGCGGCACGGTGGTGCACATCAACGCCGGGGTCGCGGGCCTGGTCGGGGCATACCTCGTCGGCAAGCGCCTGGGCTTCGGCAAGGAAGCGATGCCCGCGCACAACCTGCCGCTGACGATGATCGGCGCCTCGCTTCTCTGGGTAGGCTGGTTCGGCTTCAACGCCGGCTCGGCGCTCGAATCCGGCAACTCCGCGGTGCTCGCGTTCATGAATACCTTCGTCGCGACCGCCTGCGCAGTGCTGTCCTGGTCGCTCGGCGAAGCGATGTTCAAGAGCAAGCCGACGATGCTGGGCGCCGCCTCCGGCGCCGTCGCGGGCCTGGTCGCGATCACCCCGGCGGCCGGCAACGTCGGCCTGGCGGGCGCGTTCGTGATCGGCCTGCTGGCCGGCATCGTCTGCCTCTGGGGCGTGAGCGGCCTGAAGAAGCTGCTGCGCGCGGATGACTCGCTCGACGTGTTCGGCGTGCACGCGGTCGGCGGCATCCTGGGCGCCTTGCTCACCGGCGTGTTCAACTCGCCGGATCTCGGCGGGCCGGGCTTCGTCACCGACTGGGTCAAGGCGACCACCGGCTTCACGTCGATCGGCGAGCAGCTCTGGATCCAGGCCAAGGCCGTGGGCCTGACGGTCATCTGGTCGGCGGTGGTCGCCGTCGCCGCCTACAAGATCGTCGACCTGACGATCGGCCTGCGCGTCACGGAAGAGGAAGAGCGCGAAGGCCTCGACACCGCTTCGCACGGCGAGGCGGCGTACCGCATGTAGCAGTCGCTCAGGGAAGAAGTCCCGCAGCAAGGAAAAGGGCGCCTCGGCGCCCTTTTCCGCTTTTCAGCCCGACAGCTTCTGCAGCAGCGCGAGCAGCTGGGTACGCTCGTCCGCCGTCAGTTTTGCCGTGACCCGGCGCTCGTGTGCCTGGATGCGGCGCTTGATCCCCGCAACCACGCCGCGCCCGCGCCGCGTCAGCCACAGCCCGTTGGTGCGACGATCCTCGCCTCGGCGCCGCTCCACGAAGCCGGCGCCTTCCAGCGCGTCGATCACGCCCACCATGGTCGAGCGGTCGAGGCCGACCTCGTTGGCGAGCCGGCCCTGCGTGACGCCGGGATTCGCCTCCACCAGCATCAGCATGCCGACGCGACCCGGGCTCGCCTGCGGGATGCTCGCGGCGAAATCGCGGAACACGGCCTGATGGGCGAGGCGCAGCCGATAGCCGACCAGGCCGGGCAGCATGCCGCGGCGCAGCGCGTCCGAGTCGCGTTTTGGTTTGGAGGCCAAACAATCGATATGCAACAATCCGCCGATGATGCTAGCTCGCCCGTCGAACGGCGTCGAGCAACTCCTCGGGGAAGCGGCGCTCGCCCGCCATGGCCAGCGGCTTGCTCTGATCGGCGGGGACGAGCGTGTCACCTACGCGGAACTCGCACATCGCGTGGCGCGCTCCAGCGCCGCGCTTGCGGTGCTGGGCGTTCGCCCGGGGGCGCGGGTCCTGTTCCTGATGCGCGACACGCCGACGTTCGCCGCGGCATGGCTCGGCGCCGTGCGCATGGGCGCGGTGGCCGTGGCGCTGAACAGCAAGCTGTCGGAGGTCGACTACCGGCACATCCTCGCCGACAGCGATGCCCGGCTCGTCCTCGTGGAGGACGTGTTCGCTCGAGCGCGTCCCGATCTCAACGAGGAGCTCGCTCGCTCGCGCCGCCTGGTCGTCTCCGGTTCGCCGTCTCCGGACGTTCCCTGCTGGGAGGATCTGCTCTCGCGCGCCGTCCGCGCCGCCCCCTGCGAGGCGACACCGGAGTCTCCGGCGTTCCTTCTTTACTCCTCCGGGACGACCGGGCGTCCGAAGGGCATCCTCCATGCGCATCGCGCCTTCGGCGTCGTCGGGGGAGCGTTGCGCCTGCTCGGAATCGGGGAGGGCGCACGCGTCGTCGCGACCTCCAAGCTCTTCTTCGCCTACGGGCTCGAGCACGGGTTGCTCGGCCCGCTGGCGGTCGGCGCGACGTCGATTCTTTGCGCCGACTGGCCGGACGCGGAAGCGCTGGCCGGAATCGTCGAGCGCGAGCAGCCGGACGCCCTGTTCAGCGTGCCTACCTTGTACCGGCGCCTGCTTTCCCTTCCGGCCGCGCAAGCCGCGGCCCTTCGTGCGGTGCGGGTCGTCGTGTCCGCCGGCGAACGGCTTTCGCCAGCGCTCGTGGCGCAGTGGCGCAACGCGATCGGGACCGAGCTGCTCAATCTCTACGGCATGTCGGAGACGTTCTGCGCCTGCCTCGTCACGCCGCCGGGTACCTCCGACGGGCAATCGACCGGCGCGGCGCTTCCCGGCGTCGAGACGCGGATCGAGGAAGGCGTGCTGTGGGTCCGTCATCCGTCGCTCGCCGACGGCTACGTCAATCTCCCCGAGCGCACGCGGGAATCCTTCCGGGACGGCTGGTTCTGCACCCGCGACCTGTTCACGGAAGAAGGCGGGATCCTCGTCCACCAGGGACGCGCCGACGAGCTCATGAAGATCGCCGGGCAATGGGTGCATCCCGCCGAGGTCGAAGCCGCCGTGGCGTCGCTCGCCGAGGTGGCGGAGGCCGTGTGCGTGGCCGTTCCCGATGCGGACGGGCTCGAGCGACTCGCACTATTCCTGACCGCGCGGGAGAGCGCGGAGGACGCCGTGCGAGCCGCGGAAAGCGCGTGCGACGCGGCGTTGCCGCGTCATCGGCGGCCGAAGTGGATCCGCGCCGTGGCCGAGCTGCCGCGCACGGCGACCGGGAAGGTCCAGCGCTTCAGGCTGCGCGAACTGCTCGCCGGGGCCGCCGCCGACAGGGGCTAGAATGCCCGCTTCGGTTCACCTCCCTCCGTCATGACCTACGCCATCCCCCTCTGGAACCCGCCGGTCCTCCCGGTCGCGGGATCTCAAGATCAGTTCCCCGTCCGGCGCGTCTTCTGCGTCGGGCGCAACTACGCCGAGCACCAGAAGGAAATGGGCGGCGACGGCCGCGAGCAGCCGTTCTTCTTCATCAAGAGCGCACATGCGCTGGTCCCGCGCGGCGGCGACGTGCATTACCCCGCCAAGACCTCCAACTACCACTACGAGACCGAGATGGTGGTCGCGCTCTCCCGCGGCGGCCGCCGCATCGATGCGAAGAAGGCCACGGAGCACATCTTCGGCTACGCCGTCGGCCTCGACATGACGCGGCGCGATCTCCAGCAGTGGGGCAAGGACCATGGCCGGCCGTGGGACTTCGGCAAGGACTTCGACGAAGCAGCGCCCTGCAGCGATATCGTCCCGGCGGCGAAGATCGGCCATCCGTCCAAGGGCGCCATCTGGCTCGACGTCAACGGCAAGTCCCGGCAGAAGGCCGACCTCGCAGACA
Organism: Burkholderiales bacterium; assembly: GCA_035549805.1. Taxonomy (GTDB): domain Bacteria; phylum Pseudomonadota; class Gammaproteobacteria; order Burkholderiales; family SG8-39; genus SCGC-AG-212-J23. The sequence goes on from DASZQH010000361.1 coordinate 31,332, forward strand.
TGATCTGGTCCGTGCCGGAGCAGATCCAGTACCTCTCTGAGTACTACACCCTCGAGCCCGGCGACCTCATCTTCTCCGGCACCCCGGCCGGCGTCGGCCCGGTCAAGCCCGGCGACGAGCTGCACGCGGGGATCGAGCACGTCGGCGAGCTCAAGGTAAGGATCGTGCCCGCGTTGTGAAGCTGTACACGTACTTCCGCAGTTCCGCCGCCTTCCGGGTGCGCATCGCCCTGAACCTCAAGGGACTGCCGTACGAGCCGCTATTCGTGCATCTCGCCAAGGGCGAGCATCGCGGCGCCGCGTTCGGCGCGGTGAATCGGCAGGGCTTGCTGCCGACGCTCGAAGACGGCGCGACGCGCCTCAACCAGTCGCTCGCGATCATCGAGTACCTGGAAGAGACGCATCCGCAGCCCGCGCTCCTTCCGAAGGACCCCGTGGGACGTGCCCGCGTCCGATCGCTCAGCCTGCTGGTCGCCTGCGAGATCCACCCGCTGAACAATACCCGCGTGCTCCAGCACCTGCGCAAGAGCCTCGGCCAGACCGAGGAGCAGGTCAACGCATGGTACCGGTACTGGATCGCCGACGGCCTCGCCAAGCTGGAGGCGGAGCTCGCGGCAAATGCGCAGGCAGGCAAGTACTGTCACGGCGACTCGCCTAGCATGGCGGACTGCTGCCTCGTTCCGCAGGTCTTCAACGCCAGGCGCTTCGACAGCGACCTGTCGCCGTACCCGACCGTGACCCGCGTGTTCGAGGCCTGCATGAGGATCGACGCGTTCGACCGCGCGCAACCGGCGAAACAGCCGGACGCCGAAAAGTAGGGAGGCCACACTTGGAGAAGGTTCAGGGCTACCGCAGATTCCATCCCGGCACGCAGCCGGAGTACGACTATCCGCCGTACCGTTCCACCGCGAAGCGTCATCCCACGCAGCCTCTGGTGATCGCTCCGCAGACCCTGTCCGAAGTGACCGGCCCCGTCTTCGGCTGGGACGACGTCAAGGCGACCGACAACGACCTGACACGCCAGCATCGGGGCGAGCCGATCGGCGAGCGCATCATCGTCAGCGGCCGCGTGCTGGACGAGGACGGCAGGCCCGTGCCCCACACGCTCGTCGAGATTTGGCAGGCGAACGCCGCCGGCCGCTACCCCCACAAGGTCGACCAGCACAACGCGCCGATCGATCCGAATTTCTCCGGCGCGGGCCGCACGATCAGCGACGCGGAGGGACGCTACCGGTTCGTCACCATCCGCCCCGGCGAGTATCCCTGGCGCAACCACCACAACGCATGGCGCCCGGCGCACATCCATTTCTCCCTGTTCGGGCAGGCGTTCCTGACGCGGCTCGTGACGCAGATGTACTTTCCGGGCGACCCGCTGCTGCCTTACGACCCGATGTTCACCTGCATTCCCGACGAAAAGGCCCGCCACCGCCTGATCTCCGTGTTCGACTGGGAGACGACGATTCCGGAACAGGCGCTCGGCTATCGCTTCGACATCGTTTTGCGCGGGCGCGAAGCCACGCCGATGGAGCGCTGAGATGAGCCTCTATGCCACCGGCAGCCAGACGGTCGGACCGTACCTTCATATCGGGCTCACCTGGCTCGTGACACGCAATATCGCTCCTGCTGGCGTTCCCGGCGAGCGGGTGACCGTGCATGGGCGGCTGCTCGACGGGGACGGCGCGCCGGTGAACGACGGCCTGATCGAGATCTGGCAGGCCAACTCGCGCGGCAAGTATTCGCATCCGGAGGACCGTCAGAAGAAGACGCTCGACAAGCGCTTCCGCGGCTTCGGCCGGATACCGACGGACGCGAGAGGGGCGTTTCGCTTCACGACCATCAAGCCGGGCGCGGTTCCCGGCCCGAACGGGCGCGCGCAGGCGCCGCACCTCGTGGTGACGGTGTTCATGCGCGGCCTGCTGAAGCATCTCGCGACCCGCATGTACTTCCCGGACGAAGTCGCGAACATGCGCGATCCGCTGCTCTCCCTCGTCCCGGCAGCGCGCCGCCCGACGCTGATCGCGCGGCGCAAGAGCCGCGGCATCCTGGAGTGGAACATCCTGCTGCAGGGCAAAGGCGAGACGGTCTTCTTCGACTTCTGACTTCATGGCCGGCCTGGCGCTGACGTACTCGGACGAAGCCTGCGCAGCAGCGCTTTCCGACGAGGCGCTGCTGCAGGCCATGGCGCGCTTCGAAGGGGCGCTGGCGCAGGCCTCGGCTGGCGCCGGCCTCGTTTCCGTACAGGACGCCGCGGTCATCGCGAAGACCTGCGCGAACGCGACGTTCGATGCCAGCGCCATCGCGCTCGAGGCCCGCACGGCGGGCACGATGGTGGTGCCCTTCCTCAAGCAGCTCAGAGCCCAGGTCGCGGCGGTGTCACCCCGTGCGGCGGAACAGCTTCATGCAGGCGCGACCAGCCAGGACGTGGTGGATACGGCGCTCGTCCTCTGCCTGAAACCGGCGAGCACGCGCGTGCTCGCCCTCTCTGCCGCGCTCGGGGACGCTGCCGCCCAACTCGCGCAGCGGCACGCCGGCACGCGATGCATGGCGCGCACGCTCCTGCAACCGGCCTTGCCGGTCACGTTCGGCTGGAAAGCCGCGGTGTGGCTTTCAGCGATCGCGCGATGCCACGGCGGCTTTCGCGCGGCGGCGCATTCCGTGCGCTCGCTTCAGTTCGGCGGACCCGAGGGAACCCTGTCGGGCCTGGGTGCGAAGGCACTCCAGGTGGAGGCGGCAATCGCGCAGGCCCTCGGCCTCGCCGTCGCGCCCACGCCCTGGCACAGCGTAAGGGACGGCTTCGCGCGGCTGGGTGCCGAGGCGGCGATGCTCGCCGGCACGGCCGGCACGGTCGCGCGCGACATCTCCCTGCTCATGCAGCCCGAGATCGACGAGCTCGCCGAGCCCGCCGGCGCAGGGCGGGGCGGATCAAGCAGCATGCCCCACAAGCGCAATCCCGCAGGAAGCCTGCTCGCCCTGGAAGCCGCGCTGCGGGTGCCGGGCCTTGCCGCAACCCTGCTCAACCAGCTCGGACCGGAACTGGATCGCGGGCTCGGCCAGTGGCAGTCGCAATGGATGACGCTTCGCGACCTGCTCGGTGCCACGAGCAGCGCACTGGCAGCCATGGGCGAGGTGCTCGGCGGCCTCGAGGTGCGGGAGGAGGTCATGGGCAGAAATCTTCCGCCCCCCGGCGACGATGCGGCGGCGCGCGCCATGATTGGACGCGCGCTCGAGGCGTGGAAAGCCGCGCGCGCTACCTAAGCGCGGAACAGCGCCTTCAGCTCGTCCGGGATCGCTTCGCCCTTGAGGGGCGTCCCCGGCCCGTTCGCGAACCTTCCCCACACGCGCGTCTCTGCGCCTCGGGCGAGCGCCTTGCCGTCGCTGCGGACGACTTCGTGCGAGACCACGAAGGATTTTCCGCCGAAACGCGTGATGCGCGAGACGACTTCGCACCGGTCGCCCTGCTCCGCCGGGAACAGGAACTCCGACTGCGCGGACACGAGCGGCATCGCCAGGTGCTCCGCTTTCATGCGCTTCGCGTCATAGCCGACCTGCGCGAAGAACGCCCACGTCGCCGAATCCATCCACTTGAAGTAGGTCGGGTAGAAGATGATGCCGGCAGGATCGCAGTCTCCCCAATGCACCTGGCAAGGAAAGCGACCGACGATGGACGCGAACGAATCGGCGGGTGACGTCATGGCTGGGCGGCGATTATAAGCGGCTAAGCGGTTGACAGATCAGGGCTTCGTCGGCACACTGCGCGCTTCGCGCCGATTTGATGCTCAGCTTGCGGGCGCGTAACAAATGCCGCTAAAGAGACGCGAGCCCGACCGCAAGACCAGAGGCCCGTTTCCGGCGAAAGCTGAGCGGGCCTTTTCTTTTTCCGGACGTCCGTGACCGCAACGAAATCGAGCCCGAAGTCAAGCCAGCTCGCGGAGCTGCTCTCCCGCCGCATCCTGATGCTCGACGGCGCGATGGGGACGATGATCCAGCGCGCCCGCCTCGCCGAGGAAGACTTTCGCGGCGAGCGCTTCCGCGCCTGGCCGCGCGAGCTGCGCGGCAACAACGACCTCCTCACTCTCACGCAGCCGCAGCTGATCCGCGACATCCACCTGCAGTACCTCGCAGCGGGCGCGGACATCCTGGAGACGAACACCTTCAACTCCACGTCGGTCGCGCTCGCCGACTACGGAATGGAGGGGTTCGCGCGCGAGTACAACCTTGCCGCCGCACACCTCGCGCGCGAAGCCGTGCGCTCCTGGCAAGGGGGGCATGGCGGCGATCCGCGCTTCGTCGCCGGCGTGCTGGGACCGACGAACAAGACCGCGTCGATCTCGCCCGACGTGAACGATCCGGGCTTCCGTGCCATCCGCTTCGACGAGCTCGTCGAAGCCTACCGCGAGGCGCTCGAAGGACTGCTCGACGGCGGCGTCGACCTCGTGCTGGTCGAGACTGTGTTCGACACGCTCAATGCGAAGGCCGCGCTGATGGCGATCGAGAACGCTTTCGACGCCCGCGGACACCGGCTGCCGGTGCTCATCTCCGGCACGATCACCGACGCGAGCGGGCGCACGCTGTCCGGACAGACCGCGGAAGCGTTCTACAACTCGGTGCGCCATGCGCGCCCGCTGGCGATCGGCCTGAACTGCGCGCTCGGCGCCAAGGAGCTTCGCCCGTACGTCGAGGAGCTCGCCGCGATCTCGGAGACGATGGTCTCGTGTCACCCGAACGCCGGATTGCCCAACGCGTTCGGCGAGTACGACGATACCCCCGAATCGATGGCGCGCCAGATCGGAGAATGGGCGCGCAACGGCTGGCTGAACCTGGCGGGAGGATGCTGCGGCACGACGCCCGAGCACATCGCCGCGATCGGCGAAGCCGTGCGCGCCGCCGCGCCGCGCCGCGCCGCGCCCAAGGCACCGGCTTTGCGCCTGGCCGGCCTCGAGCCGTTCAATGTCGACGAAAAATCGCTGTTCGTGAACGTAGGCGAGCGAACCAATGTGACGGGCTCAAAGGCGTTCGCGCGCATGATCCTCGCGGGCGACTATTCAGGCGCCCTCGCCGTGGCGCGCCAGCAGGTCGAGAACGGCGCGCAGGTCATCGACGTGAACATGGACGAGGCGATGCTCGACTCCGAGAAGGCGATGACGACCTTCCTCAGCCTCGTCGCCTCGGAGCCCGACATCGCGCGCGTCCCGGTCATGATCGACAGCTCCAAGTGGAGCGTCATCGAGGCCGGCCTCAAGTGCGTCCAGGGCAAGGCGATCGTCAACTCGATCTCCATGAAGGAGGGCGAGGGAGAGTTCCTCCGCCAGGCACGGCTGTGCCGGAAGTACGGCGCGGCGGTGATCGTGATGGCCTTCGACGAGAAGGGCCAGGCCGACACGCTGCAGCGGCGCATCGACATCTGCCGCCGCGCGTACGACCTCCTCACCCGGGAGGTGGCATTCCCGCCCGAGGACATCGTGTTCGACCCGAACATCTTCGCGGTCGCCACCGGTCTCGAGGAGCACGCGACCTACGGCCTCGACTATCTCGAGGCCGTCGCCTGGATACGCGCGAATCTCCCGCACGCGAAGGTCTCCGGCGGGGTGTCGAACCTTTCCTTCTCCTTCCGCGGCAACGATGCCGTGCGCGAGGCGATGCACACCGCGTTCCTCTATCACGCGATCCGCCGCGGCATGACCATGGGGATCGTCAACGCCGGGCAGCTCGGCGTCTACGAGCAGCTCGAGCCGGAGCTGAAGGAGCGCGTCGAGGACGTGATCTTCAACCGCCGCCCGGACGCGACGGAGCGCCTGATCGAGTTCGCCAACACCGTGAAGGGCGGAAAGAAGCAGGACGCGAAGGACGAGGCCTGGCGCAATGCGCCGGTGGAGGAGCGGCTCGCGCACGCGCTCGTCAACGGCATCGGGACGCACGTGGTGGCCGACACCGAGGAGGCCCGCCTCAAGGCCGCCCAACCGATCGAGGTCATCGAAGGCCCGTTGATGGACGGCATGAACATCGTCGGCGATCTCTTCGGGGCGGGGAAGATGTTCCTGCCGCAGGTCGTGAAGTCGGCGCGGGTGATGAAGCAGGCGGTCGCGCACCTCATTCCCTACATCGAGGCGGAGAAGGCGAGGACCGGGCAGGCGGGCAAGGCGAAAGGGAAGATCGTGATCGCCACCGTCAAGGGCGACGTGCACGACATCGGCAAGAACATCGTCGCGGTGGTGCTCCAGTGCAACAACTACGACGTGGTGAACCTCGGCGTGATGGTTCCCGCGCAGACCATCCTCGACACCGCGCTGCGGGAGAACGCCGACGCCATCGGACTTTCCGGCCTGATCACGCCTTCGCTCGAGGAGATGGCGCACGTCGCCAAGGAGATGGAGCGCCTCGGCTCGCGCTTGCCGCTCCTGATCGGCGGCGCGACGACTTCGCGCGCCCACACGGCGATCAAGATCGCGCCGAACTATTCCGGCCCGGTGGTCTATGTGCCCGATGCATCGCGCAGCGTGCCCGTGGTGCAGAGCCTGTTGTCCGGCGATGCGAAGGAGAAGTACCTCGCCGAAGTGCGCCAGGACTACGAGCGCATCCGTGCGCAGCATCGCGACAAGAAAGGCCCCGGACCGCTGTTGCCGATCGCCGAAGCGCGACGCCTGGGTGTGAAGACCGACTGGAGCGCGTACGCGCCACCCCAGCCGCGCAAGCCGGGCGTGACCGTCCTGAAGTCGTATCCCCTGGAGGAGCTCGTCGGCTACATCGACTGGACCCCTTTCTTCCAGACCTGGGAGCTGTCCGGCAGCTATCCGAAGATCCTCGAGGACGCGGTGGTAGGAGAGGCCGCGCGCAAGCTGTTCGCCGAGGCCCAGGACATGCTCGCGCAGATCGTGCGCGAGAAGTGGGTCGTCGCGAACGGCGTCCTTGGCCTGTTCCCGGCAGCACAGGTCAACGACGACGATATCGAGGTCTATGCGGATGCGCGGCGCGCCGAAGCGTTGATGACCTGGCGCAACCTGCGCCAGCAGAACGTCAAGCCCACCGGCCGCGCCAACCTCTGTCTCGCCGATTTCGTCGCGCCGAAGGCGAGCGGGGCGAAGGACTGGATCGGCGCCTTCGCCGTCAGCGCCGGCGGGATCGAGAAGCGCGTCGCCGATTTCGAAGCCCGCCATGACGACTACTCCGCCTTGCTGCTGAAATCGCTCGCCGACCGGCTGGCGGAGGCCTTCGCGGAACGCTTGCACGAGCGCGTGCGCAAGGAGTACTGGGGCTACGCGCCCGACGAGGCGCTGTCGAGCGCGGAGCTCATCGCGGAGAAGTACCGCGGTATTCGTCCCGCGCCCGGCTATCCCGCATGCCCGGACCATCTCGCCAAGGGTCCGCTGTTCGCGTTGCTCGACGCCGGCCGCAACGCCGGGATGGAGCTCACCGAGTCGTTCGCGATGCTGCCCGCCTCATCGGTCGCGGGCTTCTACCTGTCGCACCCGGACTCGCAGTACTTCGCGGTAGGGAAGCTCGGCCGCGACCAGATCGAAAGCTATTCGGAGCGTGCCGGCATCCCCGTCGCCGAGGTCGAGCGCTGGCTCGCGCCCTACCTCGCCTACGAACCGACCGCGTCGTCCGCCCCTGCGTCGCTATAATCCGCGGCGACATCCAAGGAGAAACAAATGGGCAAAGGCGACAAGCGCACGCGCAAGGGCAAGATCTACAAGGGCAGCTACGGCAAGAGGCGCCCGCACCGCGTGGCGAAGAAGAAGAAGGACTGATTCCTCAGCTGTTGTCTTCGCGGCGCCCGACCGGCAGCCCGAGCGCCTTCAGCTTCCGATAGAGGTGCGTGCGCTCGAGCCCCGAGCGCTCGGCGACACGCGACATGCTCCCGTTCTCGCGCGCGAGCAGGTGCTCGAAGTAGACGCGCTCGAACGCTTCCCTGGCTTCACGGTAGGGCCGATCGAGCGTCACCTCCGGCGCGACCGCGGGGGCAGTTCTGGCCGCGAGCACCCGCTCCACGTCCCCGAGATCGATTTCCTCGTTCAGCGCCCCGAGCGCGAGGTCCTTGACCACGCTCTCGAGCTCGGCGAGGTTGCCCGCCCAGCCGTGGTGGCGTAGCGCGTTCAGGGCCGCGATCGACAGGCGCCTCGGCGGACAGACCCGGCCTTCGACGAGCTGGGCGAGCAGCAGCGACGCCAGATCAGGAACGTCCTCCGCCAGGTCGCGCAGCGCGGGAAGCCGCAGCGTGAGCTCCGAGAGGCGGGGCACCAGGTCCGCGTCGAACTCGTGCTTTTCGACCAGCGCGCGCAGGTCGAGTGCCGAAAAGGAAACTACGCGGACCTTGTGCTTCTCGGTGCGACCGAGCAGGAACTCGAGCTGGCGCTGCTCGGTTCGCCCCAGCCGGGACAGATCGGCGATGAAGAAGATGCCGCCCGCCGCCTTCGCAAGCGTCTCCGACGGCGCCTCCGCCAGCGCCTCCATGCCATTGATGAACGGTGCCCCCGGCGCGGCGAGAAGCCGCGCGAAGAGCTCCGGACGCATCCCGCGCTCGCCGCGCAGCAGCAGAGGCGCACTCGATTGCGCGAACTGCGCCAGCCGCTTCTTCGCCTCCACGAGTGCCGGTGAACGGCCCAGCGCAGCCAGGCCGAGCGGCGGCGCGGCCGGCGCCTCCGCGTTGCGCAGCGCTCGCTTGACGGTCAGCAGCAGCCGCTGCAGGGCGATCGGCTTCTCGAGGAAATCGAGCGCGCCGATACGCGTCGCCTCCACGGCGGTATCGATCGTCCCATGCCCCGACATCATCACCACCGGCATCGTGAGCTGGCCGTTCGCCGCCCACTCCTTGAGGAGAGAAATGCCGTCGGTGTCGGGCATCCAGATGTCCAGCAGCACGAGGTCGGGACGCTGGTGGTCGCGCTGCCGCCTCGCTTCGCCCGCGCTCTCGGCGAGCGTCACCTGATGCCCTTCGTCCGCCAGGATCTCGGACAGCAGCTCGCGGATTCCCACTTCATCGTCGACCACCAGGATGTTCGCCATGCTAGGACCCTTTCGCGACGGGGAGCAGGATGCTCACCACGGCGCCTCCGTCGCGGTTCTCGATGTCGATGCCGCCGTTGTGCTCGTCGATGATCTTCTTCACGATCGCCAGGCCGAGACCCGTACCGCGCGCCTTGGTGGTTACATAAGGCTCGAAGATGCGCGCCATCAGCTCGGCCGGGAACCCCCCGCCGCTGTCGGCGACCGCCAGTCGTACGCGCTCCCCGGCAAGTTCCGTGCGTACCTCGATCAGCCGCGCTCCCGCCGGCGAGCGGACGTTCTCGAGGGCATCCTGCGAGTTCTGCACGAGGTTGTGGATCACCTGGCGGATCTGCGCGGAGTCGGCCCAGACCGGCGGCAGATCGGGCGCGAGGCGCCGCGCGATGGGGATCGTCGAAGTCTCGTAGAGGGCGAGCACTTCTGCCACCAGCCGGTTCACGTCCAGCCGCGACGGCGCCGGCGCCGGCAGCCTGGCGTAGTTCGCGAAATCGTCCACCATCGACTTGAGCGCGGCGACCTGGTTCACGATGGTCTCGGTCGCGCGCCGCAGCGTCGCTGCATCGTCCGCCGGCAGCCGTTCGGCAAGCTTCATCTCGAGGCGCTCGGCCGAGAGCTGGATCGGCGTGAGCGGATTCTTGATCTCGTGCGCGAGGCGCCTCGCCACCTCGCTCCACGCCATCGCGCGCTGCGCGTGCACGAGCTGCGTGATGTCGTCGAAGACCAGCACGTAGCCTCCGCCCGTCGTCATCGGGAGCGCGGCGGCACGGGCGTGCAGCGTCTTCCCCGTGCCCTTGAGCGCCAGCTCGAGGTTCCAGGCTTCGACGCCATGCGCCGCGAACTGCTCGCGCATCTCGGCGGCGAACTGCTCGAGCCCCTCGCCCAGGATCGCCAGCGCGCCCTGGTTCACGATCGTCAGGCGAAGCTCGTGGTCGAAGACGAGCACGCCCGCGGACAGGTTTCCGAGGATGTTCTCGAGGCGCACTTTCGCCTCCTCGAGGGCATGGCGACTCGACTCCATGCCGCGCCGCGCTTCGCCCAGCTGGCGGGTCATCGAGTTGAACGACTCCGTCAGCACGCCAAGCTCGTCGCGGCTCGTCACCGGCGCCTGGCGCGAGAAATCGCCGCGGGCCACCGCCTGCGTCGCCTGCGCGAGATTGGAAAGCGGCTCGGCGACCAGGTTCGACTGGGTGACCGCTACGGCGACGGCCACGAACAGCGCCATCAGCAGCGCGAAGGTCAGCGTGACGATGTAGATGCGCTTCAGGCCCTCGCGCGACAGGGCGAGCTCGCGATAGTCGCGATACGCGACCTCGACGGCTTCCGCGCTCTTGCCGAAGCTCGCCGGCACGGTCTGGCGCACCTGCAGGAAGCGCGTTTCGTCCGCCAGGCCCCGGCCGTCCACCGGGACGATGACGCGGATCGAGAGCGGGCGCCCCGAGGAGCCGTCGATCCCGGTGTATCCCCGGCTCGCGCGGGCCTGGCGCAGCGCCTGGACCGCCGGGAGCTCGGGAATGAGCTTCGTCACGTCCTCGCTCGCGCTGGCGACCAGCGTTCCGGCAGCGCTTACCACGACGGCTTCCTGGACGCCGGCGCGCTCGCGCAGGCGCTCCAGGCCGGTCGCCAGTTGCCCCGGCGATCGGTCGCCGAGCTCGTTCGCCATGGCGCGCGCCCTGGACTGGAGATCGACCACCATCTGGTCGATCGCTTGCTGTCCGAGGTTGATGCCGCCCTCGAGAGCGGCGTCGACCTTGACGTCGAACCACGACTCGATCGAGCGCGTGAGAAAGTGAACCGAAACCCCGTAGACGAGAAGGCCGGGTACCACTGCGAGGAGCGCGAAGCGCCCGAGGAGCCGCAGGGTCAGGCGGGCGCCGAAGACGCGAGCCCGATAGCGCCGCACGACGGTCACCAATTGATAGCCGACCAGCACCGCAAGAAGCATGGCCAGCGCACCGTTGAGCAACAGCAGCAGCGGCAGATCGAGCGTGAGCAGCGACGTATCGCCGCTCGCGGTCGCAAGAAGGAAGAGCCCTGCCGCAGCCACCGTGCCGCCGACGATGATCAGCGTCTTCACCGCACAGCGCTCCCGCGCGGCTCGCGCGTCTCGACCGGCGCCGGAAGATGTTTCGGCGAGCGCACGGTGAACCGCCTCCACGGCGTTTCCAGCTGAAGATCGCGGGCGGTGAAGGCGCTCAGCTGGAAAGGCTTCGGCAGCAGCGAGGTATCGAGCCGGAAGCGGACCGCCGCCTCGTAGTCGGCGTCGGAGAAGGTCACGGTCCGGTCCACGACGAGCCAGCCGCGCACCCGCTTCATGGCAGCGAGGACATCGTCGAGCGTGTCGAAACTGCGTTGCAGCAAGCCCGTCGAAAGCCGGTATTGCCGCGATAGCGGGTGGTACGACACGCGCATCTGCAGCCTGGCCGATGCCGCTTTCTCGTCGAGCCAGTACCAGCGCTCGCGCACGAGCTCGAAGTCGACCGCGAAATAGAGGGCGACGCCGCCGGCAAGGACCTCTGCGAGCCTCGGCGTCAGCTCGAACGCGATATCCGCATCGAGGACCAGCCCTTCCTCGGTCGCGCGCAGGCTTGCCTCGCGTACCTCGTTCTCGTCCGCCTTGGCAACGCCGGCGAGAAGGACAGCGAGCAGCAGTACAAACCGCGTCAGGAACGCCATTCGGCGCATCGCGCCTCGCCTCAGGCTTGTCTAGCGATCAGCGCGTAATAGAACCCGTCGCGCTCCCCATCCGGAAGCCGCTGCGAGGCGGCGCCGTCCGCCAGCGCCAGCAGGTGCGCACCCTTCGTGCGATTCAGGAAACCGTCCACCACTTCGCCGTTCTCCTCTGGAAAGACGGAGCAGGTGACATACAGCAATTTACCACCCGGGGCGAGCGCATGCCAAAGTGCATCCAGGATCCCGCCCTGTCGCGTCGCGAAGTTGCCTGCGTCGGAAGGCCGGCGCAGCCACTTGAGATCCGGGTGGCGCCTCACGATGCCGGAAGCCGTGCATGGAACGTCGGCCAGGATCCGGTCGAATGGATTGCCGTCCCACCACGCGGCGAGATCGGTGCAGTCGGCGGCCAGCAGGGTCGCAGACGATCCGAGGCGTGCCAGGTTCGCCTGAACCCTCTCGAGCCGGCTGGCGTCTGCGTCCAGCGCGACGAGAGAGACTTCGGCGCGTTCGAGGATGTGCCCGGTCTTTCCACCCGGTGCCGCGCACGCGTCCAGCACGCGCTGGCCAGGCGCGAGGTCGAGAAAGCCTGCGGCGAGCTGGGCGCCGGCGTCCTGGACCGACGCGTGGCCGTCCGCGAAGCCGGGCAGCCGCGAGACCGGCACCGGTCGCTCGAGAAGAAGCGCATCGGGCCCCACTTGCCGCGCGCTCAGCCCCTCGCCCGCAAGCCGCGCCAGGTATTCGGCCACGCTGCTGCGCCGCCGATTCACTCGAAGCGTCATCGGCGGATGGGTATTTCCGGCCAGTAACGCGGCTTCCCAAGAATCCGGATAGGCGGTGCGCAGGGCGTCGATCCACCAGGCGGGATGCTGAAAACGCGCCTCCGCGTCCATCTGGATCCGGATCTCCAGACTGGCGCGCTGTCGAAGGTAGGCACGCAGCACGGCGTTGAGGTAGCCCTTCGCATTCCACTTCTCGAGCAGCGTGCAGGCGCGCACCGCCTGATCGACGACCGTGTATTCCGAGTACCGCCCCGAATCGAGCGCGTAGAGGGCGCACCAAAGCAACGCCTGCACCGTCTCGTCGGCCGGCTCTCGGTGGGAAAGCGCGCGCGACAGGAACTGCACCCTGCCAAAGCGGCGCAACGTCCCATGGGCGAGATCCACGACGGCCGCTCGCTCTTCCGATTCCGGAAGGCGTACCAACTCGTCCGCCAGGCTGCGGCCGCCCACCACACGCGTCACGATAGGCGCAGCATGCTTCAGCGCCTCGGCCAGGGAGGCCTTCACGCGAGCTTGGCGCCGGGCGGGAGCCGATACCCTCTGAGGAACTCCTCTGCGCTGAGCCGGCGCCCGCCCGATCGCTGAAGTTCCTGGATCTCGAGCAAGCCGCTACCGCAGCCGGCGATCAGCGCTCCTTCGGCCGCGCGAATCGTGCCGGGCTCCGCTGTCCCTTGATGGACGCGCGCGCGCCAGATCTTCAGCGGTTGGCCTTCCAGGTTCGTGCTGGCGCCCGGTACCGGACGAAATGCCCGCACGACACGCTCCAGCTCTTCCGCGGACCGATGCCAGTCCAGAACCGCTTCGGCTTTCGCGATCTTCGGGGCATAGGTGACTCCTTGCGCCGGCTGGATTCGTCCCTCGAGAGTGCGTTGCGCCACGCCCTCCAGGGCAGCGACGATCATCCGCGCGCCCAGCGCCGCCAGCTTGTCGTGCAGCGTGCCGGCATCGTCCTGAGGCAGGATCGGAATCATCTCCTGCATCAGAACGGGTCCTGTATCGAGTCCCTCGTCCATCTGCATGATCGAAATGCCGGTTTCCCGGTCGCCGGCGAGGATCGCCCGCTGGATCGGGGCAGCGCCGCGCCAGCGCGGCAGGAGCGAGGCGTGAATGTTGACGGCACCGAGCGGAAACGCGTCGAGCACGGCGCGGGGGAGAATGAGGCCATACGCAGCGACGATGAGCGCGTCGGCTCGTGTGGCGAGGAGTCGGGAACGCACGTCATCGGACTTGAGCGTCTCCGGCTGATAGACGGGGAGACTGCATGCGGCCGCATAACGCTTCACCGCGCTCTCCACCGGCTTGAGGCCGCGTCCGCCTGGACGGTCGGGTTGCGTCAGGACAAGCGATATCTCGTGACCGGCGCTCCGCAGCGCCTCGAGCGCTGTCGCGGCGAACTCGGGAGTTCCGGCGAAAACGAGTCGCAGGAAGGGCGACTAGGCCGTCTTGCGCAGCTGTTTGGCCAGCCGCGCGCGGATGCGCTGCTGCTTGAGCTGGGACAGATGCTCGACGAAGACCTTGCCCTTGAGATGATCCATCTCGTGCTGGATGCAGACGGCGAGCAGACCCTGCGCTTCCAGCGTGAACGAGTTTCCGTTCTGGTCGAACGCCCGCACCTTGACGCGCTCGGCGCGCTCGACCAGCTCGTAGATTCCCGGCACCGAGAGGCAGCCCTCTTCGATGTCGGAAACCCCCTGCGAATCGACGATGTCGGGGTTCACGAGCACGATCAGCGAATCGCGGCGATCGGAAACGTCTACCACGATGACCTGCTTGTGCACGTCGACTTGAGTCGCGGCGAGGCCGACTCCTGGCGCGGCGTACATGGTCTCCGCCATGTCCGCGACCAGTTTCTTGAGCGACTCATCGAAGACAGTCACGGGCACCGCCTGCTTGTGCAGCCGGGCATCGGGATAGCGGAGGATATTCAGCTTGGCCATCGGTTCGGTGTTGGGGCGAAAACCCAGTTGCGCTGGAGCAGCGCTACCAGTAAGTAGGAAAACTTGCTTGCAATTGAATGGATTATGTGGAGAATCTAACGCGATCTATAAGAATATCCGGCCTGTATGCTAAATTGGGGTCAGAAAAACGATTCTCCAGCCGGTCCAGGATGCCGCAAAAGGGACGGGGTCG
>DASZQH010000362.1:0-3694 GCA_035549805.1 Burkholderiales bacterium
CGCCTCGAGGAGCGTCAGGTACTCCTTCACCGAGACCGGCAGCTTGTGGCTCTTCAGCTTGAGGAAGAAGTCGATCAGCATGCGGCCATTCTACGGCTAGCCGATCGCGGCGCGGATGATGCCGCCGTCGGCGCGCAGCGCGGCGCCGTTGGTGGCCGACGACAGCGGGCTGCACAGGTAGGCGATGAGCGGCGCGATCTCCTCGGGCGCCGCGTAGCGCCGCAGGAGGGAGCTCGGCCGCACCTTCTCGAAGAACTCCTTCTCGACCTCCGCGAGCGGCCGGCCCGGCGCGCGCTTCGCGATCGCCGCCTTGTTGCCGTCGGTGAGCGTCGGCCCGGGCATCACCGCGTTCACGGTGACCCCGGTGCCGGCGCAGGTCTCCGCGAGGCCGCGGGAAATCGTGAGCTGCGCGCCCTTCGTCATCGCGTAGTGGATCATGTTGTCGGGCACCTGGAGCGCGCTCTCGCTGCTGACGAACACGATGCGCCCCCAGTCGCGCCGGCGCATGCCCGGCAGGTACGCCCGCGAAAGGCGCACGCCGCTCATGACGTTGAGCTCGAAGAGGCGCTGCCAGTCCTCGTCCGGGATCTCCTCGAACGCCTTGCGCTCGAAGACGCCGACGTTGTTCACCAGGATGTCGACCTCGGGGAAGCGCGCCGCGATGCCGGCGCAGCCCCGCGCCGTGGCGAGGTCGCCGGCGAAGCCGTCGAGCTTCGCACCCGGCACGCGGGAGGCGATCGCCTGCGACGCCGCCGCGAGGGCCGCATCGCTGCGGCCGTTGAGGATCACGCGCGCGCCTTCGCGGGCAAGGAGCACGGCGGCCGCGAAGCCGATGCCCTTCGTCGAGCCGGAAATGAGCGCCGTCCTGCCTTCGAGGTTCAGGTCCATGCTAGCGGGCCCCGCAGAAGTGGGAAACGAAGTTGCTGCCGCCGGCGGGGGCTTTCGCGCCCGCGCAGGCTTTCTCGCGGCTGCCGGTGCGCACGAGGCGCTCGTTGACGGTCTCGTGGCCCGAGAAGCAGTCGCCCTTGCCCGATTCCCAGAACGGCGCCGTGCCGTCCTGGTACATGCAGTAGGTCATCGCCGCCCCCCGGTCGTCCTGCATCTGCGCCGCGGAGCGATCGGTGAAGAAGTAGACCGCGACGTCCTCGTCGTTCATGTTGTACCGCGGGTGCCAGCCCATCGCGAAGCCCTCGGCGGCGGCCTTGAAGCCCGGCGCGGAGACGGGGCCGTTCGAGATCACGAAGTGGACCTCGTCGCCGCGCTGCGGCCCGGGGCGGCTGCCGGCATAGGTGAAGGGCTGGCCGACCCGCGGATCGTTGGCCCGGATCGCGCCGATCACCGCGGCGGGAAGCACGGCCGCGGCGACGAGCGCCGCCCCCCATTCCCTGGCGCCCGCGGGCCAGCGGCCCCCGAAGGCGCCGACGAAGAGCTGCGCGAGCAGGCCGTCGGTCAGCAGGAACAGGCCGATCGGGTTCTCCAGCAGGCGACGGCGCTCGAAGTCGTACAGCAGCCAGGCGCCGACGACGGAGACGGCAAGCAGGACGGCGCGGCCGAGCCCGGGCGCGATGCCGGGCCAGTAGCGCTGGGAGACGAGGACCACGGTGACCCCCGCGAAGGTCATGGCATGGAACACGCCGCCGGCGACCGGGATCGGGATCAGGTAGTCGACGAGCGCGCTTCCCGAGCCCCAGATGCCTTTCCAGCCGAGCGCGCCGGCGATCAGCGCCGGCGCCGGCCAGGCGAGCGCGGTCCAGAGGAGCAGGCGGGCCATGGTGGGCCGCATTCTCCGGCAAAATCGCGGCAGGGAGGAATTTCGCATGCGATGGTTCTTCGGGGCCGGGCTGAAGGTGGTTTCTTTCTTCAGCCCCTGGGGGCGCGCGGCGCTCCTCGTCGTGCTGTTCGCCGCGCCGGTCGTCGCCGCGGGGCACCTCGGCAACCGCGATCCGGCCGCGCTGGCGCTCACCTGGGGCCTGTTCCTGATCCCGGCCTACATCACCGGGGCGCTCATCGTCTGGGGCCAGCTCGGCATGGCGCGCATCAGCCGCGCCGTGGAGCGCGTGGCGCTCGGCGACCTCAGCATCCGCGTCAGCGGCCGCGGCGTCGACGGCTCGGACGCCGCGGGGATGTGGCGCTCGATCGGCGCGATGAGCGCCAGCCTGGCGGAGATCGTCCAGCAGGTGAACGCGAGCAGCGAGGCGATCGTCAAGGCGGCGCGCGAGATCAACGAGGGCTACGCGAACCTGTCGCAGCGCACCGAGGAGCAGGCCTCGACGCTCGAAGAGACCGCGAGCGGAACGGAGGAGCTCACCGCGACGGTGCGCCAGAACGCCGACGCGTGCCTGCGCGCCGACGCGCTCGCCAAGGAGGCGATGGCGGTGGCGCAGGCGGCCGCCGAAGGCATCGCCCGCGTCACCGGGACCATGGGCCGCGTCGAGCAGGACGCGCGCAAGATGGGCGACATCATCAGCGTCATCGAGGGGATCGCCTTCCAGACCAACATCCTCGCGCTGAACGCCGCGGTCGAGGCGGCGCGCGCCGGCGAGCAGGGGCGCGGCTTCGCGGTCGTCGCCGCCGAGGTGCGCGCGCTCGCGCAACGGACCGCCGAGGCCGCGAAGCAGGTGAAGGCCCTCATCGGCGCCTCGATGCAAGGGGTGGCCGAAGGCGTGAAGCTCGTCGACGACGCCGCCGGCACCATCGCGCGCGTCTCGAAGGCCTCCAGCGGGGTGGCCGGGGTGATCGGCGAGATCGCGCGCGCCTCCGCCGAGCAGAGCACCGGCGTGGAGGAGATCGCGAAGGCGATCCAGCAGCTCGAGGGGGTGACGCAGCAGAACGCGGCGCTCGTCGAGCAGACCGGCGCGGCGGCCCAGTCGTTCGAGGAGGAGGCGGCGCGCCTCACGGACGCCGTGGGCGCCTTCAAGCTCGACCGCACCGAGGCGCGCGACGCCGCCGTCGCGCTGGTGCGCCGCGGCGTCGAGCGCCTGAACGAGGCGGGAGAGGCGACGGCCTTCGACGACTTCGAGAACAAGGCCGGCAGCTTCATCCGCGGCGACTACTACCTCTGGGTCTGCGACACCGACGGCATCGTGCGCTGCAACGGCGCCAACCCGAAGTCGCGCAACCAGAACCACGCCGACCTGAAGGACGCGAACGGCAAGCTGTTCATCCGCGACGTGCTGCGCATCGCCCGCGAGCGCGGCAAGGGGTGGGTGGACTACCAGTGGCGCAACCCGACCTCGAAGAAGGTCGAGCCGAAGTCCACCTACTTCGAGCGTACCGGCGACCTCGTCGTGCTGTGCGGCATCTATCGCGCCGAGGCCGCGGCGGCGGCGCAGCCCGCGGTCGAGTCGCCTAGGCGCCTTTTGCGCGCGTCATGAAGACGAGGCGCTCGAAGAGGTGCACGTCCTGCTCGTTCTTCAGGAGCGCGCCGTGCAGGGGCGGGATGATGGTCTTGCGGTCCTTCGAGCGCAACGCTTCCGCCGGAATATCCTCGGCGAGGAGGAGCTTCAGCCAGTCTAGGAGCTCGGAGGTGGAGGGCTTCTTCTTCAGCCCGGGCACCTCGCGCACCTCGAAGAACACCTCCATCGCCTCGCGCAGCAGCGCCTTCTTGAGCTGCGGGAAGTGCACCGCGACGATCTTCTCCATCGTCTCCTTGTCGGGGAAGCGGATGTAGTGGAAGAAGCAGCGGCGCAGGAAC
>DASZQH010000363.1:0-6140 GCA_035549805.1 Burkholderiales bacterium
AGCTTGATGTTGGTGACGCGGATGCTGCGCGATTCGAGAATCGCGGCGAGGGAGGCGGCGGCGATGCCTTTCCCCAGAGAGGAAACTACACCACCGGTTACGAAAACATACTTAGTCATTGACCCACGGCGTGTAGGGATGGAGGAGTTTACATACATTCCGGGCGCGGCTCAAATGTCGTTCCATCGGGACAGAAAAATTTTCGGAGAGACCATGGCGGACGAGCAGCTCGACACGATGCGCGGCTTCAGCGCGGCGATCCTTTCCGACGTCCTGGACGGCCTCGGCCTGATGCAGCAGGCGATGCGCCCGTTCGTCCGGCCCCTCGACGAGTCGCTGGTGCTCTGCGGGCGTGCCCGCACCGGCCTCTACATGCCGGCCTACGAGGTGCGCCGCGGGGAAAATCCCTACGAGGTCGAGATGGCGCTGGTCGACGACCTGAAGCCCGGCGAGGTCCCGGTGCTCGCCTGCGGCGGGCCTACGGAGCGCATCGCCCCCTGGGGCGAGCTCCTTTCCACGGCGGCGCGCGCCCGCGGCGCGGCCGGGTGCGTCATCGACGGCCTGGTGCGCGACGTGCGGCAGATCCGCGAGATGCGCTTCCCGGTGTTCCACGGCGGCATCGGCCCGCTCGACACCAAAGGCCGCGCCCGGATGATGGAGCGTGACATTCCGGTGGAATGCGCCGGCGTCCGGGTCGAGAACGGCGACATCCTGCTCGGCGACGCGGACGGCGTCGTGGTGGTGCCCCGTCACCGCGCGGCCGACGTCATCGCCGCGGCGCGCGAGAAAGTGCGCGGGGAAGGCGCGACCCGCAAGGAGCTCGAGGAAGGGCGCCCTCTCGCGGAGGTCTTCGCCCGCCACGGCATCCTCTAGTCCCGCAGCTCGGGGCGGGCCCGGAAGTGCTCCAGGGCCTCGGGGTTGGCGAGCGCCTCGACGTTCTTCACCGGCTGGCCGTGCACCACGTTGCGCACCGCGAGCTCGACGATCTTCCCGCTCTTCGTGCGCGGGATGTCGAGGACCGGCAGGATCTTCGCCGGGACGTGGCGCGGCGTGGTGTTGTCCCGGATCTTCTTCTTGATGGCGTTGACCAGGGCGTCGTTGAACACCGCGCCCTCCCGCAGCTTCACGAAGAGGATGACCCGGACATCGCCCTCCCAGTCCTGGCCGATCACCAGCGACTCCAGCACCTCCTCGAGCTGCTCGACCTGCCGGTAGATTTCCGCGGTGCCGATGCGCACCCCGCCGGGATTCAGGACGGCGTCGGAGCGGCCGTAGATGATGATGCCGCCGTGCGCGGTCTCCTCCGTCCAGTCGCCATGGCGCCATACGTTGGGGTAGCGCTCGAAGTACGCCGCGCGGTACTTCGACCCGTCCGGGTCGTTCCAGAATCCCACCGGCATGCAGGGGAACGGCCTGGTGCACACGAGCTCGCCCTTCTCCCCGTGGAGCGACCTTCCGTTCTCGTCGAACACCTCCACCGCCATCCCCAGGCCCTTCGCCTGGATCTCTCCCCGCCAGACCGGCCCGGTGGGGTTGCCCAGCACGAAGCAGGACACGATGTCCGTCCCGCCGGAAATGGAGGACAGGCAGACGTCCTCCTTGACCTGCTGGTAGACGTAGTCGAAGCCCTCCGGCGAGAGCGGCGAGCCGGTCGACAGGATCGCCCGCAGCTCGGCGAGCTTGTGCGTGGTCTTCGGCGTGACCTTCAGCTTGATCAGGGAGTCGATGAACTTGGCCGAGGTCCCGAGGTGCGTCATGCGCTCGGCATCGGCGAAGTCGAACAGGATCCGGCCGCGCGCCACCGTCGGCGAGCCTTCGTAGAAGAGCAGCGTCGCCCCCGAGGCGAGACCGGAGACGAGCCAGTTCCACATCATCCAGCCGAGGGTCGTGAAATAGAACAGGCGATCGCCCGGCTTCACGTCGCTCTGCAGCTGGTGCTCCTTGAGGTGCTGGAGCAGCGTCCCGCCCGTGCCGTGCACGATGCACTTCGGCACGCCGGTGGTCCCCGACGAGTAGAGGATGTAGAGCGGATGGTTGAACTCGACCTGCTCGAACCGGATGTCCCCGGGCTGGTACGGTTCTATGAATTCCTGAAGACTGACACCTGCCGTGGCGGGAGAACCGAGATACGGCAGCACCACGCACGCCTTCACCGAAGGGAGCTTCGCCAGGATCTCCTTCGTCTTGTCCTGGGTGTCGTGCTGCTTGCCCCCGTACAGGTAGCCGTCGGCGCAGAAGAGCACCTTCGGCTCGATCTGCCCGAAGCGGTCGAGCACGCCCTGCACGCCGAAGTCCGGCGAGCAGCTCGACCACACCGCGCCCAGGCTCGCGGTGGCGAGCATGGCGGCGGTGGATTCGGGCAGGTTCGGCAGGTAGCCGGCGACGCGGTCGCCTTTCTTCACGCCCGCGGCGGCCAGGGCCTGGCTCATTCTCGATACCAGGTCGTAAAGCTCTTTTGAAGAAAGGCGTTTCCTGACTTTGTCCTCGCCCCAGAAGACGATCGCATCCGAGTCGTCGCGACGGCGCAGCAGGTTCTCGGCGAAGTTGAGGCGCGCCTCGGGGAAGAAGCGCGCGCCCGGCATGCGGTCGGCGTCGACGATGTCGGGGCCCTGGCGCGTGCCGCGCACGCCGCAGAAATCCCAGACCAGGCGCCAGAACGCCTCCTTTTCCGCGATCGACCAGGCGTGCAGCTCCGCGTAGGAGCGCTTGCCTGCCCGCTGCATGAACTGCGCGAGCAGCGTCGACGCCGCGCGCTCCGGCGATGGGCTCCAGAGGGGCTTCATTGCAGCCTGCGCCGGATGTCCTCGGGAATGCGCACCGCGCGCTGCTTCGCCATGTCGATGAAGACGACGGTCGCCTCGCCGTCGGCGTACACGACCTCGCCGACCGCCATCTCGTAGAACGTCGGCACGCTCGAGCCGCCGGGGGCGCCGACGTACAGGCGCACCTCCACCGTCCCCGGGTAGGTCATCGCCTTCTTGAAGTTGCAGGAGGCGTTGGCGATCACGATGCCCGTGCTCTTCCACGCTTCCTGCTCCGGGACCAGCGCGTCGAACCAGCCGATGCGCGCCTGCTCCATGTAGCGGAAGTACACCGTGTTGTTGACATGGCCCATCGCGTCCATGTCGCCCCAGCGGATCGGAATGCGCTCGACGTGGACGAGCTTCTTTTCTTCGGTCATTGAGGGCGTCATTATAATTGCCGCCCATGACGCGCGAATCGATGCAGTACGACGTGGTCGTGGTCGGTGGCGGCCCGGCCGGCCTGTCCGCCGCGATCCGCGTCAAGCAGATTTCCCCCGACACCTCGGTCTGCGTGCTCGAGAAAGGCTCGGAGATCGGCGCGCACATCCTCTCCGGCGCGGTGATGGACCCGCGCGGCATCGCCGAGCTGATCCCCGACTGGAAGGAGAAGGGAGCTCCGCTCAATACCCCCGTCACTGAAGACCGCTTTCTGTTCCTGACTGAAGGCTCTTCGTTCGCCACTCCCTCCTTCATGCTTCCGGCCTGTTTCCAGAATCATGGGAACTACGTCATCAGCCTGGGCAATTTCACGCGCTGGCTCGGGCAACAGGCCGAGGCCGCCGGCGTGGAGATCTTCCCGGGCTTCTCGGCCGCCGAGATCCTCTATGAGGGGGATGTCGTCAAAGGGGTCGCCACGGGGGATATGGGTGTTGATAAGAACAAGCAAAAGACATCTTCCTATCAACCTGGCGTGGAGCTGCACGGCAAGTACACCCTCTTCGCCGAGGGCTGCCGCGGCCAGCTCGGCCGCCAGCTCGAGGCGCGCTACAGGCTGAGGGAAGGCCGCGATCCGCAGGTCTACGGCATCGGCCTGAAGGAGCTCTGGGACGTGAAGCCGGAGAAGCACCAGGCCGGCCTCGTCATGCACACCGCCGGCTGGCCCCTGGGCACCGACACCTACGGCGGCTCGTTCCTGTATCACCAGGAGAACAATCAGATCGCGGTGGGGTTCGTCGTCGGCCTGGGCTACACGAACCCCTACCTCTCCCCGTTCGAGGAGTTCCAGCGCTTCAAGACGCATCCGGCGATCCGCGGCTTCTTCGAGGGCGGAAAGCGCGTGGCCTACGGCGCGCGCGCGATCACGGCGGGCGGGCTGCAGTCGCTGCCGAAGCTCGTCTTCCCCGGCGGCGCGCTGGTCGGCGACGACGCGGGCTTCCTCAACGCCTCGCGCATCAAGGGCAGCCACGCCGCGATCAAGTCCGGCATGCTCGCCGCGGAAGCGGCCGTCGAGGCGCTGAAGGCGGGCCGCGCGGGCGACGAGCTCGCCGGGTACCCGCGGGCCTTCGAGTCGAGCTGGCTGCACGAGGAGCTGCACAAGGCTCGCAACTTCAAGCCGTTCATGTCGAAGGGCCTGTACCTGGGCACGCTGATGGTCGGCATCGACCAGGTGCTCTTCCGCGGCAAGGCCCCTTGGACCTTGAGGCATGGGCACGCCGATCACGCCACCTTGAAAAGTAAGGACGAGTGCGAACCCATCCGGTATCCCAAGCCGGACGGCGTACTGACGTTCGATCGGCTGACGGACCTTTCCTTCTCCAACACGAACCACGGCGAGGACCAGCCGGTCCACCTCACGCTGAAGGACCCGGAGGTCCCGGTGCGGATCAACCTGGAGAAGTACGCCGGCCCCGAGCAGCGGTATTGCCCGGCCGGCGTCTACGAGTTCGTCGACGCGGAGACCAAGCCCCGGCTGCAGATCAACGCGCAGAACTGCGTCCACTGCAAGACCTGCGACATCAAGGACCCGAAGCAGAACATCGTCTGGGTCGCTCCCGAAGGCGGCGGCGGGCCGAACTACCCGAACATGTAGCGCGGATGACCCCCGCCGACCTCGTTCGCGTCGCTCGCAACCGGGGACAGCTTCTCAGGCGGGATTCATGGAGCCGGCAGCGGCTCCTCGCGCACCAGGCCGCTTCCCTCGCGAGGCTCCGCGCCTGCGTTTACGAGCGGTCGCCTTTCTACCGGAAGTTTCACGGCGGCCTGATGGACCGCCCGCTCGAAGAGCTGCCGGTCCTCGATAAGGCGGAGCTCATGCGCAGCTTCGACGAGGTCGTCACTGACCGCTCGATCCGTCTCGCCGACGTCGAGCGACACCTCGAGCGCACGCGCGGCGTGGAGCGGCTCGCCGGACGCTTCACCATCAGCGCCTCGAGCGGCAGCAGCGGGCAACGCGGGTTCTTCCTCTTCGATCCCGACGAGTGGGGCACGCTCGTCGCGAGCTACGGTCGCCCGCTCTGGTGGGCCGGCCTCAATCCGAAGCTGCGCTACCTCTTCCGGCCCTTCCACATGGCGGTCTTCACCTCGCCCGTGCCCTGGCACCAGACGGCGCAAGTCCGTACGTCGACCGCCTCGCGGCTCGCCCCCTCCCTCACCCTCGACAGCAGCCGGCCGGTGGCCGAGGTCCTGGCGCCGCTCAACGACTGGCAGCCCCAGTATCTCGCCACCTACGCCTCCCTGGCTCGGGCACTGGCCGAAGAGCAGCTCGCCGGCCGGCTTCGCATCGCGCCGCGGATGATCGCGATCGGCGGCGAAGTCCTCACGCGCGAGGCGCGCCAGCGGATCGAGCAGGCCTGGGGAAAGGTGCTCTACGACACCTACGGCGCGAGCGAGGCGGGCATCCTCGCCTCCGAATGCGAGGCGCACGACGGCATGCACCTGTGCGAAGACCTGTCGATCATCGAGATCGTGGACGCGAAGGGACGGCCGGTGCGGCCGGGAGAAACCGGCGAGCGGGTGCTGGTCACCGCGCTCTACCGGCGCACGCAGCCGCTGATCCGCTACGAGCTGAGCGACAAGGTGCGGCTCGCCGCGACGCCCTGTTCCTGCGGGCGGCCGTTTCGCCTCATCGACGCCGTGGAGGGCCGGGTGGAGGAGACGCTGGAGTTCCCCGGCGTCGACGCCGCGCGAGTGGCGATCGACCCGGTGGTGTTCGACGGCGTTCTCGACACGTTGCCGGCCCGCCAATGGCAGGCCGTCCAGACGCCGGCGGCTCTCGAGGTCCTGCTGGTCGACCTTGCGCCCTCCTGCAACGAGGATGGCATTTCAGCCGCGTTGCGGCACGAGCTGTCCTCGCGAGGGGCCATCGTCCCTCCGATCCGGATCCGGCGGGTCGAGGCG
>DASZQH010000364.1:0-4485 GCA_035549805.1 Burkholderiales bacterium
CACCTCGGCGATCGCGTGCGCCACGAGCGCCCGTATCTGCCGGAACTGGAGCTCGACGAGGCGCTGCGCAGGCAAGCGCTCGCACCTCTCCAGCTGCCACTGCATCGCGAGTGCGGCGGCGCCCGCCGGCACGGGAACGCCGGGCCATTGCAGGCCGGGCGCGCAGGATGCGACGTGCAGCACCGCGCTCATGTTTCGCCGATCCGAGACACGAAGTCCTCGAACTTGCCGCCCGCGTCCTCGAAGGCGGCGACGCGCACGAAGCCGAACCGGAACGGATAGCCGAAGCGCTCGCGCAGCGCCGCCGCGAGGGTGGACCGCTCGAACGCGGAGAGCTCGCGGTCTATGGCGTAGTGCAGCTCGACGGCATCGAGCGCCGACTGGACGAGGCGAAACTGGCGGATCGGCGCGATGTCGAGGCAGATGTCCGCGGAGATCGCGGGAAAAACCCTCTTGCCGTCGGGCGTGCGCAGCATGTTGCGCGTACGGCCGGCAATGCGCTCGAGGACCGGCAGTCCGCGCCCGGCGGGGCACGCATCGCCCGCCACGGCGTAGTCGCCCTGCTCGTAGCGTATGAGCGGCATCGCGAAGTTGTTGAGCGACGTCACCACCACGCGCCCGGTCTCGCCGGGTGCGCAGGGCGCGCCGTCCTCGCGCAGAACCTCGAGGAAAACGTGCTCCGCGTTCACGTGATAGTGCGTCTGCCCCGGGCACTGGAACGCGAGCAGGCCGAACTCCTCGCAGCTGTAGGTATCCGTGACCCTGGCGTTCCAGAGCTCCCTCGCGAGCGACGGCAGGTCCGGCGGCATGGTCCCGCCCTGCGAGATCAGCTCGCGCACGCCGGAGGGAATCCGCCCGGACGCCCGGCTGTGAAGGAGGATCGCCCGCAGGTTCGCCGCGTGCCCGATCACGTAGGCGGGCGCCTCTTCGATCAGCCAGCGCAACTGCGCTTCGACGCCGGCCGACGTCGGCATGGAGACGGCCGGGCCGGTCGGAAACACGCCGTTCACGAGTCCCCAGCCCGGCTGCGACGCGTGCGGCGTCACGCCGACGGTCTTCGCCAGCTTCGCGGAGAAATCCCGCGCGTGCAGCAGGTGTTCCCGGACCACCAGGCCGTGGGCGAAGAACTGCGACGCCGCCGTCTGGAAGACCTTGAGGGGCTGTCCGGTCGATCCGGTGGTGCGGGTCTCGAGTAACGGGCCGTGCTCCTTCGGGTAGCTCTCGGCGTAGAGCTCGACGGCACAGGCGCGCGCTTCCCTTGCGCGCAGCACCGGCCACGCGAGGAAGCGCTCGAGCGTCAGGGTGGAAAGATCGTCGATCCCGCCGCGCCGGGCGGCGTCTCGATACCACGGCACGTTGGCGGCGGCATGCGCGGCCACGGCGCGCAGCTGCCGGAGCTGCGCCGTCCGCAACGCCGCCGGAGCGAGCCACTGGCTTTGCTCCAGCTGCCACTGCAGGGCCAGCATTGCCGCCGCGGCCGGGTCCGGGATCGGCGGCCAGGCCATTGCGGCGACGCCGGGATGCGGCAGCGGCGCGTTCACGGCACCACCAGCGTCTCGGGCGGCAGGCCCGCGCGGCTGCGCCCGACCATCGCTTCGATCGCGCGCTCGACGGCGCGGACGCGCGATCCGGTGTCGAACAACGGCGCGCTCCCCCGCCCGGAGACCAGCAGGTTGCGGTAGTGGGCCAGGCGCCCTGGCTCACGCGCCAGGCGCAACGCCGTCGCTTCGTAAGCCTCCGACGAGTCGGTCACCAGGTCGCCCAGGCCGGCGCTGCGCACGAAGGTCGATGCGAGGCGCGACGCCATGGTGGCTCGCGTCCGGGTGACGAGCGGGACCCCGGCCCAGAGGGCGTCGATCGCCGTCGTCTGCGCGTTGAAGTAGAACGTGTCGAGAAACAGGCCGGCATGCTGCAGGCGGCCGAGGTGCGCGTCGAGCTCGACCCGCGGCGCGAACACCAGGCGCTCCGCTGCGACGCCTCGCGAGCTCGCCGCGGCGCGCAGGTTCCGATTGACGGCGGCGCCGCTATCGAGCAGCCACAGCACGGAGCCCTCGATGGCGCGCAGCAGCCGCATCCAGATCGAGAACGATTCGGGTTCCAGCTTCCACGCCTGCGTGATGCAGCAGAAGACGAATCCTTCCGCGGGCAGGCCGTGCTCGGCCCGCGTGCCGGCGGGCGCGATCACGTTGCTGTCGTCGTGGACCCAGTGCGGCGCGGGAAGCAGCACGAGCTTTTCGGTCCACACGCCCTGCAGCTCCGGCGGCGTCGTCTGCGCGTCGCTGAGGCGGTAGTCCACCAGTCCCTCGCCGTGCGGTCCGGGCGTGGCGAGATACGCGGCCTGGACCGGTGCGACGCGCGTCTTGAAGATCTCGGGTCGCGCAGGGAGGAAATAGCCGCCGGCGTCGAATGCGATATCCAGCGCCTCCTTGCGCAGGCGGGAGACGATCGCCGGCGAATCCATCCCGGAGAGGTCGGCGAAGGCATCCGCGCGCGAGGCGAAGTCGCGCCGCAGGCCGGTGCCGTCGTCGCGGTTGAGCGCGTACAGCCTCACTTCGAAGCGCGCGCGATCCATGTCGCCGACGACGCGGCGCAGCAGATAGGTCTCCGGATGCCGGCCGACGCCCTCGCACACGAAGCCGACGCGGATGCGCCCTTGCGGCGGGCGGCTCGCGATCGGCTCCGTGGCCGGGACGCAATGGATCGCGGCCGCGGCCGCGTTGGCGGCGAGGCGAAGCTCCTCGCTGTCGAACGGCATCGCGAGCATCCGCATGTAGATGCTTTCCTCGACGAATCCCTTTCCCCCGTTCGGACGGCGCAGCAATTCCCGCACCGCCGCGATTCCTTCGTCGCGGTCGCGCCAATCGCAGAGATCCTGGCGTTGCAGGGCCCTCGCGGCATAGGCGGCGACGGAATCCCACGCCGGGTCGATGCCGCGCACTTCGGCCTCGGCCGCTTCCAGGTAACCCATCGATGCGAGAGCGACGGCCGCGCTCTTGCGCGCTTCGTGACGATCGGGGGCGAGCCGGGCGGCTGCGCGCGCGTCGCGCAGCGCGTGATCATCCTGATGCAGCTGCAGGTACGTGCGCGCACGGTTGAGCAGCGCCTCGACCGACTGCGGCTCGGCTTCCACCAGGGCGTCGAAGTCCGCCAGCGCCTTGTCGAGGTTCGCGTAGCGAAGATGCAGGGCGCCGCGGTTGAGCCGCGCGCCGGCATGCTCCGGCCGTGCGGCGAGGGCCGCATCGTAGTGCTCCAGGGCTTGCTCGTCCGCCCCCCGGTGCTCGAGCGCCACGGCGACATTGAAATGCAGTCCCGCATCGTCGGGCAGGCGCGCGAGGCCGTCGAGCAGCACGCTTTCCGCCTCGCACCACCGGCCCTCCTGGCCGAGCGCCACGGCGAGCGCCGCGAAGGGATCCGCGCTGCGGGCACCGCGCTCGATCGCGCGACGGAACGCTTCGATGGCGCCCGCCCGCTTCTGCAGCGCATGCCGGGCGACGCCGAGGTAGTGCCAGGCCAGGGCTTCGTCCGAATCGCGCGCGGCCGTTTCGAGCACCGCTTCCGCGGAGCTTGCCTGGTTGTTGCGGAGGAGCGCGAGGCCTGCGCGCAGCGCAGGGGAGTCGTCGCCGGGAGTGGTGGTCACGGGGCCAATGCTACGGCCCGGCGCGACGTCAGTCCTTCTTGTACGCGATCGCGCCGTGGGTGATGCCGCCGCCGGCGTTCAGCTGGTACGTCATGCCCGCGCGGCTCGCTTCCGCGCCGGCGAGGATTCCCTGCAGCGAGATGTTTCCGCCGATGCACGCGCCCACCATGCAACCGCCGCCCGTCAGGCGGCCGCCGGAGAGGACCGAGATGTTCGCACCGCCGGGGAGCGTCGTGAGCGCCTGGCCGCTCATGGTGAACGCGCCGTGGAACACGCCGGAGGAGGTGCCGAAGTTGATCTTGAGGGACGAGCTCGTCAGCGCGGTCACGCCTTCGAAACCGGAGGGCGGCGTCGCGCCGATCATGCTGTACGTCGCCTCGCCCGAGGTGGGCATGGCGGTGGGAGCGATACCGACCACGTAGTGCAGCTCGGTCTGCGACGGCGCCGTATTCAGCGTGAAAGCGCCCGCGGTCGTGCCGCCCGACCAGCGCCCCCACGCGATCACGCCGTCGTTGCCGCTCGAGGACCCTTGCGCCGTCCCCAGCGAGGTGACGCCCTCGGACGTGTCGAGGAAGGAGGTGAGCACCCCGTTGGCATCGAGGGTGACGGTCGTGTTGTCGCGCGCCGCCCAGTAGCCGTTCTGGACGATCGTATAGTTGCCCGTAATCGTTCCGGTGAGCAGCGGCGTGGCGGGCGTGGCTTCCTGAATCGGGTTGATCGGGTCGGCGGGCTTCTCGGTGAGCTGCTTCTCCTCCTCCTGCACCGGGCTCTCCGGCGGCAGCACCGGCTTCTGGTCGGTCTGCTGCGGCGGGCTCTGCTGGTTCGACACCATCACCCCCGTGCCGCCC
>DASZQH010000365.1:0-45457 GCA_035549805.1 Burkholderiales bacterium
TGAAGATGCCGAGCCGAAGATTCCCATTGACCTATTATAGGCGGCCTTCGAAAACCGTCCGATCCCGTGCTGCTCCGCCTCCTCGTCTACCTCGTCACCCGTCCGTGGCACGCCGCAATAGCCTGGCGCGCGGCTGCCCACCATGGACAGGGTCTCAGGCGCGAACGGGCCGGCGACGCCGAAGGTGCGCGACGTTCGCTGGAGCGCGCGCTTTTGCTCGCTCCTTCGCGGAGGGAATGGTGGGCGACGCTGGGTGATATCCGTTTCCGGGCCGGCGATTTCGCGAAGGCAGCGCTCTGCTACCGCACCGCAGCCGAAGACAAGTCCGCAGTGCCGGGCGTGCAACTGCGCCTCGGACGGGCGCTCCTCGCGTCCGGCGAGGGTCTCGAAGCCATCGTCGCTCTGCGAGCGGCGTATCAGGAATCACCGTCTGACGAGACCTTGCGGGAGCTCGTGCATGCGCTTATCCAGACGGACAACGTGCGCAAAGCCAAGGCCGTCTCGGAGAGGGCCGTGGTGGAGGATCCGACGTCGTTCGCCGCGCGACTCCTGCTCGCCACGGTGTGCCAGAAAGCGCACGAGCCGATCGAGGCATTGGATCATTTCGACGCGGCTCTGCGCCTGCGTCCAGGGGATGCCGAGGCGCTCGACATGCGCGGTGTAACGCTGCAGCAGCTCGGTCGAATGGAAGATGCACTCGCCGACTACGACCGCGCCCTGGCGATCGTCCCCGGCTTTCCGCCGGCACTTTTCCACCGCGGCCTGGCGCGGCTTCTGCTGGGCGACTTCGAGCGGGGCTGGGAGGGCTACGAGGTACGCAAGCTAAGCGAGGAAGACCGGCGCGTTGCCACGGCGCACCCGATCTGGGACGGCGCACGGATACCAGCCAAGACGCTCCTCGTACGCCGCGAGCAGGGCTTGGGCGACGAGATCATGTTCGCTTCCATCTATGGCGACGTGGTCTCCCGGGTCGGGCACTGCCTGATCGAATGCGACTCGCGCCTGCGGAGCCTCTTCGAGCGTTCGATTCCACAGGCGACTTTCTTCCCGGCGATGGGCGGCCCCCTGCCTAAGCCCCTCGCTTCTCGGCGGGTCGATTTCGAGATCGACGCCGGCAGCCTGCCGAATCTGTTCCGTCGCGGCGCGGCATCCTTTCCCCCCCATGGGGGCTATCTCAAGGCGGCGCCGGCGCGCGTCGAGCGCTGGCGGCAGCGACTCGCCGAGCTTGGCGGCGCGCCCGCCATCGGGATTTCGTGGACCGGCGGCGTGCGCAAGACCGGACGCGCCACGCGATCACTCAGCCTGGAGAACTGCCTGCCGCTCCTGAAGCTGTCCGGCCTGCGTTTCGTCAGTCTGCAGTACACGCCAGAAGCAGAGGAGCAGGTGGCATCGGTGCGTCGCGACCACGGGGTCGACGTACAGCACTGGCCGGAAGCGATCGATGACTACGACGAGACAGCCGCGCTGGTCTGCGCGTTGGATCTCGTGGTCAGCGTCTGCACGTCGGTCGTGCATCTCGCGGGTGCGCTGGGTCGCCCTGTCTGGGTCCTCGCCCCCTACAGCCCGGAGTGGCGCTACGGGTTCCGCGGTTCCACGATGGCGTGGTACCCCAGCGTGCGCATCTTCAGGCAGACCAGATTCGGCGACTGGTCGGACGCGCTGTCCGAAGTCCGGACCGCCCTTCAGGAACGCTCGCGCGTGCCGGCCTAAGTTGGCCGCGCGTTCACGGCTACCCAGAAGCCGAAGGGCATGACCGTGAAGCGCTGCAGCTCGAACCGTTGCATGAAATGCGGCAGCCACCACTCGGGGGGCTGCTGGATGAGGTGCGCATTGCGTCCGTCGGCGAGCACCTTGCCCGCCGCCCCGGTGTGGACGGTGAACAGGCCGCTGCGCTGCGTCACGCGGCGCAGGTCGTCCAGAACGTTGCCCAAAAGATGCGGTTCGATGTGCTCGAGGACGTCGATGCACGCCACGAACTCGGCTGGCCCCGGCCGTGCGCTGAACTGAGGTACGCCCGGATCATAGCGCCGCATCTCGAGGGGCCACGGGACGAGCCAGTCGAGCTCTTCGCCCAGCCGCCCCTTGCCCGCGCCGTAGTCGAGCACCTGCCTCACGTCATTGCGCCGGATGTAATCCGCGACGAGCGGCGCGTAGCGGACCGAGGCGACGCCGTAAAACGGATCGCCGTGCAGGTCCTCCTGCAGCCGCCGGTACTCTTCGCTGATCAGGCTGGTGCTCATTTTTCGATCATAGCGTGTCGTCAGCGCGGTTTCGCCGCCGCGGCTCGCTCGAGCCCGGCCGCCATTCTCTCGACTGCTCCGCCCCAGTCGCCGTCGGTCGGTTGGCGGAAAAGTTTCGTGCTCGGATACCACGGGCTGTCTTCGCGGGCGAGATGCCAGCGCCAGTCCGGCGCGTGGGCCAGGAGGACCCAGGTTGGCACGCCCATCGCGCCGGCGAGGTGCGCGACCGACGTGTCCACCGTCACGACGAGGTCGAGGAAGCTCACCAGCGCGGCCGTATCCGCGAAGTCGCGGATCAGCGAGGTCAGGTCGAGCAGTTCCATGCCGGAGGGAGGGTGCTTCGCTTCCTCGGCTGCCGGGCCCAGCTGAAGGCTGAAAAAAGAAACGTCCGGCACGCGGGCGAGGGGTGAGAGGCGGGCGAGCGGAACGGACCGATTGAGATCATCCCAGTGCTGCGGGCGACCGGCCCACACCAGGCCGACGTTGAAGTGCCGTCGGCGCTTGGCGAACGCGCGCCGCCAGGCCATGACGCGCTCGTGCGGAGCCTGGATGTAGGGACCGTCCCAGGGAATGGATTCGATCGTCGTGCCGAGGAGCGCCGGGAGGCTGAGGAGCGGCGCATGCATCTCGAAGGGCGGCAGCGGATCCCCGCGCACCACGATCCGCGGCGCTCCCTTCATGATGGTCAGCACCGGGAAGACTTCCGGCTGCACTTCCAGCACGAGCGCCCCGCAGCGCGCGGCGGCGAGGGGGGCAAAACGCGCGAACTGGATCGTGTCACCCAGGCCTTGCTCCGCATGGACGAGCACCGTGCGCGCGGTCTCCCGGCCGTGCCACATCGGCTGCGCGAATCTCGCGGCGGATCCGCCATGCGTCGGTGTCTTGAGCCGCCATTCGTACTCCGGCCAGCCCCGGGCATAGTCGGCGGTCTGCAGCAGAACCATGCTGCGATTGAAGCGAGCCTCCGCGAAATCCGGCTGCAGCGCGATCGCGCGATCGTACGCCGCGAGGGACTCGTCGTGGCGTCCCAATTCCCGCAAGGCATTGGCTGCGCTGTTGTATGCCGCGGCGTCCTCGGGATTCGTCTCGGTTCGTGCCCGAAAGCCTCGCACGGCGCGCTCCAGGGCTGCGGGGTCGCGCGCGATGGAGGCGTAGTTCTGATTGGCCTCCGGCAGGTCGGGCGCGAGCTCGACCGCGGCGCGGTAGCAGGCGAGGGCATCGGCAGCCCGTCCCTGCATCTGCAGTACCACGCCGAGGTTGTTGTGCGCGCGTGCGTCGCGTGGCGCGAGGTCGATCGCCCGGCGGTAGCTGGCTTCCGCCTCACCGAGGCGCTGCTGCATCTCGAACAGGCGCCCCATCGTGTAATGCGGCCCTGCGGCTCGTGAATCGGCACGGGCGGCGCGCGCAGCCCAAGCCAGGCCTTCCTCGATCTGGCCCCGATCCGCGGCGATCGCGGCGATCAGATTGAGGGCCGCCGGATCGTCCGGCAAGCCCGCGAGAACACCGCGGCAGGCCGCCATGGCCGCGTCGAGATCGCCCGCAAGGCGCGCCTGCTCCGCGTCGCGAAGCGTCGTTGCGCTCATTCCGGCAGATGCCTCAGCTCATTCGCGACATCGTCCACCACCGAACGCCAATCGCCGAAGGAGGGCTGGCGGAACATGCGTGCCGACGGGTACCAGCGCATGCGCTCTCCTGCCCGCCCGTAGCGGGCATCGGGCGCGATCGGGGCGAGGATCCATACCGGCAGCCCCAGCGCCCCGGCAAGATGGATCACCGCGGTGCATACGCTTACGGTGATGTCCAGGGCACAGAGCAGCGCCGCAGTTTCGTCGTAGTCCTCGATCGCCTCGGGCCAGTGGGGCATGGTTCCGCTGACCGCCTCGAGACGCGCCAGTTCCTCTGCCGTGGCGTCGTACTGCACGCTGACGAATTGAATCCCGGGGAGTCGAAGGAGCGGAAGGAGCGAATCGATCTCCAGCGAGCGCCATGCGCGGCCGGTACGTTGCACGCCACCGCGCCACGACAGGCCGACCTTCCTTCCGGGGCCCAGCTTCGCGAGGCGGTCCTTCCACTGCGCGACCTTGGAAGGATCCGCGCGCAGATAGCCTCGGTGGCCAGGGAAGTCCTCCGCCGAGCGGCGCAGGAAGCGCGGCGCGCTTGCGCATGCCACCTTGAGGTGCAGCCCGTGCGCCTCGGACCAGCGGCCGTCGTCCGACTGCCGCCCGCCGTGCACGATCGCGGGGGGGAACGACCGGCGCAGGAGCGCCACGAGCCGGGGGTCGCAGTCGATCACGACGCGACCGGCTTGGCGCTGGAGATCCGGGACGCACGAGGCGTACATGATCTGGTCCCCCAGGCCCTGCTCGGCGTAGAAGAGGAGTGTGCGCCCGCGCAGATCGGAACCGTCCCAATCGGGAATAGGGAAGCGCTCGTGCACGGCCACCTGCTCGGGCGCTAGCTTGCGCCACTCGAACTCGTCCCACCCGGCTCCGAACTGCTCGCGGGCGAGGTGCGTCGTCGCCCGGCTCACGTGAGCATCCACGCTTTGCGGGTCCAGGCGCAGCGCTGCCTCGTACGCATCGAGCGCCGACTCGATGCTCCCGCCAACCTCGAGCGCCCGTCCGAGCGCAACGAGCGCCTGCGCGGAGCGTGGCTCGAGGCGCACCGCTTCGCGGCAGGCCTCGACCGCCAGCGCCGGCTCGCACCGCTCGAGGAAGAGATCGCCCAGGCGAAGGTGCGCTTCCGCGTATTCCGGCGAGGCGCGCGCGGCGCCCTCCAGCCACCGCTGGGCGTCCGCGAGACGACCGAGCTTCGTATAGACGACGCCCAGCTTCACCTGGAGGGAAGTATCGTCCGGGTTCAGGCGCAACGCGGAGCGATAGGCCGCTTCCGCGCCGGAGAAATCGCCCTGCGCCCGGCAGGCGAGGGCGAGGTAGCGGTAGTAGTCGGCCACGGTGGCATCGACCGCGATCGCGCCGCGGAAGAATGCAGCGGCGTCCGCCGCAAGGCCTTGCGCAAGTGCCGCTTCGCCGCGACGCATCAGGCTGTATGCGTCGGCGCGAGCGGCGGTGGATCCGAGGGACTTCAGCCAGCGCAGCATCGCCCGCCGGAGGGTAGCACAGCGGCTCGGTGGCAGAATAAGCCGATCCTGGAAGCACGCATACACCGCGCATGAGCACAGGCAGGTCGTGGCTGCAGAGAGTACTCGGCCGTGAGGACGCGGCGGCGACCGATCGCCGCTTTTCCGCCGCGCGCGGGCTTGCGCAGGAAGGCAGGCACCTCGAGGCTCGCGCCGTGCTGGAGGAGGTGCTCACGCGACACCCCGAGCACGCCGGCGCGCTCGGCCAACTCGGCCATCTCGCCGCCGCGGAGCGACGGCTGGATGCCGCGATCGATCTGTTCCGCCGCGCCTGCGCGGCGAGCCCATCCGATCCCGACCCGCACTACGGCCTGGGGGCAGCGCTTTCTCGCGCCGGACGCGAAAGGGAGGCGGAGGCCGCCTTCCGTGCCGGGCTCGCGCTCCAGCCGCAGTCCGTGCAGATGCTGAACGGGCTCGCCGCCAGCCTGATCGAGCTCGGCAACGTCAACGAGGCGATGGCGCTCCTGGAGCGGGCCGCGCAGCGCGACCCGAGGAACGCGGGGACCTGGACGCGCATGGGCCGGGCGTTTCTGGACCAAGGCCGCCTGCCGGCCGCGGTGGACGCGCTGCAGCGCGCCCACGCGCTCGCGCCGCAGGACGCGACGGTGCACAGTGCGCTGCTGTTCACGATGAACTACAGCAGCGACTTCGACGCCGGGGCGCTGTTCGAGGCCCATCGGCGCTTCGGGGATCTCCAGGCGCGGCCGGTTGCACCGCCGTCGGTGGAAGGCGGCGGGACGCGGCGCCTGCGTGTCGGCTACCTGTCGCCGGACTTCCGCTCCCACGTCGTTTCCGTGTTAATGTTGCCTATACTCGCGCGGCACGACCGCGCCCGCTTCGAGGTATTCGCTTATTACCTGCACACGCGATCGGATCGCGTGACCGAAGGCGTGCGCGAGCTCGCCGACCACTGGCGGGAATGCGGTGCCCTCGAAGCCGGCGAAGTCGCTTCGCGCATCCGGGAGGATCGCATCGACATCCTGGTCGATCTCGCGGGCCATACCCTGCAGAACGGCCTTCCGGTGCTCGCGCTGCGTCCCGCGCCGCTGCAGGTCACCTACCTCGGCTACCCGAACACGACGGGGCTGCCCTCGGTCGACTGGCGCCTGACCGACGCCAAGGCCGATCCCCCGGGCGCGGAGCGCGTGCATGTCGAGCGCCTCGCGCGGCTGCCGCGCACTTTCCTGTGCTATCGGCCGGGCCCGGGCCTCGACGTCGGACCGCTGCCGGCCCGCACGACAGGGCTCGTGACCTTCGGCTGCTTCAACAACATCCTCAAGCTGTCCGATCCGTTCCTCCGGCTCGCGGCGAGGTTGCTCGCCGAGGTGCCGGGCTCGCGCCTGCTCCTCAAGGACCGTACGTTCGCGTTCGCCGACAAGCGCGACGCGGTGCGGCGGTCCTTCGTGGACGCCGGCATCGACGCGCAGCGCGTCGTGCTGCGCGGCTGGGAGCCGACCCCGGAAACGCATCTGGCGGTCTACGCGGAGGTGGACATCGCGCTCGACAGCTTCCCGTACAACGGCACCACCACGACCTGCGAGGCGCTGTGGATGGGCGTGCCGGTGATCACGCTGCGCGGCGAACGGCATGCCGGCCGGGTCGGCGCGAGCCTGCTCGACACCGTGGGGCTGGGCGAGCTGGTCGCCTCGAGCGAGGAAGACTACATACGGATTGCGGCGGCGCTGTCGCGCGACCTGACGGCGCTCGAGGCACTGCGCGCCGGCATGCGGGACCGCCTGCGTGCGTCGCCGCTCCTCGACGAAACCGGGTTCGTCCGCTCGTTCGAGGATTGCCTGACGGCGCTCTGGCAGGAGAAGCTGGCGAGCGCCGGCCGGGATATGCGGTCGCCGCAAGAGGTCGAGGCGTTCTGGAACAGCGCGCTCGATGAGCGGCGCTTCGGCGAGGTGATCCAGCGCCTCGGCGAGGCGATCGAGGCACAAGGGGAGACGGCGTCGTTGCGCTACATGCTCGGGTGCGCCCTGCAGGAGGCCGGCCGCGCGGAGGAGGCGACGGTCGCGTACCGGCGCGCGCTCGAGCTGCAGCCCGCCCACGCGAAAGCGCTGAACAATCTCGGCAGCCTCCTCGAGGTGTCCGGCGACGCTGCGGGCGCGGTGCGCTGCTACGACGAGGCGCTGCTCGCGGACCCGGGGCTCGCCATCGCGTACTCCAACCGCGGCAACCTGCGCAAGGCGAACGAGCCCGAGGTGGCCGAGGCCGACCTGCGGCGCGCGCTCGAGCTCGGTCCGCCGCGGGCAGAGTGGCACGCGAACCTGGGCGATTGCCTCACGCTGCAATGGAAGCTGGACGAGGCGCTCGTCGAGCACCGCGCCGCCATCGCGCTCGCGCCGCAGAATGCGCGGCTGCACTTCGGCCTGGGCAACGTGCTGGTGCGGCTGGGCGAGCTGGAGGCGGGGGAGGCCGCGCTGCGGCACGCGATCGAGCTCGACCCGGCGTTCGAGGAAGCGCACGCCAACCTCCTGTTCTCGCTTCACTATCGCCACGGCGGAGATCCGCTCGCGCTGCGCGAGGCCCACGAGCGCTGGGCGCGCACGCGCGACAGCACCGAAGCGGTCCGCGACCGCACGCCGCGCCACGAGGGGCCGTTGCGCGTCGGCTATGTCTCGCCGGACATCCGCGGCCACGCCGTCGCGCTGTTCCTCGCCCCGCTGCTGGCGTCGCACGATCGCGACGCATTCCGGATCTACGCCTACTCCACCGCAGCGCAATCCGACGACGTCACCGAGCGGCTGCGCCGGATGTGCGACGAATGGCGCGACCTCGCTTCGGTCCCCGACGACGTCGCCGCCCAGCGCATCCGCGACGACGGCATCGACATCCTCGTCGACCTCGCCGGGTATACGGCCGGGGGACGGCTGCCCCTTTTCGCCCGCAAGCCCGCCCCCGTGCAGGTTTCGTGGCTGGGCTATCCCGGGACGACCGGGGTGCGGGCCATCGACTACCGCTTCACCGACGCGCTAGCGGATCCTGAAGGCGAGTCCGACGCGCATGCCACCGAGAAGCTGTGGCGCCTGCCGCAAGGCTTCCTGTGCTTCAGTCCGGCGGCCGACGTGCCGGTCGCCGCGCTGCCCGCGGAAAAGGACGGGCGTGTCACTTTCGGCAGCTTCAACAACCTCGCCAAGGTCGGACCGGAGGTCCTGTCGACGTGGGCCGAGCTGCTGCGCCGCGTGCCGCAGTCCCGCCTGCTTCTCAAGGCGCATGCGCTGCGCTCGGCCAGCGCGCGTCGCCGGGTCGCAGCAGCCCTCGCCGCGGCCGGCGTTGCAGAAAGCCGGCTCGTCCTGCTGGAGGCGGAGGCGCGCGTCGAGGCACACCTCGCCCGCTACGGCGAGGTCGACATCGCTCTCGATACGTTCCCCTACGCGGGCACCACGACCACCTGCGAGGCGCTCTGGATGGGCGTGCCCGTGGTCACGCTGCGCGGCAACAGCCATGTCTCGCGCGTCGGCGCGAGCTTGCTCGAGCACGCCGGATTGCCGGAGCTCGTCGGCGCGTCGCGGGAACACTACCTCGAGATTGCGCAGTCCCTGGCGGCCGACCTGCCGCGGCTGCGCGAGATGCGGCGCACGCTGCGGGAACGGCTCAAGGCATCGAAGGTGATGGACCGGGCGGGCTTCGCGCGCAGCGTGGAAGCGGCCTATCGGGCGATGTGCGGCGGCGAAGCGCTGCGCCTGCACGTCGGCGGAAAGGAGGTGCGGCCGGGCTGGAAGATCCTGAACGCGCAGGCCGGTCCCGGCGTCGACTATGTCGGCGACTGCGCCGACCTCGGCCGTTTCGCCGACGGGTCGGTCGAGGAGATTTATGCGTCGCACGTGCTGGAGCACCTGGGCTACCAGTCGGCGCTGCCGCGCGCGCTGAAGGAGTTCCATCGCGTGCTCCGGCCCGGCGGCGTGGCGCGCATCAGCGTTCCCGATTTCGAGCGACTGGCGCGCCTCTTCCTCGACCCGGCCTCGACGCTCGACGACCGCTACGTCTGCATGCGCATGGTGTTCGGCGGCCAGGTGGACGAGTTCGACTATCACCGCGTGGGCCTGAGCGAGGAGTTCCTGACGCAATACCTCCTGCAAGCGGGCTTTTCGCGCGTCGAGCGTGTCGAGCAGTTCGGCCTCTTCACCGATGCGAGCCGCCTCGGCTTGCGCGGCCAGCCGATCAGCCTGAATGTCGTGGCACACAAATAGCGCCGCCTGGGCGGTGGGCGTGCTCGCGCTCGCTGCCGCGGCGACGTGGATCGCGTTCGCCCGGCAGCCCGGCCTGGGCACCTTCGCCGACGACAGCGTGAGCTACCTCGTCATGGCGCAGGTTTTTTCCCCGTGGCACGCCGCGGCCGCCCCCGTCGCGTCGGTGTTTCCGCTCGAGGCTTTCCATCCGCCGCTCTTCCCGCTCGTCCTGGCGCTGGTCGGCGCGAGTCACGATTTTTCGCTGGCGCACGGCGTCAACGCGGTGCTGCTGGCCGCCTGCCTGCCGCTCGTCTTCCAGGTCGCGCTCCGCTGGCTCGGCGCCACGCTGCCCGCCATCCTCGCCACGCTGGCGGTGCTCACGCTGCCGGCCCTGTGGATCCACGTGCGCGGCATCCTGAGCGAGCCGTTGTTCTGCCTGCTCCTGCTCGCTACCGTCATGTTGCTTGAGGCGCGCATCGGCACGCGCGCGCGGCTCACTGGCCTCGCCGCGCTCTTCGCCGCGCTTGCCCTTACTCGGACCGTTGGCTTGGCGGTCGCGATGGGCTATGCGCTCTGGGCAGTCACGCGCCCCGGCACGCCTGCGCAGCGCGCTGCCGGCGCGCTTCCCGCGCTCGCCGCGCTGGCCGCCTACGCACTATGGATCGCATTGCGGCCGGCCGCCGTGGCCGATCCCAATGCCGGCGCCGCGGCAGATCGTCTCGGCGAAGTTCTCACGGCGCCCGCCTCGCTCGCCGGCGGCCTGGCCCGCCAGGCGCTCGCCATGGCCGAAGCGTGGACCGGCAGCCTGATGCTCTTCTGGGTGGAGGGCGCCTATACCCGTCCGGCGGTCGCGGGGCTGGTCGGTGTCCTTGCCCTCGCGGGCCTGTGCCTGCGGCGCGCCCGGCCGGACACGTGGATGGTCGGCGCCTATCTCGTCACGTACCTCCTCTGGCCGTTCTACGACCAGATGACGCGTTTTCTTTTCCCGGTGGTCCCGCTGCTGGTGCTCTACGCGTTCGTGCCGCTCGCCCGGCTCGCCGAACGCATGCGCCGGCCGGCGCTCCCGGCGCTCATCCTTTTCCTCGTCGTGCTCAGCCTGACCGCGCCGGCCCTCGGCTTCATACATCAACGCGCGCGCAGCGAGCTCCCCCATGCCGCCATCATCGACTGGTACCGCACGCCCGATCTCGCGGCGGCGCGGGCGAGGGCGCAGGTGCATCTCGACCTCGCGGCGGACATGGATCGGATCCGTCGTTCCAGCGCGCCCGGCGACCGCGTGATGTGGGTGGCTCCCGCGTACGTGGCGTTGCTCGCGGAACGGCACGCCGTCGCTGCGCCCTCCGCTCGCCTGCCGCGCGAAGAGTACCTGCGCGCGGTCG
The DNA here is from genome assembly GCA_035549805.1 of Burkholderiales bacterium. Lineage (GTDB taxonomy): Bacteria > Pseudomonadota > Gammaproteobacteria > Burkholderiales > SG8-39 > SCGC-AG-212-J23. The sequence continues at coordinate 10,931 of DASZQH010000365.1, forward strand.
AGGCTTCCGGTGCAACGCTCGTCTACCTCAGTACCTACCATCCGCGCGACACGATCCGCGAAAACGCCTGGCGCGCCGGCACTGCAGCGCTGGAGGGCGCCGGCGAAGTGCTCGCCCAGCGCAGCCGCGCGTCGCCGGCGGGCCTCGCGTCCGCGCTCCTGCGGCTGCGATGAGCGGGACGGCCGAACGGCCGCTGGTCCTCGCGTTGCGCGGTGAAGTGCGCATCGTGCTTCCCCCGGACGTCGGCGGCATAACCACCTATGTCGCCCTTGAGCAGGAGGACTGGCTCGAAGAGGAAATCCGCTTCGTGCGGGCCTGGCTGCGTCCCGGGATGCGCGCGCTCGACATCGGCGCGAACCTCGGCCTCTACACGCTGGCGATGGCGCGCGCCGTGGGACCGTCCGGCCGGGTCGCCGCCTTCGAGCCTGGCCCGGGCGCGGCGGACTATCTCTCGCGCAGCCTGCACCTGAACGGGTTCGATCAGGTCTCGCTCCTGCGCACGGCAGTCAGCAACCGGCGCGGCGTCGCGGCCTTCGAGCTCGGCGAGCAGCCGGAGCTCGCGGCGCTCGCCTCCACCGGAGAGGCCGCGTTGCGCGTGCCGACGGCGCGGCTCGATGATCTGGTGCGGGAGCACGGCGTGGAGGACGCGGATTTCGTGAAGATGGACGTGGAAGGCCACGAGGCCGAGGTCGTCGAGGGCGGGGAGCGCTTCTTCCGCACGCGCTCCCCGCTGGTGATGCTCGAGGTGCTCGCCGGGAACCAGCTCGACCTGCGGGCGTTGCGCAGGCTCGAGGCCCTCGGCTACGGCGCCTACCGGCTCCTTCCCGGGCCGCTGATCCTCGAGCCCTGGTCGAGCGCCGCGCATTCCGACCCGTTCCTGCTCAACCTCTTCGCCTGCAAGCCGGACCGCGCGGCCGCGCTGGCGGCGGAAGGCCGTCTCTCGCTCGACGGACGGGGCGCGAAGCTCGACGAGCTTCGCGCCAGCCTTGCTCGTTGCGAGGCGGCGCTGCGCGATGGCTCCTCCCTCGCGCACCTGATGTCGCGGGCCCGCCTGGCCTGGGAGCTGGGGGCGCGCGGGCAGGCCACCGCCGCGCTCGCGGAAGCGATGCGCACGCTCGGGGCGCGGCCCGACGCGGTGATCGACGAGCCGTTCCTCTCGCCGCTGCCGGTCTTCGACGATCGGCCGCGGGGAAGCGTCGGGCCGGCTTGGCTGGCGTGCGCGGTCGTCGAATCCCTCGAGCGGCTGCGGCACTACTCGTCGCGCTACACGCGCGTGGAGCTTCCGGCACTCGCGGCGATCAGGGCGTTGCCGTACGCGACGCCGCAGCTCGAGCGTCGCCTGCAGCTGCTCGAGATGATTGCCGGCCGCCAGGACGGCCCGCGTGCCGCGGAGAAGCTCCGCCAGCGATCGCCGGAGAACCTGAACCCGCAGTTTTGGTGGCCGGAGGGTGGCGGCGGATGATGGCAGAATCGCCGGCTTGGAGAAGATTCCCTTCCGTTCGGTCGCCGCGGAAAGCGCGCGGTACTTCGGCGCGTCCGCCGCGGCCTTCGCCGTCGACTTCGGCATCTACGTCGGGCTCATCCGGCTCGCGGGGTGGCACTACCTCCTCGCGGCCCCGGCGGGTTTTGCCGTCGGCCTGCTGACGATCTACTTCCTCAGCGTGCGCTGGGTGTTCGCGGTGCGGCGGATCAGCGACGCGCGCGTCGAGTTCGCCGTGTTCGCGTCGATCGGACTGCTCGGCATGGCAGTCAACGAAGGCGTGCTCTACGGCGCGGTCGGGCATGCGGGCCTGTCGTACGAGCTCGGAAAGGTGGTTTCCGCCGCCATCGTCTTCTCGATGAACTTCGCGCTGCGCAAGCTCATCCTGTTCACGCGCTACCGGGCCACGTGAGCGCGACGCCCCACCGCGTGGTGATCATCGGCGCCGGCCCCGCGGGCCTCACCGCCGCCTACGAGCTCGCGAGCGCGGGCTGGAAGGACGTGATCGTCCTCGAGGCCACCGCCGTGGTGGGCGGGTTGTCGCAGTCGGTGGAGTTCAAGGGCAACCGCATCGACATCGGGGGCCACCGCTTCTTCTCCAAGTCGGACTGGGTGATGGACTGGTGGCTGCGCATGCTGCCGCTCGCCGCGCCGGCAGGGGAGGCCGCGGGTGCCCGGATCGCATACCACGGCGCCTGGCGCAAGCTGCGCGAGCGGGCCGGCGCGAGCGAAGCGGAGCGCGACGTCATGCTGCTGCGCTCGCGCCTGTCGCGCATCTACTTCGACGGCAAGTTCTTCGATTATCCGCTCAAGGCGAACCTGGAGACGGCGCTCAAGCTGGGTCTGGGACGCTGCGTGCTGTTCGGCCTGAGCTACCTGAAGGCGCGGCTCCTGCCGCGGCGCGAGCGCAGCCTCGAGGATTTCTTCATCAACCGGTTCGGCCGCCGTCTCTACCTGCAGTTCTTCAAGGAATACACCGAGAAGGTCTGGGGCGCCGCCTGCTCGAGCATCAGCGCGGAATGGGGTGCGCAGCGCGTCAAGAGCCTGTCGATCGGAAAGGCCCTCGCGCACGCGCTGCGGCGCCTCGTCGGGCTCGGACACGGCGCGGAGCACACCTCGCTGATCGAGCGCTTCCTCTACCCGAAGCTCGGGCCGGGGCTGATGTGGGAAGCGACCGCGGAGCGCCTGCGCGCCATGGGCGTGAGGATCGTGCACCAGGCACCGGCCAACCGACTCGAGCTCGCCGGGGAGCGCGTGCGCGCCGTGCACGCCGGGGGCGTGCGCTACGAGGCGGAGAGCGTCATCTCCACGATGCCGGTGCGCGATCTCGTGCTGGCCATGGAGCCGCCCGCGCCTGCCGCGCCGCGCGAGATCGCCGCGAACCTCCAGTACCGGGATTTCGTGATCGTCGGGCTGCTCTACCGGCGCCTTTCGTCGCGCGTCGCCGGGGAGGGGCCGGCGAATCTCGTGCCCGACAACTGGATCTACGTGCAGGAACCCGGCGTGCGCGTCGGCCGGCTCCAGTTCTTCAACAACTGGAGCCCGTACCTCGTGCGCGACCCGGGCACGGCCTGGATCGGCATGGAGTACTTCTGCACGGAAGGCGACGACCTATGGTCGATGGATGACGCGGACCTGCGAGCGCTCGGCATTGCGGAGCTCGACCGGCTGCGCCTCGCCGACCCCGCGGACCAGCTGGATGCCGTGATCGTGCGCATGCCCAAGGCCTATCCGGGCTATTTCGGGGCCTACGAGCGCTTCGGCGAGCTGCGCCGCTACCTCGACGGGATCCCCAACCTCTTCCTGGTCGGCCGCAACGGCATGCACCGCTACAACAACCAGGACCATTCGATGCTGTCGGCGAGGACCGCGGTCGAGGCGATCCTCGCGGGCAGCACCGACAAGTCGGCGATCTGGTCCGTCAACATCGGCGACGACTACCACGAGGAAGCGAAGGCATGAGCGCCGGGCGGCTGCTCGCCTGGAGCGTGGCGGGCGGCGTCCTCGTCCAGCTGGCTCTCTGGCGCTTCTCCGAGGGCCGGCATTTCAGCTACGCGTTCGACTATCTGCTGCGCGTCTACGACGCGCACGGCAACTGGGCGCTGCTTGGCGTCGCTGCCGCCGCATGGCTCCTGCGCGGGCGTCCGGAGGCGCTGCGCCTGGTGCGCTTCGCCGCGGAGCGGCCCTGGAGCCTCGCGCTGATCCTGCTGCCGCTGCTCTGTCTGGGCTCGCGCTTCGTCTACCACGCGTATCCGCTCTCCTACGACGAGCTCGCCACCGCGTTCCAGGCGGAAGCATTCGCCGCCGGGCGCCTGAGCGGCCTCTGGCCGCCGGAGCTCATCGACCGCCTGGTGCCGACGTTCATGCAGGGACGGTTCCTCACGGTATCGAAGGTCACGGGGGAGATCTCGACCAGCTACTGGCCGGCCTACGCCCTGTACCTGACGCCGTTCTACTGGCTGGGGATTCCGTGGGCGGCCAATCCCGTTTTGGGGGCGCTGACGATCCCAGCGGTCCACCGCCTCGCGAGCCGCCTCGGCGGTTCGCCGGAGGCCGGCGGATGGGCCGTGCTGCTGACTCTCGCCTCGCCGGTGTTCGTCGTCACCTCCATCTCCTACTACTCGATGCCGGCGCACCTGCTGCTCGATCTCTGGTTCGCGGTGCTCCTCCTCGATCCGACGCCGAGACGCGCGCTGCTGGCGGGCGTCCTGGGCTCTATCGCGCTCACGCTGCACCAGCCGGCCCGCCACATCGTGTTCGCCGCTCCGTTCTTCGCCTGGCTCGCGTTCCGTCCCGGCTCGTGGCGGATCCTGCTCGCGCTGGTCCTGGGCTACCTGCCGCTCGCGGCGCTGCTCGGGTTCGGCTGGCAATACCACCTGGCCGGGCTCCTCGCGCAGAACGCAGGTACCGCTCCGCAGTCCGCTGGAGCGGCGGCGGTGCCGTCGCTTCCAGGCGCGCGAAGCGCGGCGCGCGTTTTCCTGCTGCCGGACTTCGCGACGCTGCAGGCGCGCGCGGCCGGCGTGACCAAGATCTGGACCTGGGGTGCGATGGGCCTGCTCGTGCTCGCGGCGTGGGGATACCGCGCCGCGGCCGACCGCGTGGCTGCGCGCGTGCTCGCCGCGTCCCTCGGGGCGACGTTCCTGGTCTTCTTCTTCGTCGGGACCGACCAGGGCCATGGCTGGGGCAACCGCTCGATCCACGGCGCCTGGTTCGTGCTTCCGGTCCTCGCAGCGGTGCCTCTGGTCCGCCTGGACGCGGCGCCCCTGCGCGCAATGGCGGCATGGGGCCTCGCGCTCTCGCTCGTCGCCGCGGACGGCCTGCGCCTGCTGCAGGTCGAGTCCCTGATCCGCGCGCACCTGAAGCAAGTGCCGCCGCTCGCGATCGCGCCGGATCCGAAGCTGCACGAAGTGGTATTCGTCGATCCGCGCCACGGCGTGTACTCGCACGACATGGTGCGCAACGATCCCTTCCTGCGCGGGCACCGGATCGTGATGATCCTCAGTCCCCGCGAGCCCGCGGAAGCCGTCATGGCGCGCAGCTTCCCGCGGCACGTCAAGGTCGCGGAAGGCCCCTGGGGCCAGCGCTGGGTCGCCCCGCTGCGCTAGGCCGGCCGTCGCGCCAGGCCAGCCGTTCCAGCATCAGCAGTCGCGGCGCTCCCTGACCGGCGTGGCGGCCGGTCGCGGCAGCCGCGGGCGCATCCACCGCGTGGTAGAGAAGCCAGTCCGTTCCGGCGTCATCCTGCGCGACGGCGGGATGGCCCGGCGCGAGCCAGTCCGCGTCGCGCTCGAGGATCGCGCCGAGACGCTCGAAGGGGCCGGCGGCGTCGCGCGCCCGGGCGACGAGCACGGCGTAGTGCGCGCGCGGGCCACAGCACAGGCTGCCCGAATAGAAAAGGTAATAGCTGCCTTCCCGGTAGACCACCCAGGGTGCTTCGACGAGGGATTCGTACTCGCGCGCGGCGTCGGGCGGCAGGATCTCCGTGGCGGCGCTTCCCTCGAGGAACGACAGGCGATGCGGCGCGAGTTCCTGCACGCGCAATGGCCGCTTTCCCGAGCCCCAGTAGAGTAGCCGGCGGCCGGTGCGGGGGTCGTCGAAGGCCATGGGATCGATATGCTCGATGCCGTCGCCGCACACCAGCGGTTGTCCCGCGTCGACGAACGGCCCTTGCGGCTGCCTCGCCGTGGCGACCGCAAGGCATTTGCCGCGCGCCGCGTCGGGCTCCGCCGAGTAGTACATGAAGTAGGTGCGGCGCTCCGCGTCGTACAGCACGTGCGGTGCCCAGAACCACTGCTTGCCGGATCCCCACGCCGGCTTCTGCGGTAACGCATCGCCGAGGAGCTCCCATCGCGCGAGGTTGCGCGAGCGCGCCACCTGGATGTTCAGCATGCGGCCGTCCGGCGCGCCTTGCGTCGCGTACGCGTAGTACCAGCCGTCCGGCGCGCGCAACACCGCGGGATCCGCGAACTCCGACACCGTGAGAGGAGTGCGGGTAGGCGGTGGCGGCTCGAACGACGCGCAGCCGGCGAGCAGGGCAAGGGCCGCCGCGGCGACCGCGCGCGTCATGGATGCGGATCCTATCGTCGGTACGTGCCGGACTTGCCGCCGCGTTTCTCTTCCAACCTTATGTCCTGGAGGGTCATTGCGCGGTCGACCGCCTTCACCATGTCGTAGACGGTGAGCAGGCCGACCGATGCGGCGGTGAGGGCCTCCATCTCCACGCCCGTCTGGCCGTGGCACGCGACGGTGGCGATGATCTTCACCGCCGCCGCCTTCTTCTGCAGCTCGAACTCGACCCCGACGCGCGTGATCGCGATGGGGTGGGCGAGCGGGATGAGCTCGGGGACGCGCTTCGCCGCCATGATGGCCGCGAGGCGGGCGACGCCGAGGACATCGCCCTTCTTCGCCCGCCCGGCGGCGATGAGGCGGAACGTCGCGGGCCGCATGACGATGCGCCCCGACGCGACCGCGACCCGCGGGGTGGCGTCCTTGGCGCCGACGTCCACCATGTGCGCCGAACCTGACCCGTCGAAGTGAGTCAAACGCTTAGCCGTCTTCATGCCGGCGCTATCATAAACGGATCGCTTCCATGCGTATCTTCCGGCTTCTCCTGGTCCTCGCCGTGCTCGCGCCGCGCGCCGGCGCGCAGTCGCTTCCCGACCTGGGCGGCTCGGGCGACGCCGCGCTCTCGCCGCAAGTCGAGCGCCGCCTCGGCGACAGCCTGGTGCGCGACATCCGCCGCGACCCGGCCTATATCGACGATCCGGAGGTGGTCGAGTACCTGTCGGGCATCGGCGCGCGCCTCTCCGAGGTGACGGCCGGCGCGCGCCAGGACTTCGAGTTCTTCGTCCTGCGCGACGCATCGATCAACGCGTTCGCGCTGCCCGGCGGATACGTCGGCGTGCACACCGGCCTGATCCAGGCCGCCGACACCGAGTCGGAGCTCGCCTCGGTGCTCGCGCATGAAATCGCGCACGTCACCCAGCGCCACATCGCGCGCATGTTCGGCCAGCAGCAGCAGATGCAGATTCCGATGATGGCGGCGCTCGCCGCCGCGCTCCTGCTCGGCCACTCGCGCCCGGACCTGATGAGCGGCGCCGCGGCCGCCATCCAGGCGGGGGCGGTGCAGCAGCAGCTCAACTACTCGCGCGACTTCGAGCGCGAGGCGGACCGGGTCGGGCTGCAGTCGCTGGGCGCCGCCGGGTTCGACGCGCGCGCGATGGCAGCGTTCTTCGACAAGCTGCAGCGGCACACCCGCGTCAGCGACGACGGCAGCCTGCCGGCATACCTGCGCAGCCACCCCGTCACCGTCGAGCGGATCGCCGATGCCCAGAACCGCTCCGCGGGCCTGCCGTACCGGCAGCATCCCGACAGCGACGAGTTCCACTTCGTGCGCGCCAAGCTGCGTGCCGACAGCGGCGACACGGGCCTCGCGGTCGCGCATTTCGAGAGCTCGCTGCGCGACCGGCGATACGCCCGCCAGTCGGCGGCCCGCTATGGCCTCGTCTGCGCGCTCGTGCGCGCCGGCCGAGGCAAGGACGCGGAAGCGCAGCTTGCCAGGCTGCGCGGCGACGGGGCGCAGGGGCCCATGATCGAGTCCCTCGGCGCGCGCGTGAAGCGCGTGCAAGGCGATCTTGCGGGCGCGGCGGCGGCGCTGCAGCAGGCGCGGGCCAGGTATCCGTACTCCCGCGCGCTCCTGTACGCCCACGTCGAGGCGCTGGCCGACCTCGGGCGCAACACCGATGTCCTCGCGGTCGTTTCCGAGGCGCAACGACTGCAGCCGCGCGACGCGCGCCTCTACGCGATGCAGTCGCGCGCGTACGCCGCGCTCAACCGCCGGCTGCAGCAGCACCAGGCGCAGGCGGAGTACTACGTCCTGCAGGGAAGCTTGCCGGCAGCGATCGAGCAGTTGCAGCTCGCGCGCGCGGCGGGCGACGGGGACTTCTACCAGCTCTCGGCGATCGACGCGCGCCTGCGCGAGCTGCGGGCGCAGCATGCCGCCGAAGCGCCGAAGCGCTAGTCAGGCCTTCGGCGGCTCGTAATACGCTTCGTAGAGGAGGTCGAAGGTCTTCTCGGCCTCGGCGAGGAGCGCGTCGTCGCTGGTCGAGCGGCGCACCGCGCCCTGGAGCAGGGTCTGCACGCCGAGCGCTTCCGGCACCGGGGTGCCGCGCACTTCGAGGAAGTGCACGATGCCACCGATGCGCGCGAGCGCAGCATTCTTCGCCAGATCGAGGCGACCGAGCATCTCCTCGTAGGTGACGCGCGACTCGCTGTTCGTGAAGTGCGCGCCCTCGAAGCCGAAGCCGAGAGCGTCCTGCGCGGGCGCCTGGCCCTTGTCGAGCCACACCAGCTGCGCTTCCGGGTCGACGAAGCGGCGGATCAGCCACGCGCAGGCGAGGCGGTCCGCCCAGAGCGGCTTGCGCGTCGCCCAGGTGCGCCGCTGCAGGCGTTCCTGCGCCTTGAGGGTCGCCTGCGCCTGGACCGGGAACAGGAGCTTGCGCACCTGCTCCTCGGCCTGCGCGAGCGCTTGGTGCGCCCGCTCCCGGGCCTCGGTAGGAAAGAAATCCAGCGCCGCGATCGCTTCGAACTCGCGGCGCTGCTTGTGCAGCACGCGCGACAGCGCGCTCGGGTCGGAATGGCCGAACCCGACGCTGAGGCTTTCGATGGTCTTCACGAGCTCGGCGTAGCGCTGCGAGCGGTCGAAGAGGAAGGTGAACTGCTTGTGCTGCGCCGGGGACGCGGCGGCGACGTGCAGGACGTGCGCGCTGCCCGAGGCCCGCGTGATGTAGTCCGCCAGCGAGGCGAGCGATTGCCGGTTCTCGGGCCGGTCCGGGAGCAGGAAGGTGCCCTCGCGCATCACCGCGGCGCCGAGGGACTCGAGCGTGCGCAGCACGCGCATGCGCGCCGCCGGATCCTCGGTCGACGGCTGCGCGACCAGCAGCAGCCAGGCGCTCGCCGGCTCGGCCGCGCGGTCCCCCTTGTCCCCCGCCTTTTCTCCAAAGGCCATGCGGCATAATACTTTATGGACTTCGACAAAGAGCTCGACGCGCGCGGCCTGACGGCCCGCTTACCTGAGGAACAATGAGGAGGAAGAAGTGAGGCCGGCCGGCCACCAGCTTGTCCTCGCGCTCCTTCTTGTCTTCGTTCTTCCCGCCGCCGCGGCGGACGCGACGTTCACCCTCCGGGTCCTGACGCCCGAGAGCGCCCTCAAGGCGGCGCAGGCGGCCCTGGCGCGCTGCCGCGCCGCGGGCTTTCAGGTGGCCGTGGCCGTCGTCGACCGGATGGGCGTCGAGCAGGTGATGCTGCGCGACCGTTTTGCCGGGCCCCACACGCCGGGCACCGCGCGCGGCAAGGCATACACCGCCGTGAGCTTCCGCACCAGCACGACCGAGCTCGCGGAAGCGACGCAGGCGGGTCGCCCGGCGAGCGGCATCCGGGAGCTGCCGGGCGTCGTCGCCGTCGGCGGCGGCCTGCTCATCGAAGCCGGCGGCGCACTGATGGGCGCGATCGGCGTCTCCGGCGCGCCTGGCGGGCGGGAGGACGATGCCTGCGCCGCCGCGGGCGTCGCCGCGATCCGCGACGATCTGGAGCTCGAGAGATAGGATAATCGCCCGATGCTGGCTCGCTGGATCCGCATGGGAAGCACCGATCCGCTCGACTTCGACGAGGCCTGCGGGCGCGTCGCCAGCGCGCAAGCGTCCGCCGCGTCGCCGATCGTGCTGTGGGGTGAGACGGCTTGCGCGTATCCCTTCGCGCTCATCGCGCCGCGGCGGCTCGCGCCCGGCAACCGCCTGCGCTGGCCGGCCTGGGGCCTCGCGCCCGCGGTCGCGACGTACCGGCAGTTCGGCATGCCGGCGTACCTGGACGGCAACGAGCTGTGCCTGCACGGGCGGCGCGTCGCCGACAGCGTGGTGGAGGCGATCGGCGAATGCCTGGTCGTCGCCTCCAGCTTCCTCGCGCAGTTTCCCGCCACCTGCATGCCGACGCCGTCCGCGGCGCTGGAGCAGGCTTACCGGCTGCGCCTCGAGGCGCAGCACGGCTGGCAGTTCGAGCACTCGTGGCCGACGCGCCCCGAGACGCTCGACCACGCGGTCGCCTGATGGCATCGCGGCGCGCCATCCTCGCCGGTGCCCTCGCGGCGCAGCTCCTCCTTCTCCGCAAGGCGCTGGCGCTCGGCAGCGTGGAAAAGGGCGTCTACCGGATCCGCGGCGACGTGCGCGTCAACGGCGAGCCTGCGAGGCAAGGCCAGGAAATCCGCACCGGCGACACCGTCACGACCGGCCCCGGCGCCGAGCTCGTCTTCGTCATCGGGCGCGACGCCTACATGGTGCGCGAGCGCTCCAGCCTCTCCTTCGGCGCCGACATCCTGCGCGTGCTCACGGGGGCGGTCCTGTCGGTGTTCGGCTCGGGCGCGCAGCGGCGCATCGAGACGCCGACCGCGACGATCGGCATCCGCGGCACCGGCGTGTACGTGGAGGCCGAGGCGGCGCGCACCTACGTGTGCACCTGCTACGGCGAGGTGGATCTCGCTTCGCGGGCCGATCCTTCGGCGCGGGAGACCGTGCGCACGAAGCACCACGAGGCGCCGCGCTACATCATGGGCAGCGGGGCGCCGCAGATGCTGATGCAGGCACCGGTCATCAACCACAGCGACGCCGAGCTCATCCTCCTCGAGGGACTGGTCGGGCGCCGGCCACCCTTCATGGACAGCGGCTCTACGTACTCGACCGTCCCGGGGCGTTGAGGATCCCGAGCTTCTCGTACGCCGTGCGTATCTCGCGGCGGATCTTCGGGTACTGCCAGGCATAGGCGAGCGCCGCGAGCATCGCGAGCAGGCCGCAGGCGGCGAGCGTATGCGGCGGCCCGATCCGCTCCGACACCCAGCCCGTGACGAGCGCGCCGAGCGGCGACACGCCGAGGAACGAAACGACATAGAGAGCCGCGACGCGGCCGCGCAGCTCGTCGGGCACGATGCTCTGCAGCACCGTGTTGGTCGAGGCCGCGACGAGCAGCGATCCCATGCCGACCAGGTAGAGGGCCGGCAGGGCCGCCCAGAGGCTGCTCGAGAACGAGAAGGCGCACAGGCCTGCGCCCCCCACGGCCGCCATCAGTCCCGCGAGGCGCAGCAGCCCGCGAATGTCCGGCCGCAGCGCGAGGTATACGAGGCCGGACACCGCGCCGAGCGCGGCGGCCGCGAGCAGCGCGCCCAGGAGGCTCGAGTCGCCGTGGAACACCTCGCGCGCGAACCAGGGCATCAGGGCCGCGTAGGAATGGACCGTGAGGCTCGTCGCCGTGAGGAGGAGCAGCGCGCAGCGGGTCGGCAGGAAACCGTAGGCGTAGCGCGCGCCGGCGAAGAGCTGCGCCAGCAGGCCGCCCTCCGCGGGGCGGCGCGGCGGCTGCCCGGTGCGGATGCGGGCGAGGGCGCCGAGCACGACGAGATAGGACAGGGCGTTGATGCCGAAGCCCCAGCGCTCGCCGAGCGCGGCGATCAGCGCGCCGCCGACGAGAGGCCCGACGAAGCGCGCGACGTTCATCATGGTGGAGTTGAGCGCGATCGCGTTGGGCAGGTCGGCCTTGCCGCCCACCAGCTCGATGAGGATCGACTGGCGCGCCGGTGCGTCCCAGGCGTTGACGATGCCGAGCACCAGGTTGCCGGCGACGAGGTGCCAGGCCTCGATGTGCCCCAGGGCGACCAGGGCGAACATCACGCTCGCCTGCACCGCGGCGACCGAGTTGGTGCCGATCAGGACCTTGCGGCGATCGATCCGGTCGACATACACGCCGGCGATGGGCGCCAGGAACAGAAACGGGATCTGCAGCGCGAATGCCGCGAGCCCGAGCATGAAGGTCGACTCGCTGAGGCGGTACACGAGCCAGCTCGTGGCGATGAGCTGCAGCCAGGTGCCGATCTGGGACAGCCCCTGCCCGACATAGAAGAGGCGGAAATTCCGGTGCCCGAATGCCCGCAGGCCCCCGGGGAGCTTCACTTCCGGCCGGTGAGCTTCTGCAGCTGCTCCGTCAGCTTCTGCACCGTCAGGCGCAGATCCGCGAGGCGCTTGCGCTCCTGCTCGACGATGGCGGCCGGCGCGCGGGCGACAAAGGATTCGTTGGCGAGCTTCCCCTCGGCATTCGCGATCTCGCTCTGGCGGCGCGCGATTTCCTTGCTGATGCGCTCGCCCTCGGCGGCGGCATCGACCTCGACGTGCACCATGACGCGGTGCGGGCCGACGATCGCCACGGGCGAATCGGACGCCGGCAGCTCTTCGACGATGTGCAGCGGGTCGGGGCGGATGAGCGCCATGACCGCGCTTTCGGTGGCGGCGCCGGGCTTGCCGGCGATGTAGAAGGGCGTGCGCTCCTTCGGCGGCACCTTCATCTCGGAGCGCAGGTTGCGGCCGGCGTTCACCACTTCCTTGGCGAGCGCGACTTCTTTCTCCGCGGCTGCGTCGATCTTCTCCGGCTGCGCTTTCGGGTAGGGGGCGAGCATGATCGTGTCGCCTTTCTTCCCCGCGAGCGGGGCGACCGCGTGCCAGAGCTCCTCGGTGATGAAGGGGATGACGGGATGGGCGAGGCGCAGCGTGGCCTCGAGCACGCGCACCAGCGTGCGGCGCGTGCCGCGCTGCGCCTTCTCGTCCGGGTCGAGGAGCTGCTGCTTCGCCACCTCGAGGTACCAGTCGCAGTACTCGTCCCAGACGAAGCGGTAGATCGCGCCGGCGGCGTTGTCGAAGCGGTACTCGGCGAAGCCCTTCTCGACCTCGGCCTCGGTGCGCTGCAGCTGGCTGATGATCCACCGGTCCCAGACCGAAAGGGTCGCCGGCGCCCGGTCGTCCTGCCCGCAGTCCTTGCCCTCGGTGTTCATGAGCACGAAGCGCGTGGCGTTCCAGAGCTTGTTGCAGAAGTTGCGGTAGCCCTCGCAGCGGTTGAGGTCGAAGTTGAGCGTCCGGGCGAAGGTGGCGAGCGACGCGAAGGTGAAGCGCACCGCGTCGGCGCCGAACGCCGGGATGCCCTTCGGGTAGTGGCTCTTGATGTAGCTCTCGATCTTCTTCCTGTGCTCGGCCTTCATCAGCCCCTGGGTGGATTTCTCGAGCAGCGCCGGGAAGCCGATGCCGTCGATCAGGTCGAGCGGGTCGATCGTGTTGCCCTTCGACTTCGACATCTTCTCGCCCTCGGCGTCGCGCACCAGGGCGTTGATGTAGACGTGGCGGAACGGCACCTTGCCGGTGAAGTGCGTGGTCATGAAGACCATGCGGGCCACCCAGAAGAAGATGATGTCGAAGCCGGTGACGAGCACGTCCGAGGGCAGGAACGCCTTGAGGTCGTTCTTCTCGCCCGGCCAGCCGAGCGACGAGAAGGGCACCAGCGCGGACGAGAACCAGGTGTCGAGGACATCGGGGTCTCTTCGCAGCGTCTTTCCGCCGGCTTTCTTCCGCGCTTCCTCTTCCGTGCGGGCGACATGGACCTTGCCTTCCTCGTCGTACCAGGCGGGGATCTGGTGGCCCCACCAGAGTTGGCGCGAGATGCACCAGTCCTGGATGTTCTCCAGCCAGTGGTTGTAGGTGCTCGCCCAGTGCTCGGGGAAGAACTTCACCTCGCCGCTCGCCACGACCTCGAGGCCCTTCTTCGCGAAGCCGTCCATCTTCACGAACCACTGGTCGGTGAGCATCGGCTCGACCACCACGCCGGTGCGGCCCGACTTCGGCACCATCATCTTGTGCGGCTCGACCCCGGCGAGGAAATTCTCGCGCTCGAGCTGCGCCACCACGGCCTTGCGCGCCGCGTAGCGGTCCATGCCCTGGAACTGCTTCGGGCCGTTCTCGTTGATCTTCGCATCGAGCGTGAAGATGACGATGAGCGGCAGGTTGTGGCGCAGGGCGGCGCCGTAGTCGTTGAAGTCGTGCGCGCCGGTGATCTTCACGCAGCCGGTGCCGAAGTCGCGCTCGACCATCTCGTCGGCGACGACCGGGATCGTGCGGTCGCACAGCGGCAGGATCACCTGCTTGCCCACCAGGTGCCGGTAGCGCGGATCCTCGGGGTGCACGGCGACCGCGCCGTCGGCGAGCATCGTCTCGGGCCGCGTCGTCGCGATGGTCATGCCGCGCAGGGTGACGGGGTTGCCGTCCTTGTCGGTGGAGGGCTGCGGGCCCTCGGCGAACGGGTAGACGATCTGCCACATCTTGCCGACCGTCTCCTCGCTGTCCACTTCGAGGTCGGACACCGCGGTTCCCAGCACCGGGTCCCAGTTGACCAGGCGCTTGCCGCGGTAGATCAGTCCTTCTTCATACAGGCGCACGAAGACCTCCACGACGGCGCGCGACATGTGCGCGTCCATCGTGAAGTAGCCCGCCCGGGCGCCCGTCGCGTCCGCGTACTCCCAGTTCGCGGACGCGCCGAGGCGGCGCATCTGGCGCGTGATGGTCGAGCCGGACTGCTCCTTCCATTCCCAGACGCGCTCGACGAACTTCTCCCGGCCGAGGTCGTGGCGCGACTGACCCTTTTCCTCGAGCTGGCGCTCGACCACGATCTGGGTCGCGATCCCGGCGTGGTCGGTGCCCACGACCCAGTTCGTGTTGTGGCCGCGCATGCGGTGGTAGCGGACCAGCGCGTCCATCAGGGTCTGCTGGAACGCGTGCCCCATGTGCAGGGTCCCGGTCACGTTCGGCGGCGGGAGCTGGATGCAGTACGCCGGGGCGTCGCTGCCGCGGTGCTTGAAGTAGCCGGCCGATTCCCAGCGCTGATACCACCGCTGCTCGACCGCCTTCGGCTCGAAGCTCTTCTCCATGTCTACTTCTTGTCGTTCGGCGCGAGCGGCGCACTGGAAGGCGCCAACGCCTTGGCCACCGAGGCGTGCACCGCCTCGCGCACCATTTGCGTCACGCTCTGCGTGAGCTCCGAGCGCATCCCGTCGACCGACTGGCCGAGCATGCCGGCGAGGGATTTCGCGAGCTTCTCCTCGATCACCCGGTCGACCTCCGGTCCCAGGCGCTCCAGCACCGCGCGCTCCAGCTCGAGCGCCAGCGACTCGAGCGCCGCGGCATCGACCTCCACGGGGCGCCGCGCGCGCTCGTCGTCGACGATCTCCGTGAGCACCGGTACCTCGGCTTCCTCGCCCGCGGCATCCGGATCGTGCTCTTCGGCCCGCTCGTCAGCCATCGGCGCCGGCCCCGGCGAGGTCGTGGTTGGTGATCGCATAGCCGCGGTCGCGGTAGAACTTGTAGCGCTCGCGGCCGGCGGCCTTCTCCTCGTCGGCGCGGCCGACGAGCTCGAGCAGCCGCGCGAAGCTCGCGAAGTGCGGCGGGCAGTCGCCGCCGAGGTTGAGCAGCACCTCGCAGCCGTCCGGAACGTCCTCGCCCGCGGCGATGAGGACCGGCGTCTCGGCCGCGAGCGCATCGTTCGTCATGCAGTGCGGCACGAAGCCGATCGCGGGCCAGGTCCACAGCATCCTGTCGATGCGGCTCGCCGTTTCGGCCTCCGGAGCATAGATGAGCAGCCGCTTGCGGCGGGCGACCGCCTTGCCCGCCAGCCGGCAGGCGACCTGGAGGCGATCCTCCGCATTGAAGTAGAAGTCGATCGAGGTCACTTGCGCCCGGCGCGGCGCATCACGAAGCGCACCAGCAGCGGGACCGGACGGCCGGTGGAGCCTTTCTCGCGGCCGCCTTTCCACGCGGTGCCCGCGACGTCGAGGTGCGCCCAGCGCAGCTTCTTCGCGAAGCGCGAGAGGTAGCACGCCGCCGTGATGCTGCCGCCCGGCCGGCCGCCGATGTTCGCCATGTCGGCGAAGTTCGAGCGCAGCTGCTCCTGGTAGTCGTCCCAGATCGGCATCCGCCAGACCCGGTCCCAGGCGTCTTCGCCGGCCTCGCGGACGTCCTCCGCGAGCCGGTCGTCGTTCGAGAACAGGCCGCTCGCCACGTGGCCGAGCGCGATGACGCAGGCGCCGGTGAGCGTCGCGACGTCGATGACCACCTCCGGGTTGAAGCGCTCGGCGTAGGTGAGCGCGTCGCACAGGATCAGGCGTCCTTCCGCGTCGGTGTTGAGGATCTCCACCGTCTGGCCGGACAGGGTCTTCACCACGTCGCCGGGGCGGGTCGCCTGGCCGCCGGGCATGTTCTCGGTGGCCGGAACGATGCCGACGACGTTCACCGGCGCGCGCATGCCGGCGAAGGCGCGCATCGCGCCGAGCACGCTCCCGGCGCCGGACATGTCGTACTTCATCTCGTCCATCTCGCCCGCGGGCTTGAGGGAGATGCCCCCCGTGTCGAACGTGATGCCCTTGCCGACCAGCACCACCGGCGTCTTCGATTTCGCGCCCCCGGCGTAGCGCAGGACGATGAACTTCGGCGGCTGGTGCGCGCCCCGCGCGACCGCGAGCAGGGCGCCCATGCCGAGCTTCTCCATGTCCTTGCGCTCGAGCACTTCGAGGCCGAGCTTGTACTGGCGCGCCAGCCTGGTCGCTTCCTCCGCGAGGTAGGTGGGCGTGCAGATGTTCGGGGGCAGGTTGCCGAGGGTCTTCGCGAGGTCGGTGCCGTCGGCGGTCGCCGTCGCTTCCGCGAGCGCCTGCTCGAGCTGCGCGGTCGACGCGACCGGCAGGACGACCTCGGCGAGCGCGGGCGCGGCCGGCTTCTTCTGCGACTTGAGCTGGTCGAAGCGGTAGAACCCGTCGCGCAGGCCGAGGACCGCGTGGCGCAGGTTCCACGACAGCGTTCGCGACCCGACCTTCAGGTCGGCGAGGAAGAGCGCGGCATCCCTGGCGCCCAGATCGCGCAGCGCGACCGCGGCGCCGCGCACGGCGTCGCGATACGCGGGCTCGGCGAAGTCCTTGCGCGCGCCGAGCGACACGAGCAGCACGCGCTCGGCGGCGAGGCCGCGGACGTCGCGCAGGAGCAGCGTCGAGCCGGCCTTGGCGGCGAGGTCCGGCAGCGCGGCGCGCAGGGCTCCCTTGGCCGCCTGGTCGGCGCGCCGCGCCGGCGCGCTCAGGCTCTTTTCCGTCGCGCCTTCGACGAATACGCCGAGAACGAGACAGCCCGTTTTCGCGCGCTCGGGCGAGAGCGCCTTTATGCTAAATTCCATAGCGAAAGTTTATCGCATGATCTTTCATCGCGCGCTGCTGAGGGAGTTCGCGGGACTTGCGGGCGCGGTGTTCATGACCCTCTTCGCGATCGCCCTCACCACGCGCCTGATCCGGCTGCTGGGCGACGCGGCGGGCGGCAAGATCCCGTCCGATGCGGTGCTCGCGTTCATCGGCTTCTTCGCGCTCGGCGCCTTGCCGGTGCTGCTGTCCTTGACGATGTTCATTGCCGTGCTCCTCACGCTGACGCGCAACTGGCGCGACTCCGAGATGGTGATCTGGTTCACCGCCGGCCTGCCGCTCACGGCCTGGCTCAAGCCGGTGATGCTGTTCGCGCTGCCGCAGGTGGCGGTGATCGCGGTGCTGTCGCTGTTCATCTCCCCGTGGGCCGCGCAGATGGGCGAGCAGTACTCGGCGCGCATCGCGGCACGCGACGACCTCACGCGCGTCAACCCCGGGGTGTTCGGCGAGACCGGCAACAAGGAGCGCGTGTTCTTCGTCGAGTCGGTGTCGGGCGAGACCGGAACGGTGCGCAACATCTTCGTCAGCTCGGTGCAGCAGAGGCGGCCCGGCGTCAGCATGAGCAAGACCGGCCACACGGAAGTGGCGGAGAACGGCGACCGGTTCCTCGTGCTGGAGAACGGCCGTCGCTACGAGGGCACCCCGGGCGAGCCGGACTACCGCGTCACCGAGTTCGAGCGCTACGCGGCGCGCATCGAGTCGAAGGAGGGCGCCGAGCCCGCCGTGACGCACAAGACGGCGCCGACGCTCGCCCTCATCGCCACCCCCACCACCACCAACCTCGGCGAGCTGCTGTGGCGCATCGGCATCCCGATCTCCGCGCTGGTGCTCGTCATGCTCGCGATCCCGATGAGCTTCGTGAACCCGCGCGCCGGCCGCTCGGCGAACCTGCTGTTCGCGCTGTTCACCTACATCGTCTACTCGAACCTGCTTTCGGTGAGCCAGGCCCGCGTCGCGCAGGGGCGGATGGACTTCAGCCTCGGCTGGTGGATCGTCCACGCGGCAATGATCGCGCTGCTGCTGTTCATGTTCGCCCAGCGGATGCAGCTCATCCGCCTCAGGGTGGGCAAATGAGGGACCGGGGCTGATGGCGGGGAGCGCCACCCTCGAGCGCTACTTCGCGCGCCAGATCTACGGCGCGGTGCTGTTCGTGCTCGCCGGCTTCATCGCCCTGTTCGCGTTCTTCGACCTGATCAACGAGCTGCGCGACCTCGGCAAGGGGACCTACGGGCTGCGCGACATCTTTACGCACGTCCTGCTGTCGGTTCCCGCGCACGCCTACGAGCTGTTCCCGATCGTGGTGCTGATCGGCACGCTGTACATCCTGTCGCACCTGGCGAGCAACTCCGAGTACACGGTGATGCGCGGGTCGGGCTTCTCGCCGGCGCGCGCCGGCTGGACGCTGGCGAAGATCGGCGTAGCGTTCCTCGTCGCGACGTTCGTGATCGGGGAATGGGTCGCGCCGCACGCCGAAGAGGCGGCGCAGAAGATCCGCCTGCGGGCGATGAGCTCGCTCATGGGCGAGCAGCTCAGCTCGGGCCTGTGGTTCAAGGACGAAGGCGCCTTCATCAACGTGCGCGAGGCCCGCCAGGCGGACCGGCTCGACGGGGTGCAGATCTACCAGTTCGACGGCGACGCCCGGCTGACGCTCGTGACTTCCGCCAAGCGCGCCGAATACCGCGGCGAGGGGGCGTGGCGCCTCGCCGGGGTGTCCCAGACCACCTTTACGAAGGAGGGCCCCCGCGTCGCGCAGCATGCGGAGCTCGAATGGCGCTCCGCGGTGACGCCGTCCATGCTCGATGCGCTGATCGTCAAGCCAGAGCGCATGTCCGCGTGGGCGCTTTACAAGTACTCCCAGCACCTCGCGGGTAACCGGCAGAAGACCGAGCGCTACGAGATCGCGATGTGGAAGAAGCTCTTCTACCCGGTCGCGACGCTGGTCATGATGGCGCTCGCCCTGCCGTTCGCCTACATGCAGGCGCGCGCCGGCATGGTCGGGGTGAAGGTCTTCCTCGGCATCATGCTCGGGATCCTGTTCCACATGCTGAACAGCCTGTTCTCGCACGTCGGGCTGCTGCAGAACTGGCCCCCCATCGCGGCGGCCTCGGTGCCGAGCGTGGCGTTCTTCCTGATGGCGCTGCTGCTGATGTGGTGGGTCGAGCGAAGGTAGCCTAGGCGTCGACCAGCCGCGTACCCGCGAGGCGGTCGTGCAGGAACTGGCGATCGCGGTCGACGAGGGCCCACAGCAGCGAAATCCCGGTCGGCACGAGGAGCAGCGCAAGCAGGAAGCGGGCGAGCGCCTTTTTCGGCGAAACGTCCACCAGCCGGATCTTCCAGGCCTTCATCGGCAGCGTCTGGCCCCCGCGCAGCCAGCACCACAGGAAATACGCGGCAAACATCACCAGGATGAAGAGCTGCAGCGCATAGCGAAGCATGCCGGCGGTCGCGTCGCGCCCGCCGCTCGCGGCGAAGAAAAGCCAGCCCGCGAAGAAGGCCACGGCGAAGAGCAGGATGGCCTCATAGAGCATGCTGGCGAGGCGGCGCCAGAAGCCGGGAGTCATGCGCCGACGCCTACGGCTTTTTCTTGCGCGGCGCCGGCTTCACCGGCTCGTGGACGAGGTTCTCGCGCTCCGCGGGCGCGAGCGACTGGTACTCGGCCCACTGCTCGCGCAGCTCCTTGCGCCGCTCGGGCGGGACCTTCTTCGCGATCGCCCGGTAGTTCTCCCGCGCCTGGCGTCGCTGCTCCGGCGTGAGGCTGGCCCATTCGTGCATGCGGCGCTGCACGCGCGCCTGCTGCTCCGGCTTCATCTTCGGGTAGCGCTTGGCGATGCCGACCCACTTCTTCTTGCGCTCGGGCTCGAGCGTCTCCCAGCCCGGCTTGAGCGGGGCGAGGATCTGCTGCTGCTCGGCGGGCAGCTCGGCCCACGCGGGACGCGAGGCGGCGGGCTTCTTGGCGACCGCCTTGGCGGCGGGCTTCGCGGCGGCGGGGGCGGCGGCTTCGCGGGGGTCTTTCGGCTGCGCCCAGGCCGCGCTGGCCACGGCGAGCGAGAGCAGGAGCTGCGCGACGCGGCGCATCACTGCTCCGCCGCTTGCTTCTTCAGCCAGTTCTGGAATCCGCGGTCGAGATAGGCCTCGACCGGAAGGTCGTCGGTCAGGAGCTGGGCGTCGATGTCCTCGACTTCCGCGAGGCGCTGGTTCTGCTCCCAGGAGTAGATGCCGGCGAGGCCGCCGACCAGGAGGACCAGGGGAACCAGGATGCGCAGCGACAGGCTGCCCCAGCCGTCGACGCGCCCGAGGAGGTTGTCGGCCCAGGCGAGAGCCGGCGCCGGCTCGGGGCGCTGGCGGACCAGGGCCTGCTCGCGCGCGGCGCGCAGGCGCTCGGCGACGGCCGGATCGACGCGCCCCAGCCGCTCGTTGAGGAGGTGGCGGATCTTGTTGCCGAATTGCGGTTCGTTCATGGCTCTTGTTCGGTCGTCGCGTTGGCCAACGTCGCGCTCACAGGGTTATTCCCTTGGCCTTAAGCGCGACAGCCAAGGCATGCGCGGCTCGCGAGCAGTGCGTTTTCACGCTTCCCTCGGAGCAACCCATGGCCCTGGCGGTTTCGGCGACGTCCAGTTCCTCCCAGTAACGCATGATGAAAGCTTCCCGTTGACGGGCCGGCAGCTTCGTCAACTCTTGCTCAATGATTTCAAGCACTTGAGATCTCTCGAGCGTCTTGGCGGGGACATTCGCGGGGCGCTCCCCGTCCGGCGCATCCAGGGTCTCGAGGGGATCCTGATCCTCGTCCTCATCGCGTCCACCCAGGGACGAGAATAGCGTCGTCCAGAGGGAGCGCACCTTCTGGCGGCGAAACCAGTCCCGGATCGCATTCTGGACGATCCGATGGAAGAGCAGCGGCAGTTCCTCGAGGGGGCGGTGCCCGTACTTCTCGGCAAGGCGCAGCATCGCGTCCTGGACGATGTCGAGCGCCGCCTCTTCGTCCCGGACGGCGAAAACGGCCTGCTTGAACGCTCGCCGCTCGACTCCCTCCAGGAACGCCGACAGCTCGCTGCGGGATGCCAGTGTTCCCTCTCCGGGGCGCGGTTGTTTGAATGCGGTTCGGCTGCGGCATGGTACCAAAACCGGCTCCGCCGGCCGTCGCGCTCGGCTTGACCGCAGTGCACCAAGCCATTATTGTTCAAAGCTTTTCCGCATTCCTCGCGGAAAACAAGGGAACTTATGGACCGCATCAAGACTGACACGCTCACCGGAGCCGAAATCGTGATTCGCTGCCTTCAGGAAGAGGCGGTCGAGTTCGTCTTCGGCTACCCCGGCGGCGCGGTCCTGTGGATCTACGACGAGCTCTTCAAGCAGGACAAGGTGAAGCACGTGCTCGTGCGCCACGAGCAGGGCGCGGTGCACGCCGCCGACGGCTACTCGCGCTCTTCGAAGAAGATCGGCGTCGCGCTGGTGACCTCCGGACCGGGCGTGACGAACGCGGTCACCGGCATCGCGACGGCGTACATGGATTCCATCCCGATGGTGGTGATCACCGGCCAGGTGCCGACGCACGCCATCGGCCTGGACGCGTTCCAGGAGTGCGACACGGTGGGCATCACCAGGCCGATCGTGAAGCACAACATGCTGGTGAAGGACGTGAAGGACCTCGCCTCCTCGATGAAGAAGGCGTTCCACATCGCGCGCACCGGCCGGCCCGGGCCGGTCGTCATCGACATCCCGAAGGACGTGACGGCGGCGAAGTGCGAGTTCCATTACCCGGACGAAATCGCCATGCGCTCCTACAACCCGGTGCGCAAGGGGCACGCGGGCCAGATCAAGAAGGCGGTGCAGCTGCTTGCCGAGGCGAAGCGACCGATGGTGTACACCGGCGGCGGCGTCATTCTCTCGGATTCGGCGGCGCAGCTGCAGGAGCTGGTGAAGCTCACGGGCTTCCCGTGCACCAACACCCTGATGGGCCTGGGCGCCTACCCGGCGACCGACCGCCAGTTCCTCGGCATGCTCGGCATGCACGGCACCTACGAAGCCAACATGGCGATGCAGCACTGCGACGTGCTGCTCGCGATCGGCGCCCGCTTCGACGACCGCGTCATCGGCGATCCGGCCCACTTCGCGCAGAACCCGCGCAAGATCATCCACATCGACATCGACCCGTCGTCGATCTCCAAGCGCGTCAAGGTCGACGTGCCGATCGTCGGCAACATCCCGGAAGTGCTCGACGAGCTGCTGCGCCTGCTCAAGGAAACGAAGGCCGGCGACGTGAAGGCCTGGTGGAAGCAGATCGACGAATGGCGGGCGAAGGACTGCCTGAAGTACGACCGCAACTCGAAGATCATCAAGCCGCAGTTCGTGCTCGAGAAGCTCTACGAGATCACCGGCGGCGAGGCCTTCGTCACCTCCGACGTCGGCCAGCACCAGATGTGGGCGGCGCAGTTCTACAAGTTCGACAAGCCGCGCCGCTGGATCAACTCGGGCGGCCTGGGCACGATGGGCTTCGGCCTGCCGGCGGCGATGGGCGTGCAGCTCGCGAACCCCGGCGCGACCGTGGCCTGCGTGACGGGGGAATCGTCGATCCAGATGTGCCTGCAGGAGCTCTCGACCTGCAAGCAGTACCGCCTGCCCATCAAGATCGTCAACCTCAACAACAAGTACATGGGCATGGTGCGGCAGTGGCAGCAGTTCTTCCACGGCAACCGGTACTCCGAGTCCTACATGGACGCGCTGCCCGACTTCGTCAAGCTCGCGGAGGGCTATGGCCACCGCGGCGTGCTGATCGAGAAGCCCGCCGACGTCGAGGGCGCGCTGAAGGAAGCCTTCTCCAGGAAGAACGAGCTGGTGTTCCTGGACTTCCTCACCGACCAGGCCGAGAACGTCTATCCGATGATCCCGGGCGGCAAGGGGATCACGGAAATGATCCTCTCCGAGGAGCTGTGAGCAGGCATATCGTCTCCGTCCTCGTGGAGAACGAGGCCGGAGCGCTTTCCCGCATCGCGGGGCTGTTCTCCGCGCGCGGCTACAACATCGAGTCGCTCACCGTCGCGCCGACCGAGGACGCGTCGATGTCGCGCATGACCATCGTCACCACGGGCTCCGAGGACGTGGTCGAGCAGATCACCAAGCAGCTGAACAAGCTGATCGAGGTGGTGAAGGTCATCGACCTCTCGGAGGCGGAGCACATCGAGCGCGAGCTGATGCTCATCAAGGTGCGTGCCGGCCAGAAGGAGCGCGAGGACATGAAGCGCATGGCGGACATCTTCCGCGGCCGGATCATCGACGTTTCCGACAACACCTATACCATCGAGCTCACCGGCAGCGGGGCGAAGCTCGACGCCTTCATCAAGTCGCTCGACCAGGGCGCGATCATCGAAACGGTCAGGACCGGCGCCAGCGGCATCGGTCGCGGCAACCGCATACTGCGGGTCTAGTTTTTCCAGGGGGTTTTCATGAAGGTCTATTACGACAAAGACGCCGACCTTTCGCTCGTCAAGGGCAAGAAGGTCACCATCATCGGCTACGGCTCGCAGGGCCACGCGCACGCGCTCAATCTCAAGGAGTCGGGCGTCAAGGTCACCGTCGGACTGCGCAAAGGCGGCGCGTCCTGGGACAAGGCGGTGAAGGCCGGGCTCAAGGTCGCGGAGGTCGCCGAAGCAGTGAAGGGCGCCGACGTCGTCATGATGCTGATGCCCGACGAGCACATCGCCGCGACGTTCGCTTCCGAGGTGCAGCCGCATATCAAGAAGGGCGCCTCGATCGCGTTCGCCCACGGCTTCAACATCCACTACGGCTTCGTCCAGCCGCGCGCGGACCTCGACGTGTGGATGGTCGCGCCCAAGGCGCCGGGCCACACCGTGCGCTCGACCTACGCGGCGGGCGGCGGCGTGCCGTGCCTGATCGCCGTGCATCGCAACCCGTCCAAGAAGGCGCGCGACCTCGCGCTCTCCTACGCCGCGGCGATCGGCGGCGGCAAGGCCGGCATCATCGAGACCAACTTCAAGGAAGAGACCGAGACCGATCTCTTCGGCGAGCAGGCGGTGCTGTGCGGCGGCTGCGTCGAGCTGGTGAAGGCCGGCTTCGATACGCTGGTGGAGGCGGGCTACGCGCCGGAGATGGCGTATTTCGAATGCCTGCACGAGCTCAAGCTCATCGTCGACCTCATGTACGAGGGCGGCATCGGCACGATGAACTACTCGATCTCGAACAACGCCGAGTTCGGCGAGTACGTCACCGGCCCGAAGATCATCGACGAGGGCACGCGCGCCCGCATGAAGGAGGCGCTCCTGAGGATCCAGACCGGGGAGTACGCGAAGGAGTTCGTGCTCGAGAACCGCGCCGGCGCGCCCACGCTCCTCAGCCGGCGCCGCATCACCTCCGAACTGCCGATCGAGAAGGTCGGCGGGCGGCGGCGCGAGATGATGCCGTGGATCCGCAAGAACCGCCTCGTCGACACCTCCAAGAATTGAACCGGCCCCGGAACGCGTTTTGCTGAGGAGGGGGGATGGATAGCCGGTATCCGCATCCCCTCATCGCCCGCGAAGGGTGGCCGTACCTCGGCATCGCCGCCGGCGTCGCGCTGCTCGTCACCGTGCTGGCGGGCTGGTGGTCGATCCCGTTCTGGATCGCCGCGCTGTTCGTGCTGCAGTTCTTCCGCGATCCGCCTCGCGACGTCCCCGAGGACCCGGCGCTGGTCACTTCACCGGCGGATGGACGCGTCATCGTCGTCGGCAAGGCGATGGACCCCTACCTGAAGCGCGAGGCGCTGAAGGTGAGCGTCTTCATGAACGTATTCAACGTGCACTCGAACCGCGCGCCGGTCGCCGGCGAGGTGAAGGAGCGCTGGTACTTCCCGGGGCGCTTCTTCAACGCGGCGCTCGACAAGGCATCGCTCGACAACGAGCGCAACGCGCTGTGGCTGCGCACGGGCGGCGGCGAAGACGTGACCTGCGTCCAGGTCGCCGGGCTGATCGCGCGCCGCATCCTCTGCTATGTCGAGCCGGGCTCGACCCTGCGCAAGGGCCAGCGCTTCGGCTTCATCCGCTTCGGCTCCCGCGTCGACGTCTACCTGCCCCTGGACGCCGAAGTCACGGCGGCGATCGGGGCGAAGGTGTACGCTGCGGAAACGGTCCTCGCGAGGCTCAAGCGCCATGGCTAGCGTGCACGACCCCGATCCGCTGCACGACGCCGAGCATCCGGCGGACGCCCCGGACGACCGCCCGCCCGCGCCGCTCGGCGGGCTGCGGCGCCGCGGCATCTACCTGCTGCCCAACCTCTTCACCACCGGCGTCCTGTTCTGCGGCTTCTACGCCATCGTCCAGGCGATGAACGGCCTGTACGAGACCGCCGCGATCGCGGTGTGGATCGCGATGGTGCTCGACGGCATGGACGGCCGCGTCGCGCGCTGGACCCACACGCAGAGCGATTTCGGGGCGCAGTACGACAGCATCGCCGACATGGTGGCATTCGGCGCCGCGCCGGCGCTCATCGCGTACATCTGGGCCTTGCAGGACTTCGGCAAGCTGGGCTGGATCGGCGCCTTCGTCTACTGCGCCGGGGCGGGCATCCGGCTCGCACGCTTCAACACGAACATCGGCGTGGTGGACAAGCGCTTCTTCCAGGGGCTGCCGAGCCCTTCCGGCGCGGCAGTTCTCACCGGCCTCGTCTGGGTCATGACCGACTTCGAGTTCCGCCCCGAGGAATCGCTCTGGCTCACCGGCGTCACCTGGCTGGTGGCGGTGTTCGCGGGCGTCACCATGGTCTCGAACGTGCCCTTCTACAGCTTCAAGGAATTCAACTGGAAGCGCCGGGTGCCGCTCTGGGTGATCCTTGCCGCGGTGCTCGTCATCTCTGTCGTGGCGACGCGGCCTTCCCTGGTCCTCTACCTGCTCGTCATGGCCTACGCGTTCTCCGGGTACGTGATGTGGGCCATGGGGCGTCGCATCAAGTCGGTCCTGCCGGAAGAATAGGAGCGGCGGCCGGTTACTGCTTGAAGACGTCGTAGACGAGGATGTCCGGCAGCCAGGTGGCGAGCGCCGGGAAGAAGATCACGAGCAGCAGCACCGTGAGGTCGCCGAGGAAGAACGGAATGGTGCCCTTGAGGACCTGCGGCAGCGGGATCTTCGAGGTCCCGCTGACGGCGAACAGGTTGAGGCCCACGGGGGGCGTCACCACGCCCATCTCGACGTTCAGCGTGATCATGATCGCGAGGTGCACCGGATCGATCTTCATCGCCATGGCGATGGGGAAGATCACGGGCACGGTGAGGATCACCATGGCGACGCCGTCGACGAACATGCCGAGGATGACGAGCACGCCCATGTAGGCGAAGATGAAGCCGAGCGGCGTGAGGCCCCAGCCGATCACCGTTTCCGCGATGCGCTGCGGCCAGTACATGTTGGCGGCCACGAACTGGAACACGCCGACACTGCCGATGAGGAACACGATCACCGCCGTGAGGTTCAGGGCGCGTCGGGCGGTGGGGATGAGGGTGCGCATGAACTTCAGGCCGTCGGACAGGAAGCCGTAGAGCAGGGCATACCCGCAGGCGGCGGCCGCCGCTTCGGTCGGGGTGAACAGGCCGCCATAGAGGCCGCCGAGGATCACGATCGGCATGCCGAGCGCCGGTGCGGCGCCCTTGAACTCGACCCAGATGCGACGGCCGTCGAGCGTGCCGCGTGGCAGCTTGAGGTACAGCGCGATCAGGACCACCGTCACGGCGTTGAAGAGCGCGAGCAGCAGGCCGGGCACCACGCCGGCGAAGAACAGCCGCACGATCGACGTCTCGGTCACGATCCCGTAGACGAGCAGGATGATGCTGGGCGGAATCAGCATCGCGATGCCGCCCGCGGTGGCCACCAGCCCGCCGGCGAGCCAGTCGGGGTAGCCGCGCTTTCGCATCTCCGGAATGGCGATCACGCTCATCGCGGCCGCCATCGCCACGCTCGAGCCCGAGATGGCGCCGAAGAGCACGCAGGCGAGCACCGTGGCGACGCCGAACCCGCCCGGCAGCCAGCCGACCAGGGCATCGGCGAAGCGGAAGAGCTGCGCCACCAGGCCGGTCCGCTCCATCAGGAAGCCGGCGTAGATGAACAGCGGGATCGCCATCAACGAGTACTTGCCGATGAAGCTGAAGAACGACCGGAAGATCGTGTTCGTGTCGAGCAAGGGATCGACCAGGACGAACGCGGCGACGGACGCGCTGAGCGCGATGCCGATCGGCACCGCCAGTACGAGCAGCACCAACAGCGCGAGGCCTACGATATGCATTCCCTGTCTCCCTGACGAGCGCGCCTAGTGCGTGGCGTCGCCTTCTTCCGCCGGCTCCTCCGGGACCGCGTGGCCCTGCAGCCTGCGGATGCCGAACCAGAGCTGGAAAATCATCGTGACCACCATGAACGCGAACCCGAGCAGGAGCGCGAGCAGGAAGGGCCACATCGGGAAAGCCAGGCTCTCCGTGCGGCTCTCGTACTTGATGGCGTCCTCGATCTCCGGGAGGCCCCACCACACCACGGCGGAGAGGAAGACGACCGAGAAGACCAGCGCGACCAGCTTGACGAACTCGGCGGCGCGCTTCGCGCGCGGACCGGCCACTGCCATCAGCTCCGGCAGGACGGTCATGGTGAGATGGTCGTTCCTGCGCTGCACGACGCTGAAGTACAGGTAGATGCCGCTCAGCATGAAGAACGTCACGGCATCGGCCTGCCACTCGAACGACTGGCCGAGGATATAGCGGCGACCTACCTCGACGAGCGCGAGGAGGGTCATGCCGATCAGGAGGAGGGAGGCCACTTGCGCGACCACCCTCTCCTGAAAGGCACGCCATACGGCGTAGGCTTTCTCCACTACTTGATGACGATCTTCGACGCGTGCTTCGAGCAGTCGACCTTCTCGATCCACGACGAGCCCGGCGGGTTCGCCTGGGAGAGCGCCTTGCCCTCGGCGTTGAAGTTGTCCACCAGCGCGTGCGCGGCCTGCGGCATCTTGCTCTTCTTCCACTTGTCCGGGCCGTCGCCGAGCGCCGCGGTGAGCTGCGTCACTTCCTGCGCCGACATCCAGTACACGCCGGGCTTGGACGGATCCTTGGTGCCGTACTTGTCGTACGTCATCTTGTCCACGCACCAGTTCAGCTCCTTCTGCACCTGGATCGTCTCGGCGATGACCTTGCTGAGCGCTTCCTGGGTGGCCTTGGGCTGCCGGTCGAACCAACGGCGGCTCGCGCTGATCATGTAATAGTCGCCGGTGAAGACGCCGGCCCCGCCGGTGGTGTAGAACGGCGCCTGCTCGCGCACGCCCAGCCAGCCGCCGATGCTCGTCATCAGGCCGTCGATCACGCCGGAGTCGATCGCGGTCGGCACCTCGCCGAACGCCATTACCACCGGGTTCGCCTTCCACGACTCGAGCACCGGGTTCTCCGCCGGCCCCATGCTGCGCACTTTCTTGCCGGTGAAGTCCGCGGGGGTGACGTAGCGCTTCTTCGCGCCGACGCCCATGCCGAAGCTCATGTGGCCCGCGCCGAAGACGCGGATCGCCTGCTGCTTCTGCAGGCGGTCGACCAGGAACTGGTAGGTCTTCGTCTTCTCGAGATTGTCGACCGCGCCGACCGTGGTCAGGATGCCGGGTCCGACGACCGCCATCATGTACGGATCGACCGGGGCGGCCTTACCCATCTGCATCCAGGTCATCTCCAGGTTTCCCTGGCGCATGGCCTCGAACGCCTCCGGGATGGTGTACAGCGCGCCCGCGTAATACAGGCGCGCCTCGCTCCCGGGGATCACCTGCGGCAGGCGTTCGGCGAAATGCTTCATTGCCAGGCCCGCCGGATGCGGCGGGGGCGGGAAGTCGGCGACGAAGCGCAGGACCACCGGCTTGGGCGCCTGCGCCTGAACGGCGGTGCCAAAGGCCGACGCACAGGCGAGTGCAGCGGCGGCTACGACGAAAGAACGACGGATATTGCGCATTGCTCCTCCTCCTCAATTGAACGCCCGATCCCTGCGGTCGGCTCTTGTTTCATGAATGGCCGCTTTCGTCTCGATCGGGAAACGAGTAGATTCTAGCCGGGAGGAGATTTATGACACGCTTAATAGCGATCTTTGCGGCGGGTACCATGCTTGCCGCGTGCCAGACCACCCCGGACGAGTCGTCCCGGGCCACTGCTGCACTGCAACCTACGAAGGGAAGCAAAGTCATTGCGGAGGTCACCTTCGAGCAGGTCGGCGACAAGGTGCGCGTGATTGCCTTCGCGCAGGGCCTCAAGCCTGGCCAGGAGCACGGATTTCACATCCACGAGGCGGGCGACTGCAGCTCCGGCGACGGCATGAGCGCCAAGGGCCACTTCAATCCCACGGGCAAGCCGCACGGCGAGCCGGGCAAGGGTGAGCACCACGCCGGGGATCTTCCGTCGCTCAAGGCGGCGAAGAACGGCCGCGGGAAGGTCGACGCGACGCTCGACGGCATTTCGCTCAAACCCGGCGCGCCCAATAGCATCATCGGGCGCGGCATGATCATTCATGCCGATCCGGACGACTTCAAGACGCAGCCGACCGGCAATTCCGGCGCGCGGCTCGCTTGCGGCGTCATCAAGGCGGGCTAGCGGTCCCTTCGCGTTGCAGGCGCATCTCGTAGGCGAAGCGCTCGCCGGGATGTAGCGAGTCGGAGACCTCGAGCAGGCGCTCGTTCGCATCGTAGTAGTAGCGGCGAACCCGGAGGGCGCACCCTCCCGCAGGGGAACGCAGCCTCCGGGCGGACGCCGCGTCGAGCGGCACGGCCTCGATGCGCTGGCGCACCCACGCGATGCGCACGCCCAGCGCCGCCTCGACGCGCGGGTAGATCACGCCCGCGGAGCGTGGAATACGGCGGCCGAGGCCCGCAAGCGTGGCGTGCAGATAGACCGTGGCAAGGCACACCGGCGCGCCCGACGCGCGGCGCCGGATGCCGGCCATGCGGTACCAGGCCTGTCCGCGACGGCAGCCCAGCGTGATTACCTCCGCCGATCCGGCGCGGATCATGCCCCGCGCTTCGATGAGGAAGCGAGTGTCGGTGGCGTAGCGAAAGAGGTCCGCGGCCGAGCTCACCGGCAGGCTGAACGAGGTCGGCCCGGCTGCGGAGGCGACCGTCGTCCCGGCGCGGCGGCGGCGGGTGACCAGGCCCGCGTCCCGCAGGCGGCGCAACGCCTCGCGCGCGGTATAGCGGCTCACACCATAGCGCTGACACAGCTCGGCCTCGGTCGGCAGGCTATCGCCCACCGCCAGCTTTCCTGACGTGATCCGGTCGCGCAGCGCGCTTGCGATCCGCTCGTAGAGCAGCTGGCCCATCAGCGCACGACACCCGCGGCGCGCAGGGCCGCGATGCGTTCGGCCGCGTAGCCG
This sequence comes from Burkholderiales bacterium, assembly GCA_035549805.1. Taxonomy (GTDB): domain Bacteria; phylum Pseudomonadota; class Gammaproteobacteria; order Burkholderiales; family SG8-39; genus SCGC-AG-212-J23. Next base: position 41,346 of record DASZQH010000365.1, read on the forward strand.
GCTTCCGCGAGAAGGGCATCGGTATCAGCGCCCAGTGCGGGGGCGGCGCACCGGGGCAGCTCGACGTCGGAGCAGCGGATGGGGCTCGTCACCATGCGCGCCGTCCGGCCGTCCGGATACCGGTAGTCGGCGATGCTTTCCTTCTCCGAGACGAAGTCGCTTTGCAGCGCCTGCGCGACGTCGTAGACCGGCGCGACCGGGAGCGATCCCGACAGCTTGTCCAGCCACGTCGCCGTCGTTTCGCGCGAGAACTCGGCATCGAGGAGGACGGTGAGCTCGTCCCGGTGCTTCAGCCGGGCAGCGAAGCTCCCGAAGCGCGGGTCGTCGGCCCACTCGGGGCGGCCGAGCGCCTTCGCGAGCAGTCCCCAGAACTTCTCCTTGTTGCACATCACGAAGAGCCAGCCGTCGCGCGTACGGTAAAGCTGGCTCGGCACGAGCGACGGATGTGCGGAGCGGGGCTCGCGCCGCGTCACGGCGCCGGCATTCAGGTACCAGGTCGCGGGGTAATTGAGATTGAAGAGCGCGAGGTCGAAAAGGCTCGTATCGACATCGCGTCCCCGTCCCGTGGCGCGCGCGCTCGTGATTGCCGCGAGGAGCGCGAAAGAGGCGACCAGCCCGGTCATCAGGTCCACGACGGACAATCCGTAGCGCGCAGGCGCGCCTTCGGGCTCTCCGGTGAGGGACATGTGGCCCGCCTCCGCCTGCATCAAATAATCGTAGCCGGGCCACGCGGCGCGCGAGCCTTCCCGGCCGTACGCGGAAAGGTGCGCGCACACGATGCGCTCGTTCACGTCGCGCAGCGCGTCGTAGGTCAGGCCGAGCTTCCCCGGCAGGTCGCCGCGCAGGTTGTTGATCACCCCTTCGGCGCGGCGCGCGAGGGCGCGGAACGCCGCGCGGCCCTCCGGGTGCTGCAGGTCGAGCCCGACCGAGCGCTTGTTGCGATTGAAGGTCTGGAAGAACTGGCTGTCCCCCGGCCCGAAGAAGTGCGGGCCGACGCTGCGGCCGACGTCGCCGCCCTCGCGCACGTTCTCGATCTTCACCACCTCCGCGCCGAGGTCGGCAAGGTAGACGGTGCCGGCCGGCCCGGCGCCGTATTGCTCGACGGCGAGGACGCGCAGGCCTGCGAGCGGGAGGCGCGAATCAGCCGGCGGCAAGGGTATCCTCCAGCGCGCGTGCCGGATGCGCATCCAGGCTCAGGATCGCATCGCGCATGGGGCGCCCGCGCTCCGTTGCGCCGCCGAAGGCGGCGTTGCCGGCGAACTTCGCTTCGACCTCCGCGCTTGAAAGCGGCCGCTCGGCGCAACCCCGGTTGACCCCTTCGCGGTGCCGGTGCTCCCGGCCCGCCTTCGTGCGCACGATCACTTCGCCGCAGTAATGCTTCGGGAACGTGGAATCCGGATCGACCGCGTAGTCCACCTTCGCCGCGAGCGCGAGCGTCTGCGGATCGCGCAGCGGACCCTCTTCCAGCTCCGCGAGACCGAACTGCCCCGCGCGCAGCGCCGCCGCGATCACGTAGGGCACGCTGAAGCGCGCGTCGTAGTCGTTCGCCGGGCGGCGTTTCGCCGACTGCGGCTCGCAGACCGTCTTCACGACCTCCGCCGGCACCAGCGCGGTGATTCGCTCTACATCCTGCGCGCGTACGCCGGCCGCGTGAAGCGCGATCGCGGCGTCGGCGAAGGCATGCACGAAGTGGCAGGCGGGGTAGGGCTTGACAGCCACCTGCAGCGTTTCCCATTCCTGCCCGAGGCCGCGTGTCACGCGGGCGCGATCGCATTGCGCCTCGAGCGCACCGAGGTAGCTGCGATACAGGCCGAAGCGCCCTTCGTAGGCCGCGGGCGGGGCGACGAAGCCGTGCCCGGCATGGATCGCGGCGGTGATGCCACCTACCGCAGCCCAGCCCGGATGAAAGCGCTTCGTCCACGATCCGTCCTCCAGGAACTCGAGGCTCCCCGCGGCGACCGAGAGCGCGATGCCCTGCGCGCGGCCGAGCGACTCCGCGTCGAGCCCGTACAGCTTGCCGGCGGTGATCGCACAGGCGAAAGCACCCACCACGCCTGTGGGGTGGAAGCCGACCTGATGGAACGCGCCCCTGGCGGCGGCGGCGATGCGGGCACCGGCTTCGACGCCCGCCACGTAGGCCGCGAGCAGCTCCCGCCCGTGCAGGCCTCGCTCGGCTGCCACGCCGAGCGCCGCGGGCAGCACCGATACCGTGAGGTGCACGATCCCCTCGGTGTGGGTGTCGTCGTAGTCCAGGCCGTGCATCAGGATGCCGTTCGCCAGCACGGCGTCGCGCAGCGAGAGGCGCGCCGGCTGGCCGAGCACGACGCGCTCTCCGCCGGCGCCGAGCTCGGCGGCCGCGCGCAGCGCCGGCGCGGCGAAGTCGAAGCGCCGGGCGGCGAGCCCGCAGCCGACGGCGTCGAGGATGAGGTGCTTCGCGCGATCGCGCACGGGGGGCGGGATGTCTTCCCAGCGCAGGGAGGCGCAGAAGGCGCCGAGCGTCGCGGATGCGGTCATGCGCCGCTATTGTACAATTGTCCGGACAAATGACTTCTGCCGCCGGACCCGCCCCCGCCGTCGCCGCCGATTCGCCGGAAGCGGCGCAGATCCTCGACGCCATCGACCGCTGGCTGACCCGCGAGGTCGCGCCGCAGGTGATGCAGCTCGAGCACGACGACGTCTGGCCCGCGCAGATGGTGGAGCGCATGCGCGAGCTGGGGCTCTTCGGCGCCACGATCAGCCCGGACTATGGCGGCCTCGGCCTCTCGGCGCAGCTCTATGCGCGCATCGTGGCGCGCATCTCCGAGACCTGGATGTCGCTCACCGGCATCTTCAACTCGCACCTGATGATGGCGCTGCTCGTCGAGAGATTCGGTTCGTCGTCCCTGAAGCAGAAGTTCCTCCCGCGGTTCGCGACCGGGGAGCTGCGCGGCGGGCTCGCGCTCACCGAGCCGAACGCGGGCACCGACCTGCAGGCGATCCGCACCCGCGCGCGCCGCGAGGGCGACCACTTCGTTGTCGACGGCACCAAAACCTGGATCTCCAACGGCATCCAGGGGCACTGCTTCGCGGTGCTCGTGAAGACCGATCCCGCGGCCGAGCCGCGCCACCGCGGCATGACCATGCTGCTGTGCGAGAAGGGGCCGGGCTTCACGGCGAGCAGGAAGCTCGAGAAGCTCGGCTACAAGGGCATCGATTCCGCGGAGCTCGTCTTCGACGGCCATCGCGTGCCGGCGGAGAACCTGATCGGCGAGGAGGGGCGCGGCTTCCACCAGGCGGTGGGCGGGCTGGAGCTCGGGCGCATCAATGTCGCGGCGCGCGGTGTCGGGATCGCGGCCGCGGCGTTGCACGAGGCCCTGAAGTACTCGCGCGAGCGCCATACCTTCGGCAAGCCGATCTGCGAGCACCAGGCGATCCAGCTCAAGCTGGGCGAGATGGGAACGCGCGTCGAGGCGGCGCGCCTGCTGGTGCGCAACGCCGCCGAGATCTACGACCGCGGCGAGCGCTGCGACCTCGAGGCGGGGATGGCGAAGTATTTCGCCACCGAGGCGGCGTTCGAGAACGCGCACGAGGCGGTGCGCATCCACGGCGGCTACGGCTACTCGAAGGAGTTCGCGGTCGAGCGGCTCTACCGCGACGCGCCGCTGCTCTGCATCGGCGAGGGCACGAACGAGATGCAGCGCCTCATCATCGCGCGCCAGCTCATCAAGCGCGCCGGCTAGGAAGCGCGGCGAGGCCCGCGCGCACCCACTGCGCGAAGCGGTGGGCATCGAACTCCTGCGGCACGTACCAGCCGTGCTCGAATGCGCGCGAGCGTACGCCTTCCTGCTGCCACTCGCAGTTGCGCGCGTCCTGCTTGTTCGTCACGTCCCACAGCGCCACGTAGTGCTCGAGGTCGGCATCCGGCAGCGGCAGCCGGTCCGCCTCGAACAGCCAGTCGTACACGATGCGCACGCTTTCCGGACCCGTGGGGAACATCAGGTGCGAGTTGATGTAGTCGGGCTGCACGTTGAGGAAGAGATTCGGCAAGTGCATTTCAGCCCGATACAGGGTTCGTCTCTCGTGATCGGACAGGCCGCGGAAGGGAGGGCACCGTGACGTTCCATCGAGTGTCA